>DATCXQ010000455.1:0-21012 GCA_036565725.1 Blastocatellia bacterium
TGCGTGTCTGCCCCGGTGGTTTCCTGTACACCCAATCCGGGGCGGACACGCAGGTCCGCCCCTACATTAATTTGCAAACTGCGCTAAATTTTCGTCTACGGGATTTTTGAAATAAATCCGACCGGATCACATCATGACCGGCGGAGGCGGTTCGAGTATCCCTCGTAGCGCATCCTCATCCAGATAGTAGACTGAGTTGCAGAAATGGCAGGTCAGTTCCGCGCCCTTGTCCTTTTCGATCATGTCTTCGACTTCTTCACGTCCGAGCGCGGTGACGATCCTCACGACACGCTCGTATGAGCATTTACAACGGAACTCGACCGGACGCGATTCGAGGGTGTCGAAGGGAAGGCCTCTAAGGGCGAGTCGCAACATCTCGGCGGCGTCCGCGCCGCCGCGAATCGCCTCGGTGACGGACGGGGCGTCCGCCACGGCTTTCTCGATTGCGGCGATCGCGTTTTCCTCGGCGCCGGGCAGCGCCTGAATCATATAGCCGCCCGCCGCGGTCACGCGCTCCCGCTCGGATTCGACGAAGACTCCGAGCGAGACCACCGAATTGATCTGCTCGGAGACCGCCAGGTAATGCGCGATGTCTTCGGCGATCTCTCCTGAAACGATCGGGGTCGAGCCGTAATAAGGCTCCTTCATCAAACCGATCTCGAACCCGGCTTCGCGAATGACGTGCAACATCCCGCCGCCGACAATCCCCCTCACGTCGAGTTTCCCCACTGAATTCGGGGGCAGGTGCGCCGCCGGATTCTTGACGTAGCCGCGCACCGACCCGCCTGCGCCGGCTTCGGTGACGATGCCGCCGACCGGGCCGTCACAATCGAAACGGAGGGTGATGTATTCGAGGTCTTTGAACGCGCTGCCCAACAGCAACGCCCCGCTCAGAGTCCTCCCGAGCGCGGCCGAGGCCGTGGGCGCGGTCCTGTGACGGTCGCATGCCTCGGCGACGAGATCGGTAGTCACCGCCGCGATCAGGCGAATCATGGCGTCCGCGTTGGTGGCCAGAATCAAATGGTCTTCTTTATGTTCCAATTTCATATGCCATATGGCGCCCCTAGAATGCGCCGTTACTCCTGGTATCGCGCCGGCTGCGCGCGCAGCAACACCCAATCGCATTCGGGCGAGCAACTGGCGTTGAAGTTCTGCTCTCCGATTTTCTCGGCGCGCAGCAATCCTGATTTAGTCACGCCGTCTCTCCACCGCTTGGGCGTCATAATCAGGATACTCTGACTGCGGCCGGCATCGATGAGCATCCCGATCTCTTCGCCAGACTTGGCGGTCACGAGTTCCGAGCGTTCGTCGCGAAGCGGCAGACCCGCGGCGTAAAAATTTATGCTCTGGTCATTGTTGATGAAGAAGACTAAACGCTCGTAGGGACGCGCCGCTTCAAGAGCCTTCAGCGAGAGTCCCTTCAACGATTCCCGATTTCCCAGCCCGGGAAAGACCAGATGCGTGGCGGCGACGAGTATCACGGCCAGCCCGATCGGCAGATAGAGCGTGGCGACTCTGCCGTTTTTGAAAAGCAGCAATCCCAGATAGACGGCGACCGCTAGAACGGCGATCGATCCCATCAACCACGCGTCGCGCGCGCTCACGCCCAGTTCGCGCTGAAGAAGAAGGCCGGCGCCGATTCCGGCCGCTGCCGTGAGCGCCGCCGTCAAAAACTGCGGCGGCGCCGGAGGCCGCGATTCATCGCGCCACCAACGCTCAAGTTCCCCGCCTATGATCAGCGCGACCGCCGGAAAAATCGGCAGGATGTAGCCCGGCAGCTTCGACCACGAAAACGAGAAGAAGGCTATCGGGGCAGCGATCCAGAGAAGCAAAAACAGACGGAGCCGGTCGATGGGAAAGACTTTGGTCGCGGGACTGACTTCAGTCTGTCCGACTTCAGTCTGTCCGCGCCAGGCGCAGACTAAGGTCCGCGTCACTGACGCGAGCAGATAGACCGACCACGGGAAACTCCCGGCGACTGCGAGCAGAGGGAAAAAATAGAACGGCTGCGGGTGGCGGTATTTATTCGACAGGTAGCGCTGGAAATGATGGCCGATGAAAAATTCGTCGATGAATTCGCGGCCGTTCCTCCCGATAACCGGCGCATACCAGACGGCCGCCGTCGCCAGGAATATCAACGCGCCGAATATGATCAGGCGCGGTCTCAGCAGCGACCTCCAGGCGCCAGTCAGAATCAGGTATGGCCCAATGATCATCATCGGCAGGGCGATTCCGGCCAGTCCCTTCGCCAACGTCGCCAGGCCCAGCGCGAAACAGAAGACGTACCAGAGCCGGTCGGCGCCGGCCCCCGCTTCTTTGCTCTCCCAGAGAAAGAAGCTGAGGAGCGCGATTTCGATCGCGACGGTCAGCGGCAGGTCGCATGTTACGCCGCGCGCGAAGCCCGGCCATAACCCGCAGGTAACAAGCGCCGCCGCGCTCAAATATCCGAACCGCGCCGAACGCGCGCGGCGGCCGAAGAAGTAGAGCAGCAGCGCGGCGAAAGTCGAGGCCACGGCGACGCCGA
Source organism: Blastocatellia bacterium (assembly GCA_036565725.1). GTDB lineage: Bacteria > Acidobacteriota > Blastocatellia > RBC074 > RBC074 > JAJVID01. Next base: position 2,525 of record DATCXQ010000455.1, read on the forward strand.
ACCGGGCGCCGAATTCGTTTTCGCCGAACACCGCGTAGCCCGTGGCCAAGAGCCAGTACGTCAGCGCGGGCTTCTCGAACCATTTGATCCCGCCGAGTCGCGGAGTAATCCAATCTCCGGTCGCGTACATCTCGCGCGCGACCTCGGCGTAGCGCGGTTCGTCGGGGCCGATGAACGGCAAACGCCCGAGCCCGTAGAAGTAGACGGCCCCGCACAGAAAGAGGAGCGCGATCAAATAGAAGTGTTCGGGATTGTCTCTTTCTCTGATTAAAGGAAGACGGTCGGTTTGCACAATTGATATTTCAAATTTGATGATTCAAGTTAAAATTGCAGCCTTCAGAGTAGCATCCAAACTCAAAACTTGAAATCGCCTTTATAAAACTTATGGTCGACAAAATTAAAACCGCAGTCATCGGCGTTGGGAGCCTCGGGCAGGCTCATGCCCGCGTCCACGCCTCTCTCGAACAGGTCGAACTCGTCGCCGTCTGTGACCTCAACGAAACCCGGGGCCGCGAGATCGCCGAACGCCATATGACGCGTTTCGTTCGCGACTACCGCGAACTGCTAGACCAGGTCGAGGCGGTCAGCGTGGCGACTCCGACCGTCAGTCACTTCGAAATCTCCCGCGCCTTCCTGAAAGCGGGCGTCCACGTCCTGGTCGAAAAGCCGATTGCCCGCTCGCTTGACGAAGCGGACGAAATGATCAGCGCCGCCGAATCGAAGAATCTGGTTTTGCAGACAGGCCACATCGAACGTTTCAACCCGGCTTTCGTGGCGCTGCGCCGGCGCATCGAACGCCCGAGGTTTTTCGAGGCTCACCGGATGGGCGTCTTTACGCCGCGCTCGCTCGACGTGGACGTGGTGATGGATTTGATGGTTCACGAACTGGACATCATCGCCAGCCTGGTCCGAAGCGACGTCGTCAAAATCGAGGCGGTCGGGGTCCCGATACTGACGCCGAAGATCGACCTGGCCAACGCCCGGCTCGAATTCGCCGACGGCTGCGTCGCCAACATCACCGCCAGCCGCGTCGCCGGCGAACGGCTGCGCAAGCTGCGCGTCTTTCAACCGAACGAATATTACTCGCTCGATTACGCCGAGCAACAGGTGACGGCGCTCAAACTGATCCCGCCGATGAGCCCGGGGGCCTTGCCCCAAATCGCGGCAGAAAGTCTGGATGTCGAAAAACGCGAGCCTCTGCTGGCAGAAATCGAATCTTTCATCACCGCAGTTCAATCGCGAACCGCGCCCGAGGCCGGCGGGGCCGAGGGCCGCCGCGCGCTGGCCCTGGCCATAGAAGTTCTGGAGCAGATCAAAGCCCATTCAGAGCGCGCGGGACTCGGGCTGAATTTCGAATAGTTGGTAAAAATCCGCCACAGAGACACAGAGCCACAGAGACATAGGGAAGGATATACAGGGGGACAGAAAAAATAAGGGCGATCTGTCTCTCCGTCACTCTTCTTCTCTTTCTCTCTTTCTCTCTTTCTCTCTTTCTCTCCTTCTCTGTGTCTCTGTGTCTCTGTGGCTAACCCCCAGGAGGTACCATGTTAAATCTCGACGCGTTGGACAAATTGATAGCCGTGGTTGTGGCGTTGCTGGTTCTCAGCCTCATCGTGCAATCAATCCAGTCCGCGATCAAAAAATTCTTCCGCATCAAATCGCTTCAGCTAGAACAGTCTCTGATACACATGTTCTATTACTTGCTCGACAAAGACGCGATCAAGTCTATGCGCTCGGTCTCAGACCGGGCGCCACTGATCCGGGCGTTTTTCTCGTTCGTCCGGAAGTTCATTCCCGGCCATTCGGAGCCGCTGGAAGCGCGAGATCCGCAGGTCGGAGCCTTATACCAGGCGGTCGTCGAAGAATTCCTGCGGGCCGGGCGCGTGTCACCGCGCGGCAAAATGATGATCGAATCTGTCTCGAAAGACGAGTTGATCAAATTCATCGGGCAGGTAAGGGTCGAAGATCTGATCAAACACATCCCGGTCCCTGTACGCGAGAATATGTCGAAGATCAAGGATGAGATCGCCGGCGCGCGGAAGGCCGTCAAAGAATTCTTCATCAAACATCGCGCGCTGATCGAACAGACCCCGCTGGCCGAAATCGAAGAGCCGCTGTTGGGGCTCCTCTCGGACGCCCATCAATTTTTAGATCTGAAAAACAGCGACCTGACGCTCGGCGAGCTGAGCGAATCGGCGCTCGGCGCGGCGCGCAAAACGCTCGACGCGGCGCCCGACTCGATCGAGGCGACGCTGCTCCAATTGAAAGGCCCCGCGAGCGGCGAAGCGATTCAGGCCTTGCTGAAATTGCAGAATATGCTCGAACCGCTCTCAGACGAGATAAAGGCCGTCGTCGCGGCGCCGCAAAAATTGAGCCAGTTGCCGGGGAAAGTCGAAGCCTGGTATGACACGATCATGCGTAGCTTCGAGGAGCGTTACACGCGGAGCATGAGGAGCTTCTCCATGGCCATCAGCTTCGCCGTGGTCGCGCTGCTCAATGCGAACCTCTTCGACATCTACCGCGAAATTTCGGCCAATGAATCGAAGCGGGACATGATCGTTCAATCTGGCGAGCGGATCGCATCGAGACTCCGCGAACAGCCGGCGGCCAACAGTGGCGAGATAAATCAGACGCTCGAAGACTGGTCGAGAAAATCATACGAGGAGATCGAACAGAACGTGTTGCTCTATACGGCGCTGGGCTTCACCGGCCCGCGCTGGATCGTGGACGCCTGGAAAAACCCACAACGGCCCACGACACAGAAGATCGTCGAAACGGTGGCCGGATGGCTGATAACGACGATGCTGCTCAGCGTCGGCGCGCCTTTCTGGCAGGACACGCTCGAATCGCTTTTCGGCCTCAAGAATCTTCTGCGCAAAAAGGAACAGGCCGCCACTTAATATGCTAGCATTGGGCGCCATCCCGACGGTCGCTCGTTTACATCGGTTTTCATGTGGATGAATAGCCACAGAGGACACAGAGGACACAGAGGACATAATGGATTTCTCTGTGTTCTCTGTGTCCTCTGTGGCTAACAGTCTTCGTACATTTGAAAACCGGTTTATTGATCTTGAGGGAGGAGTAAATGAAACACTTTGTTGTACGTTTCTTTGCCGCTGTGTTATTCGCAGTTTCCTTCGCCGTTCTTCCGATTCGGGCGCAGGACGCGGCGACCACGCTGGGCCTTTCGGTCAGATTCCGCACGCTGAAAAACACCGAGCGGATGAGCGACGAAACGCGCAAACTGGTCGAGGAACTTGAAGCCAAAGCCAGGGCCGCGACCGGCGGCCAGAAATACGGCGACGCGCTCAAATATTACTCTCGCGCGATGGCGCTGATCCGCAATCAGCCGTGGACGGCGTCGCTCGAGATGAGCGCGGCGATGCAAATCAAACTTGACCGCGCTGTCTTCGATCCCGGAGACGTCGCGCGCATCACGATCTCGCAGTCGTTCGCGCCGGACGAGCCGATCGCGGGCAAGCTCAGCGGCTCGATCTCGTTGAAAAATTCAAAACAGGAAAAAGAATTGAAAGAGGTCAGTGGCGTTGAGCCTGACTTTACGAAACCGGTTTCGATCGAAGCCGCTATTCCCGACCTGGCCGACGGCAATTATCAAATCACGCTGACGCTCATTCCTAAAGACGGCGAACCCATAATCAAACCCGCGCCCGTCCTCATCGCGCGAGGATTGAACGCCCAGGCCGAGGCGATCAAAAAACGCGCCGCCCTGGTCGCCGCTAGATTGAAAGCGGACAAGAAGGACGGCCTGTCGCTCGCCATCCCTGCGGTCGAATACGCCGCTTCGATGGTTGAAATGGCCAATTCGGGGCGGCTCTCGGTGGAGCGCGCCGACGTGAAGGGCTCCGTGGTCAACGCCTCGGCGACGCTCGACAGGATAGAGAAAGGCGAAGACCCGCTGCGCGCGAGTCGCGGCGACATTCAATGGGCCTACCGGTCGGCCATTGACGACACGGTGCAACCTTATCGGTTTTATATACCGGCCAATTACGACGCGAAGAAGAAATGGCCGATGGTCGTCGCGTTGCATGGAATGGGCGGGGATGAGAACAGCTTCTTCGCGGGGTACGACAACGGCGCGATCCGCCGCGTCGCCGAAGAGCGCGGCTACATCGTCGTCTGCCCGAAAGGCCGGGGGCCATATTCGATGTACATGGCCGCGGCCGAACGCGACGTGATTGACGTGATCAACGGGATGAAGCGCGACTTTTCGATTGACGACGACCGCGTTTATTTGATGGGCCATTCGATGGGCGGTTACGGCTCGTGGTCAATCGCGGTCAACAACCCCGACGTCTTCGCGGCGATCGGGCCGATTGCGGGCGGAGGGACTCCTTTCTCGAGACCTAAACTGAAAGCGATCACTCACATTCCCTGGGTGGTCGTTCACGGCGACAACGACCCGACCGTGCCCGTCGAAGAATCTCGAAAAATGGTCAAGGCCGGCAAAGAGCTAGGCGTCGAGATCAAATACATTGAAGTCCCCGGTGGTAATCACGGCGACGTGGTCGTCCCGGCGTTCAAAGACATCTTCAACTGGTTCGACGCGCACAAACGCCGTCCCAAAGCGGCGTCGGCAAATCAGTGAGCCGCATATAGCGTTAAGTCTGTTCAACCGCTGCGTATACGTGGAAGCAATTGTTTTGCGGCAAAGGACGCATCAATAGAACGCTGATGACGCGGACGGGCGCGGATCATCGCGGATAAAACCTGAAAAGGATCGGCGTCAATCCGCTCTATCAGGGTCATCCGCGTTCTATTAACCCGTACACTGATCTGAATACCGCTCTAATATCCTCAAGCCCCAACATCCCACTTCGGAACTCGGCAGTCGGGACACTTTCGGGCGCGCCACAAAGTTGGAACAGGTACCGTCGGCGATATTTGAGATTCTCTGCCTGGCACGAGAGTTGAAAACGCCGAAGGGGGACCAGATAGCCGGCCTGATTGATGAAGTGATAGGCGTCGCCCTGGACGATCCCGACGCCTGGCTGAAATTCAAAAACTGGCCGCCGAGGAGTACCGAAACGCAATTTTCCGCCTGGAATCGTAATTCCCCGCAAATGACAGCGCGGCTTGAACTCTGAAATTTCCGCCCAAAGGCGAGAGCTTTGCCTTTCCGATTATTCCGCCTATGGGCGAAAAACGACTAACGGAGGCGCTATGACTCAAGAGAGAATCTTTGACGGACGTGAGATGACGCAGTCCGAACTCGATACGATACGGCGGATCATCGACGAGGTGAACGTGGAGATTATCATTGAGGATGGCGATATAGTCATTCAGGCGACCTGTGATAACCACATCGTTGAGCCAATCGCGCGTTGTGACCTGCGGCGTGTGATTGCGTACTCCGCAGGCGTCGCCGCGCACGAAGAAGGGGAAACGGCCGTTTTTGCGCTCGCCGGGTTGTTCTCGAAATGCGCGCAGGTCGTTTTAAACGAGGCGGAGCCGCGCTACGCGGAACGAGAAGAGTCTGAGAGTCTAGGAGGCGTAGTCAGGTTGTTTGCCAGCAATGACCGCGCTGCGCTCGATCTGTGCGAAGAGCTTTCGCGCCTTTGAAACAGAAGCCGGGCGATTGACCCGGCTTCTCGTTTTGTAGGGGGGGTGTAAATCGGCGCTTGTTGAATCGCTACATTACGGCCGACGAACGAAGTCGGTGGTTAACGGAGGCGCGCTCGCTGGAGCCTGCCGATGCTTAGTCGCCTGTTCGAACGCGTACGCTAAGGCGATCAAGGTAGGCTCACTGAATGCGCGGCCCGTAAACGCTACCCCGAATGGCGCAGGGTTCACGACAGCGCCCGTCGGCGGAACGAAGCCGCCAGGAACCACAATGCTCGGGTAACCTGCCTTGGCCGGCGCGGCCGCGCCACGGTTCTGTGGAAAGAGAATGGCGTCAAAGTCGTCATTCGTGCCTTCGATGCCATCGGGCCCGTTGAACACCGCGTCCAGACCGGTTCGGGTGAGGGCCAGGTCCTGAGCGCGGTCGGCCAGGTAGCGCAGCGTATCCGCGCTTCCGGGACTCGTGTCGAGTTGGTTGGCAGCGAGGAAAATGGCCTGGCCGTATTTCAGCGCGACCCCCGCATTCGCGTTGTTGAATGCGATGATGTCAGCCAGCGTATGAACCGGAGCGCTTGGGCGGCTTGCCAGATAATTGTTCAGATCGTGCTTTTGCCCATACATCAGCGCCGTTGAACAGTTGCTGGGAGCGGGAAAAGAAGTGCAAATGCCGAATGCTGAGATGGCGTCCTGGTTGGGGATCTCATATGGATCTGCCACGAACGCGCCCTCACGGCGGAGCGCCTCGATCGCATCGAGCATTATTTGTTGCTGCGCGGCGGAGAAACCATTCCAGTAGGGTACGCGCGGGACGGCGATCCGCGCGCCGCGGAGAGCATGTTTTTTGAGGAACTTCGTATAGTCTCTTTGGCAGTTGCCATCAACAAGGCACGGCGCTGTCGCCGCGTCGTTCGGATCATATCCGGAAATTACGCTCAGCAGGATTGCTGCGTCAGTCACCGTGCGCGCAAGCGGCCCGGCGGTATCCTGATCAGCGGTGATCGGAAGTATCCCATCTCGACTCACCAATCCAACAGTCGGTTTGATGCCGACTACGCCATTGGACGTGCCTGGACTGAGGATCGAGCCTGACGTTTCTGTGCCCACAGCGACCGGCGCCAGGTTAGCGGACACGGCGATGCCCGCACCTGAGCTCGAGCCACCTGGCGTTAAGACGGGGCGCCCGTCACTGCCAGGCAGCGGTCGCGGATCGTAAGGATTGAAGCCGTAGCCGCCGAGCGAGCTGTATCCTGAAGGCATGCCGATGGCGATGAAGTTCGCAAATTCAGTCAACGTCGCTTTGCCAAGGATGATTGCGCCGGCCTCAAGCAGCTTCTGTGTGATGAACGCGTCATCGGGTGGCGCGGAGCCCGCGAGCGCGACCGAACCCGCCGTCGTCGGCATCCCCGCAGTGTCAATGTTGTCTTTCAGCAGTACCGGGATTCCGAATAGCGGTCCGTGCGCTTGCCCGCGGCGCCGGTCGAGGTCGCGGGCGCGCGCTTCCTCGAGAGCATGCTCGTTGATGTGAATGAACGAGTTCAGCATCGGTCCCGCGTCGTCGTAAGCGGCGATGCGATTAAGGTACATCTGCACCAGCTGTTCTGAGGTGATAAGGTGAGAACGCAACGCCAATTGGAGCTCCGGGACTGTGGCTTCAACGAGCTGTAGGCGCCGCGCCGCGCCAAACGGCGACTGGGTGGACACAGGGCGCGGGGCAATGGCCATCATGGCCACGAGAATGAGCGCAAATCGTTTCATGGGTGCCTCCTTTGAAAAGCGAAAACGCTTTGACTCTCGATCAGACTCCCGAGTAGTCACACGCCTTTAGGGCGAATGTGATAACCAACGGAGCCTCTATTTCAGTGAATGATTTTGATGGATGTTGTTCAGGGGAGCCGAAGGTTATCGCTGATGTAATTCGACTGTCAATAAGGATCTGTAAATCCGTTGCGCCTCAACCGACAAAAATATGATCATCGGTGTTGAGGAGCAACGGAACAGTGAACGCTCTGGGGAGCCGCCGATTCCCCACTCCCCTTCTCAAGCTGTTTTGTTTTCACCGAAGACTTCGCGCAGCCGCCGCGCGACAATTTCCGCCTCGCCCGGTTGCATCTGCCACACGCCGATTCCGATCTCCTGTTTTTCGGCCTTCGCCGGCGACGCGTTGGGCGCGATCTCTATGGAGGGTTTGCCCTCGCGCAGTCGCTTGCGCGCGTCGTCGGCCGTGAGAGGCAACGCGGCTTTCTCCCAGGTCAAGCGCACGGTCGGAACGTGATTGGCGATGGGCGGGACGTGAATTTCGGCCTTGACGGCCGCGACTTTCGTCGCGCCGTCTGCGATCAATTTGGCGCGGCGCTCCCATTCTTTCCATTCAGCGGCGGCGTCGCGCTTCAGGTACATCTCGACGGCGACCATCATTCCCAAGATCTCTTCCTTGTTGACCTTCATACCGCGCCCTATTGAGTCGCTGTTGGGCGAGCAGTTCAAACGAGCGGCCTCGATCAGGTCTTTGCGGCCCAGCAGCAACCCCGCGCTCTGCGGCCCCCGCAGCCCTTTGCCGCCGGAAAACGTCACCAGGTCGAAGCCCATCTTAGTGTATTTCGACAGGTTCTCGGTCGGGGGCACGTCCGCCGCCGCGTCGTTGAAAGTGGGAATGTTGTGTTTCTTGCCGAGCGCGACAAATTCCTCGATCTTGACCTTGCCCCTCGGGTCGGCGTCATTGAAGAAGAGCATCATCGCGGTCTTTTCATTGACAGCCCTCTCCAGTTCGTCCGAGGTCTCGACCTCGACCATCTTGACGCCGCAGTTGCGCACGGCGTGGTCGTAGCCGTAGCGGTGCGACTTCTGGACTATCACTTCGCTCTTCATTCCGGTCCCGGCCAGGTCGGGAATGCGTTTGATCCAGTCGGGATTTTTGCCTGCGACGCAGGCCGCCGCGCCGACAGTCAGCGCGGCGGCGGCGCCCGAAGTGATCATCGCCGCTTCGCAACCGATCAGTTCGGCGACGCGTTTGCCCGCGGCTTCCTGCAAATCGTTGAGCGGCACGAAGGTCGCCGAGGCGTAATTTATCGCCTCGATCACTTCCGGCCGCATCAGCGACGCCGTCAACGTAGTGAACGTGCCCGCCGCGTTGATGAACGGGCGAACGTTCAGCTCTTTAAAGTAATCGCGTTTAGCCGATTTCGGCGCGGCCCCGCGGGCGCTTGAAGCGAACAGCCCGCCGATGAACGGGACGCTCGACATCGCCTGAAGAAAATTGCGACGGTCTGGCATGTGACATCTTCCTTTCGAATCGCCGGCGCCAAAGCGACTCCGGCGGCGTCAACTCTCTATTGAATGCGAAGCTTTGGAGTGCGGCGCGCTTTGAGAGTCTGCTGGCGAATTCAGAAAATGAGTCTTTCGGCTCTTAGCTCCGGAGGAGCCTAATGTTTATAGAAACCAGCAGCCGATTGTCCCAAGCTCCGGAGGAGCGACATATGGCATATGTCGCTCCTCCGGAGCTTCGAGAACTATTGTGCAACCTGTTCTACAAACATTCCGCGCCTCTGGAGCTCCAGTATCAGGGAATTCGCCAGCGGTATCCGCTTTGGCGCCGCACACCAGAGCTTCGCCGATTTAATGTCGTCGTTTTTAGTTGCAGGCTGTTCTCTTAGCTACGCAGACAAGTGAAAACAATCGGAAAATACCCTTCGGCTCCGGCGCCGTCAAGACTTGGCCGGACCAATAGGCCTTTCAAGAATCGAATCTCGTTCGTATAATTTGCCAGGCTACAATCACTGATTATTCATCAACATTCGTCCGGGACAAAAAAATCCGGCAATGGAGATTCTTGACCCTGCGATAGCTCTGGCTTGCTGAACTCGCAAGTCGCGTAACCTTCAACCAGAACCAAAGGACTACTTGTTATGAACTCACAGCGCAGAAAAATCCTGAAAGCCGCCGCCGCGACCGCAATCGCCGCACCTGCCGCGAAAGCCGCGGCCGGCAAATCGAAAACCTCCGAGCCGCAGAAAGACGCTCCGACAAAGAAGGTTCATTACAAAGGCGGCAAGAAGCCCGAAAGGAAGCCCGGCGACCAGCCTCCGCTCTTTTCGGGGGCAGTCTCTTACGGCAATCTGCTCTTCATCGCCGGCAAAGGCGCGCACTTCGAGGGCGACATCAAGGCGCACACCAAACACGTGCTCGACGAGATCGAGAAAGAGTTGGTCAACGCCGGCTCTTCGATGGAAAAGGTTTTGAAGTGCAACGTCTACCTGAACGACCTGAAGGACTATCAGGCTATGAATGAGGTCTTTCGCGGGCGTTTCGGCGAAGAGCCGCCGGTCCGCACGACGATCGCCGCCGCCGGAGGCATCCCCGGCAATTCGCTGGTCGAGATTGACGTGATCGCTTACATATAAAAGCTATGAAACGCAGAACCTTCGTCCAACTGCTCGCCGCGACGCCGCTGGCTTCGACTATTCAGGCGAAGGGGGACGCCCCGAAATACAAGGTTGTCACGCCCTACAAGCCCGCCGCCATGCCCGGAATGCCCGGCCCTTATCCCGGCAAGGTCGTCTCGGTCAAATCGGCGAAGTGTCTGAGCGAGGACGGGCTGAAGATCGACGGCGAGGCCGTCCGCGAGATGATGGAGCGCGGGATGCGCGCGCTCGCCGGAGATGCGAAAGCGATCGATTCGTGGCGGCGATTTTTCACGCCCGACGACGTGGTTGGCATTAAGGTGAACGCCGGCGGGCGTCCCTGGGTGGTCTCGTCACACGAAATAGTCGCCGAAACCGTTCGAAATTTGACGGCGGTCGGCGTCAAACCTCAGCAGATTTACATTTACGAGCGGTTCCAAGGTCAGCTCGATCAGGTCAATTACGCGCCGAGCCTGCCTGAAGGCGTCAACATCTTCGCCGCCGAGCGCGCGAACGCCCGGAACGACAACCAGAACTACGACCCGCGCGTCTACGTCGAGGCCGACTTCTTCGGGGAAGACGACACGCGGTCGAACATGATGCGCCTGGTCTCGCAGAAACTGACCAAGATCATCAACATTCCGAACATGAAAGACCACGGCGCGACCGGCGCCACGGGCTGTTTGAAGAACATCGCCTACGGCAGTTTCTCGAACGTGGCGCGCACGCACAACAGAGGCGTCTCTCACACACTCTCGTTCGTCGGCGCGCTGGCCGCCGTCGAACCGCTGCGCTCGAAGACCGTTTTGCAGATCATGGACGGGTTGCGAGGCGTGTGGCATGGAGGGCCTTTCGCGCCGACGCTGAAATACGTCTTCTTCCCGCGAACGATCATGTTCGGCACCGATCCCGTGGCGATTGATCGCCTGCTGCTTGACATCATCGACGACGAGCGAAAGCGCCGCGGGGCAATCTCGATCTGGAACCGCGACGAGAAGACGCTCGATTTCAACAACGGCGGCGACCGTGACAAGGACCCGAACGTCAACATCATCATCCGCGAGCCGGGACACGTCGAATACGCAGGGAATTTGGGGCTGGGCGTCCACGACAAGAGGGAGATCGAAGTGAAGGAGATCGAGTTGTAACTATTCCGCCGGCTTAAAGCACGGCGGCTTTCTTAGCCCTGCCCCGAGGGGCGGACTTTAAGCGAGTAGTTACGGACCCGCATCCGTGAAAGGCTCGCCGATCACGGACATTGAAACTCTGAAGATTTTACGATTGGAAAGATTAGTGCAATCAACTTCATATCTTCACTGTCAAAGAGCGAAGCTGTTTGCTCTTCTAAGAGAGTGCCTTTGCTCGAAAGCAATTTACCGGATGCTCATCGAAGGGGCAAGCACTTCAATTCGCATACGGTCTCAATTTCCTCATCCGACTAGAAGTCGGCAGTCTCCATTGAGGATACTTATGAGGCCGGGCGCTGTGGCTTGCGTGTTCGCTTTGATTGCTCTCTTCACAGGCTTCTCGGCGGATCGCGTCAGAAAGCAGGCGGCGGCGCCTGCTGACGCCCCCAGTACTGCGCCGTTGATCTACTGGTCGGCTGGCGTCGAGACGGCGGAGGCGTTGAAGCGGGCGGGTATTGAACGGATCGCCGCGCCTCCGGACAAGGCCGAGGCGTGGCGTGGGGCCGGATTCAAAGTCGTCGCGGCAGGCCAGGCCGAGTTCGATCGCCGCGAGAAACTGCTCACGCCGCGCATCGCCGGAAGAGCCGACGTGGCTTCGGCGACGCGCCGCCCCTGGATCGACGCGAACGGCTGGCGATTCGCCCGCAATCCAGCAGGCGAGTTCTATTACGACCTGCCGCAGGGCAAGGCGGCGATGGCGATCGCCGAGGCTTTCGCATACAATGCCGACGCGGTCTTGAAGATCGATCCGGCCGATTTGGCGGAGGCGGGCGCGATGTTTGCTTTCATCAAGAACCTGACCGGCGAAAACTACCCACCGGTCGCTGACATCGGCGTCATCGACGACAAATCACCGGAGACGGGCGAAGTCATGAACCTGCTCGCGCGCCGCAACCTGCTCTTCGATGTCGTCGCGGTCCCCGCGCCCCAATTCCGCGTCAATATCAAACTCGGCTCGAAAGAATATCCGAGGGCGGAGGCGGCTAATCCGAGCGAGTTCGCGCAAAAAATTCGCCGGCGCCTCGGCGACGAAAACCGCAGCCTGCGCGTTTACGGAACCGAGACAGTTATCTGCCGACTCACCGGCGACGGCGCGCGCGCGCGATTGAGCCTGCTGAATTACAGCGGTCGCGAGGTCGGCGGTGTGCGCCTGCGGTTGCGAGGCAATTACGGGCGCGTCGAGGCGCGCGCTTTCGGACTCGGACGCGCCGAGCCGGAGGATTTCGTAAATGACGAAACCGCGACTGAATTCTCCGTCCCCCGGCTCGGAATCTATGCGGTGATCGAGCTGAAAAAATGACAATTCCATCAACTCCGCGCCCCTTGAGTTATGAAAAACGAGCTCCCCGAACCAAGAAAACCTTCTCGACTCCCAAGGTGGGTTCGCATGCTGATCTATCTGCCATTAGTGGTCGTGATTCTTTTCTTTGTTCTGCGGCGTCTCGAACACATGGCGACCTACAATCCGGGGCCTTACGTTCCGGGGCCTAATTGGACGCTGCCGACGAACGGCGAAGAGGTGTGGGTGAAGGTCGCGAACGGCGATCGGGTCCACGGATGGTTTCTCCGCGCGACGGAACGGCCCGCGATTGCGACCGTGCTCCATTGCCATGGTAACACGGGCAATTTGTCCGACGTCGTCTGGGTCGCGCAGTCGCTGAACGCGCACGGATTGGACATGATGATTTTCGATTACCGGGGCTACGGGCGCAGCGAGGGCCGCCTGACGGACGAATGGGGGCTCTATGCCGACGCTGAGGCCGTTTACAATCATCTCGTGCGCGAGCGCGGCGTGAATGCTGAAAAAATCGCGTTGTACGGCCAATCGCTCGGGACGACCGCGGCGATCGATCTCGCGTCGCGACTCCCTTGCGCGGCGTTGATCGTCGAATCGGGCCTGAGTTCGGCGAGCGACATGGGCGCGGTCTCGTTCCCATGGCTGCCGCGACAATTGCACTTCCTGTCGAAGAACCGCTTCGAATCGGCGCGCAAGATCGCCGATGTGAAATGCCCGGCGCTGATCACGCATGGGACAAACGACGCGGTCATCCCGGTCGATCAGGGGCGCAAGCTCTACGAGTCGGCCCGCGACCCGAAGCGTCTGGTCATAGTCGAAGGCGGAGACCATTTCCTGATCGGGAGCGCCGGCGAGAAGTTTGTGAACGGGATGGTCGATTTCATCCGGACGTCAGTGGCGCGAAATGGGAGATGAGCCGGCGCGGCTCCCCTCAAATCTTCGCGCCATTCGCTTATTCGGGGGCGAAGGTTCCTGCGGCCTGACAGTACCGCGCGCGAGCGGCTGCGCCAGTGTTTGGAAAAGCCCGCAGCCATCTGCTATCTTATCGCTTACCGCATCATCATAATTAAATACCATTCTTCATCATTCGGAAGGTAATTCCATGGAAGTCATCACCGCAGCCGATCCGTCGGCCGCGCCCGCGCCGGAAGTCGCCGTCAAATCTCCGCCGCGAGCCTTGAGTTTCAACGAGAGAATGGCGGCCTATTTTGAATTGACGAAGCCCCGCATCACCTCTCTCGTAGTCCTGTCGGCGCTCGCCGGATTCGCGCTTGGTTCTCCTTCATCAATCGATTGGACGCCACTGCTTCACACGGCGCTCGGCGTGGCGCTGCTTTCGGGCGGCATCAACGCGCTCAATCAATATTGGGAGCGCGACCTGGACGCGTTGATGCGGCGCACGAAACTGCGCCCCTTGCCCGCAGGGAAATTGTCCCGGCGTGGCGCGCTCGCTTTCGGCGTGGCGGTTTCGCTGATCGCCGAAGCCTACCTCGCGTGGTTTCTCAATCCTCTGACGGCCTTCTGGGGGCTCGTCGCTCTGGCGAGCTATCTGTTCCTTTATACCCCGCTCAAAACGCGCACTCATTGGTGCACATTCATCGGCGCTTTCCCCGGAGCTTTGCCACCGCTGCTCGGATGGGCCGCGGCCCGCAACGAGGTCGGAATCGAGGCCGCGACGCTCTTCGGGATAATGTTCCTCTGGCAGTTCCCGCATTTCCACGCGATCGCCACGATGTGCCGCGATGATTACGCCCGCGCCGGCATCCGCATGCTTCCCGTTATCGAACCCGACGGCAAAGCGACGGCCCACCAGATCGTCGGCTACTCGATGGCGCTCGCACCCGTAAGCCTGCTGCCGACTTTTCTGGGCTTTTCGGGCCGGATTTATCTGGCGGGCGCAGTGGTTCTGGGCGCGTGGTTTTTACACGCCGGAATCGCAGCGGCAAGGGAACCGTCGCTCGAACAGGCGCGCCGGCTGCTCAAAGTTTCGGTGATCTATCTGCCGTTGCTGCTCGTATTGATGGTCTTGAATAGATAGTTGGATCGCCCATCGAACCGGCAGAATGAATTATGAATGAAGGACACAGAATTCTTATCGCTTCTGATTCAGGCATCTCCATCCGGTCTTTCGGAGACATCCCTGACGCGATTTCGGCTTGTTTCGGCTCAGATGGGCTTATCCTCACCGAGGATGATTTAGCGCGGGAATTTTTCGATCTTCGTAGCGGCTTGGCGGGGGAACTTTTCCAGAAGTTTGTGAACTACAAATTGCGGATGGCGATTGTTCTGCCGGACCCCGAAACGTACGGGGAACGAATCAGCGAACTTGCTTACGAGCATAAGTCGCACGATTTGATTCGCTTCGTTCGTTCTAAAGACGAGGCGGAAGCCTGGCTATGCGCTTATGAAGACTCCCAGGCTTAAATTTCCACTGGCAGCCATTTATGGGGGATCAGATGCGAATCACTGTAAAAGTTGCGATTTTAGCCGTGTTAGTGGCGCTCATTATACGCCCCGGTTACGCTATGCTCTTGCCTCAAGATGACAGTGTACGCGCAGCTTTCGAGCTTTTGCTTAAAGCCGGCGACGTTAAAGGCTCATCTGTCGGATTCGCGGGGAGGCGGCCGAAGGAATACGATGCGTTCGAGACTCTATGGAACGCTGGGAAGGCGGCGGAAGACTATGCCTTGAAACTGGTTTTGGATGGAACGCCCGCCGCGCGAGTGTATGGAGCCATCCTCCTTCTGGAACTTGACGAAGCGGCAGCCAGGCGGGAGTTCCCAAAACTGAATAAAGATAAAACCACAGTCATGATATGGCCCGGAGGATGTGTAGGTACACAGGAGACAGTCAGCAACCTTATTCGAAAACTGGAGAACGGTGAGTTTGTTATTCGTACGCCAAAAGGCATGGGCGTTCGACGTAAGTGATTCAAAAAGCGCGGCTGCCTTGATCGCTCCCACTATTATTTATCGCCCAACTTCTCCCGTAAAAACCCGATCGCGATCCCATATTGCGCAAGGTAGTAAGTCGCCCAGACCAGATAACCGCGCAGCGGCGCGGGTGATTTGAACTTGTCCACGGCGAGTATCGAATCCGAGATCAGAAACAAGATCACGCCCGTATAGACCCAGGGCTTTGAAAACCGCGCCAGGATCGCCGACACCGCCATCACGGTGATCACGCAGACGTAAATCATCACTGGCGCAGCCATCGTCCCCAGGCTCGGCGCAAGCCATAGCGACAAAAGCAGACTGTAGATCAGCACAGCGGCCACTAGCGCCAACTGCCATACCTTCGGCCTCAGGGGCCGAGCCCGGTTGCGAACGAAGAGCAGGATATAGATGAGATGCGCCGCGAGAAACGCCAGCAGCCCTTTTATGAAGTGGCGCTCGGGGTCGAGGTCAAGCAGCGCATCGCCCAGAGATGAGAACGTGAGCGCCACCGCCAGAATCACATTGTCCCGATCTTGCGACCATTCGACGCCGCGCTGTTTGGCTGATGGCCCCCGCCGCGGCCTGAACGCGATCGCGGCGAGCGGCGCAACGCTCAACACCTTCAATACAACGCCGCCCGGATAAGGCTGAATACTTTGTGTGGCCAGATAAAAGAAGCTGCAAATGACGGATAAGAGCAATAATGCTCGATCGGCCGCGCCGAAAGGACGCAGACGGCCGAAGGGGAGGAAGTCAATACTCATCTCTCATCTCCTTGTGATTCGCCTGTGCATGTTGAGCAACGGGCGTAAAGCGGCCAGATAATAGACGAACTAGAGCGCGTTGCGATTGCATGAACGGTTCGTAGTCCCGGCTTTAGCCGGAATGGTCTGGCTCTTGAGCCTTCCCGCCTAAAGGCGGGACTACAAACATCCGCGCGCTGAACTGCAAACCGATATAAAACCTACAACCCAATACCTATAATCTACTGATGTAACCCGCCGGCAAGCGGCCGCGTCTTTACCATCAGCCAACCTGTCAGTGATTCGAACCCGCTTTAAGGAGAGAACTATGAAACGACTATACACATTTGCGATGCTTGGCGTCTGCTGCCTGTCATTCGTCGCGTTCGGCCGGGAGGCCAAACTCGTGCGCTATCCGCACTATCACCAGGGCCGGATCGCCTTCACCTATCTGGGAGACATCTGGACCGCGGACGAGAACGGGCAGAATATCAAACGAGTGACTGTCCATCGCGCCCGCGACGTTTACCCGCGCTTCTCGCCCGATGGCCAATGGATCGCCTTCTCCTCGGACCGCAACGGCAACCTGGATATCTACGTCATCCCGGCGGAGGGCGGGACGGCGAAACAATTGACGTTTCATTCCGCCGACGACACCGTCCAAGGTTGGACGCCCGACGGGCGCGCCGTGCTCTTCGCCAGCCAGCGCGGCGAAGATTTTATGGGCATGCTCTACACCGTCAACGTCGACGACCAGAAGGAGCGCAGCGCAGGCTCGGACATGGGCGTCTACGCTACCTTCTCGCCCGACGGAAAGAAACTGGCCGTCAATCGCAGATCGCAATCCTACTGGCGGAAATACTATCGCGGCTCGTACCAGACCGACGTGACGGTAATGGACATCGCCGCCAAGAAATTCACCGACCTGACCGATTTCGAGGGCATGGATTCATGGCCGATGTGGAGCCGAGACGGTTACGTCTACTTCGTCAGCGACCGCGAAGGCAATGGACTGACCAATGTCTGGCGCGTGAGCGAAAAAGGCGGTAAAGCCGAACAGGTGACTTCTTTCAAGGCCGGTGACGTGCGCTGGCCCGCGATGAGCGCAGACGGCAAGGTGATCGTCTTCGAGCACGACTTCGGCGTCTGGAAACTGGACGTGGCCGGCCGCAAGGCCGCGCCCATCAAGCTCGACATCGCCGCCGAGACGCAGGAGAACCTGGTCGAAGTGCGCGATTTCAATTCACAGTTGGACGATTACGACCTCGCTCCTTCGGGCCGCCGCATAGCGCTTTCGATCCACGGCGAGCTTTTCACCGCGCCGACCGACGAAGGCGACCTGCGCCAGATCACCGACAGCCCCTGGCGCGACAAAGAGCCGCAGTATTCGCCCGACGGCAAATGGATCGCCTTCATTTCTGACCGCAGCGGGCGCGAAGAGATTTACGTCATTGCGTCCGACGGCGCGGGCGAACCGCAGAAGATCAGCGATCTTGACACGCTGAAATTCAACTTTTCGTGGTCGCCCAACTCCAAAGAGATCGCTTTCACGGCTTCCGACAGCAAGTTGCGCAAGTACACGCTGGAGAGTAAGCAGACCGCCGAGTTGACTTCGTCGCGTTACGGCAACGTCAGCGCGCCGGTGTGGTCGCCCGACGGCAAATGGATCGCCTTCTCGAAGGCGGATCACACGCGCAACACCGACGTCTATTTGATCCCATCCGCCGGCGGCGAAGAGCGCAAAGTGACATTCGATTCCTACAGCGATGTCAACCCGCGCTTCAGCCCCGACGGGCGCAGGCTTTACTTCGTTCGCAATGAGGGCGGCGGGGGCGGAGGTCAGGCGTCGGCGCAGATTTATTACGCAGTGCTTGAACGCGAAGACCGCGACCCGAACGATCCGGAGATGCGGCCCGAACAGCCGGAAGCCTCCGATCAGGAAGGCGGTCCGCGTCGCGCCGGCCCGCCACAGCGCAACCAGCCGCCGCGCGAGATCGTCATTGACTGGGGAGGATTCAAGCGCCGCACGCGCCAACTGACGCGCATGCCGTCGGCGGTATTCAACTATGCCGTCACGCCCGACAGTCGCACTATAGTCTTCGTGACCAGCGAACTGGCCGGCCTGCGCAACGCGCCGGTCATCTATTCCATCCAGGAGGACGGACGCCGCCTCACGCGCATCACGACTGGCCAGGGCGGCGGCGACGATGACGGAGAAGGTCGTGGCCGAGGAGGATTCGGCGGATTCGGCGGCGGCATCGGCGATCTCAACATCGCGCGCGACGGCCGCACGCTCTTCTTCCGCGAAGGCCAATCGGTCTACTCGGTATCGCTATCGCCCGCAGGCG
>DATCXQ010000463.1:0-4765 GCA_036565725.1 Blastocatellia bacterium
GTTGGTAATCGAGGCGTTCGGGCGGGGAAAACCCGCCCCTACGCCGTTGTCGCATTTATTCTCCAATTATGAATCATATCGTTTTGCTCGGCGATTCTGTTTTCGATAACAAGGCATACATCGACGGCGGGCTTGACGTTATCGAGCAAATTCGTCGGCAAATCCCCGCCGGATGGAAAGCCAGCCTCCTCGCTGTTGACGGCAGCGTGGTTGAGAACGTGCGAAATCAGGCGCTCGATCTACCGGACGACGCTACGCATCTGGTCATCAGCACGGGTGGAAACGACGCCATTTTGAACGCCGGCATTTTGCAACAGAAGGTCGCGTCGAGCGCCGAGGTCCTGGATAAGTTGGCGGATATAGCCGGCGAGTTTGAGCGTCATTACCGCGAAATGTTGCAAAGCGTATTGAGTCTGAATAAACCGACCGCAGTTTGCACAATCTATTACCCCCGAATCCCGGAACAGTTTACACAGAAAATCGCGGTCGCCGCGCTGGCGACTTTCAACGACGTGATAATCAGGCTGGCGTTTCAGTCGGGCGTTCCGCTGATCGACCTGCGGCTTGTGTGCGACGAGAATTCCGACTACGCCAACGAGATCGAGCCGTCGGAAAAGGGCGGCGGAAAGATTGCGAATGCGATCGTGCGCCTGGTCAGCGACCATAATTTTGAGAGTCGCAGGACCGAAGTGTTTATATGAGTGACTGGCGTATCTTCCCCAGACTGGAGACCGAGCGGCTTGTTCTCCGCGAGATTGTCCAGGCGGACGCTGAAGACCTGTTCCACATCTTTTCGGACGAAGAGACGATGCGGTACTGGAGCTGTCTGCCTTACAAGTCCGTTGATCAAGCCCACAGGCTCATTGAGGGTTTAGCGAAGGCGCCGCTCGCTGGCGTCGGCATCAACTGGGCGATCACGCTGCGTGGCGACGAACGGCTGGTCGGCAAGTGCGGTTACAACGAATGGCGCAAGGCGCATCGGCGCGGCGACATCAGCTACATTGTGGCTCGCGAACAGCGTGGCAAGGGCGTCGTCAGCGAGGCGCTTGGCGCGATGCTCGACTACGGCTTCGACCACATGAACCTGCACAGCGTAGAGGCCGGAGTCACGCCGGGCAATGAGGCCTCGACGCGGATGTTACAGAGGCTCGGGTTTCGTCTCGAAGGGCATTTGCGGGAGAACTTTCTCACCGATCGAGGTTTCGTGGATTCGCTGATCTATTCCCTGTTGCGAAGCGATTGGGAATCAGCTCGCGGGGCGGCAAAGAACGCGTCAATAGAACGCGGATGACGCGGACGGGAGCGGATCATCGCGGATAAAACCCAAATAGATCGGCTTCAATCCGCTCTATCCGCGTCATCCGCGTTCTATTAACCCGTACGCCAGAGATCGGGATAAGGCCGCGGTCGTCAGGCTCGCCGACGCGAAGGGGAAGCCCCGTATCAAACTCTCTGTTGATGCGACCGGCGCGCCCAAACTTGAATTTCTGGACGAGACCGGCAAAGTGACTTACAGCTTGCCGCAAGATAGTAAGGCTGACAAAAAGTAAAAGGAGTTTCCAGATGAGAAGACTTGCAAGCGCACTCATAGTCTGTTTCGTTTACCTGGTCGCCTGGGCGGGCGACGCGAAGGCGCAACGCGGCGTGGACTGGATGACAGGCAACGGAGACGCGCAGCGTTCGGCCTGGGTCAGGGCGGACGCGAAGATTTCAAAGGAGTCGTTACAGGACCCGCAGCGAAAGCCGGGCTTCCAATTTCTGTGGAAGCTCAAGCTAGACAACAAACCCAGGCAGTTGAACTCACTCGCGCCGCCGGCGACGCTTGAACGTCTGATCGGATACCGCGGATTTCGGATGTTGGGATTCGTGGGAGGCAGTTCAGACGCCATCTTCACGATTGACACCGATCTGGGACGAATGGAGTGGGAGAAGAGGTTGGTTACGAACGCCACATCGCAGGCCGGAACGCTCGCCTGTCCCGGCGGAATGACTACCGGCGTGGCGCGTCCGACTGTGGCCACGCTTCCGCCGTCTTCTTTCGGCGGAGGCGGGGGCGGGCGCAGTACGCCCGCGCGTAGCGGTGTCGGCGAGCCCGGCCAGGGCGCGGTCACGCTGGCGCTGGTTCGGCCAAATCCTCCGGGCCCGCCGCCGGCGTCTTCGTCAAACTCGACTCCGCCGCGGCCCCCTCGTCCCAATCCCGCCAACCCTCCGGGCGGCCAGTTCGGCGCGGGGCCTTTCCTCGTTTACGCCCTGTCTGGCGATGGGATGTTCCACTCGATGCACCTGTCGAACGGCGCCGATTATGAGCAGCCGGTAAAATTCCTGACGCCGAACGCCAACGCCAACGGGTTGATCGTCATTGACAGCGTCGCCTACGTCGTAACCGAAGGGAATTGCGGCGGCGCCGCGAACGGCGTGTGGGCGCTCGATCTCGTTTCCAAACAGGTCACGAGCTGGAAAGCGAATGTCGTGGGCATAGCCGGCCCTGCGTTCGGCGGAGACGGAACGCTCTATGTCGCGACCGGCAATGGAGGCGAATCGCCGAACTCGCTGGTCGCGCTCGATCAGAAAACATTGTCGGTGAAGGGTTGGTATACGGCTGGCGCGCATGAATTCTCTTCTTCGCCGGTCCTTTTCGAATACAAAGGAAAGACCCTGATAGCGGCTACCACCAAAGACGGGCGCATACATCTGCTGGACAGCGCGAATCTGGGGGGCGCGGACCATCAGACTGCCTTGTACACGACGCCGGCCACATCGAAAGCGGGGACTACGTCGCCGGGAGCGCTGGCGAGTTGGCAGGATGCGAGCGGCGCGCGCTGGATTCTGGCGCCGGTTATGGGCTCGCAGGCCGCCGATCTCGGATTCAAAAGCGCCGCGACCAATGGCGCGGTCGTCGCCTGGAAGGTCGTCGAACAGAGCGGCGCGCCGACGCTGCAGCCCGCCTGGGCATCGCGCGATCTGGTCTCGCCGCTGCCCCCCACGGTCATCAACGGCGTGGTCTTTGTAACTTCCGGCGGCGAGTTCCGTACCGACGACAGTAAAATGACCGCGGCGGAGCGGGCGCGGCGTTCGTCGCGCGCAGTCCTCTACGCGCTCGACGGCGAGACCGGCAAGGAACTGTGGAACAGCGGGGCGACGATCGCCTCCTTCACGCGCGGCGTTGCGTTGTCGGGCGGCGTAGGCCAGATTTATCTGACGACGCATGACGGCGTGATTTACACTTTCGGTTTTCCGATGGAGCATTGATCCGGTCTATTCTCCTCAGAAAAACCGTCCACAAAGAACACGAAGAATCGCAAAGGAATAAAAATCTTTGCGCCCCTTCGTGCGCCTTTGTGGACAATTTTTTTCTTTCCCGGGTTGAGCATACCCCCCGATCAGGCCGCCAGTCGCTGACGCCACAGCGCATTGGCGGCCTCCTTTTCATCTCCGGTCGAATCAAAAGCTTTGGATTAAAGATCATCTGAGACTTAGATCATAAGATGATCTTGTTTTCTTTGGATCTCGGGTGTATGATCCGCGCGCTATCCAATATCAAACACGGGAAAGAACACATGATGAGCGGGAAGGCGTTAAGGCTGATCCAGCCGGTCTCAAAGCGTGATCAGGTTGTGGCCTCTTTCAAGGAGGCGATTCTGAGCGGGACCATACGAGCCGTCCGCCGCAGATTGACGTCTCGCTCTTCAAGACCTTCACGCTCAAGGAAGGGCTGGCGCTCCAATTCCGCGCCGAAGCCTTCAACTTCGCCAACACGCCCTGGTTCGGCGCGCCCAATACAACGGCAGGTTCCGGCGCCTTCGGCGTCGTCACGCCGTCGCAGGTCAATGACCAACGCAATGTCCAACTGGCGCTGAAGTTGATCTTCTGACGCAACCTATGACCGATGGGGGACTCGCGTTTTTCGGAGCCGGGTCCCCCTTGCCGGTTACACTCAACTGACTTTAAGTAGTACGGAGATTTGCCATGTCACACATCGGTATTTCGAGACGCTACTTCATGTTCGGAACGCTGCTCACGAGCGCGCTTCCGCGCCCAACCATTGCATCACTCAAGGCGTTGGGCTATCAATCGCCCAACGAAAAACTGAACGTCGCCGGCATCGGCGCGGGCGGCCAACCATTCGGCGATCTGCGCGCGTGCGAGCCCGAGAACATCGTCGCCCTGGCCGACGTGGACTGGAAGCGCGGCGAGCAGGGTTTCAAGCGTTGGGAGAAGGCCGCGAAGTACAAAGACTTCCGACAAATGCTCGACAAGGAGCACAAGAAGATTGACGCCGTCGTGATCGGCACGCCCGATCATATGCACGCGCATGCGGCGCTGGCCTGCATGCAGATGGGCAAGAGCGTTTACGTCGAGAAGCCATTGACCCGCACGCCGTGGGAGGCGCGGTTGCTGACGCAGGCGGCGGAGAAATACAAAGTCGCCACGCAGATGGGTAATCAAGGTTATTCGCACGACGCCACCCGCGTCGCCTGCGAAATCTTCTGGGCTGGAGAGATCGGCGAAGTGAGGGAAGTTCACGCCTGGACGGGACGCGCCAGTTGGCCCCAGGAGATGACGAAGATTCCGGCGCCGACTCCGGCGCCCGACACGCTCGATTGGGATCTGTGGTTGGGCGGCGCTGCGTTGCGTCCGTTCACGGCTGGCGATCAGGAGTACAAGGATTTCATCGCGGCGCGCAACGCGCGCAGTCCTCGCGGGCCGGGTGGCGCCGGCGGAGCAGGCGCCGCCGTGGGCAATGGCGGAGCGGGTAACGGCGCCG
>DATCXQ010000495.1:0-6100 GCA_036565725.1 Blastocatellia bacterium
TCGGCGTCCGCCATATCGTGTATTGTCGCAATTCCGAAATCGATTATCTTCACATACTCTTCATCACCCACGCTCTGTAGCATGATATTTTCAGGCTTGAGGTCGCGGTGAATGACGCCCTGTCGGTGCGCAGCCGCGAGCGCCCGCCCCATCTGGCGCGCCAACCTGGCTATGCGGTCTGACTCCATGCCCTCCGGAGTCATTACAGAGCGCAGGCTTTTGCCGGCGACATATTGCATCACGAGGTAAGACCGCCCATCAGGCGACTCGCCGACATCAAGCGCGCGCACCACGCCTGGATGGTCAATTCTTGCCAACGCCTCGATCTCTTCCTTGAACTTCTTTTCCATCCAGGTCTTGCGCGAGTCCTCGCGCCAGACGTTTAGCAAGACCTTGATCACCACCGGCGCATTGTGCAGTTTCTGGTCGCGGGCTAGAAAAACTGCGCAGACGCCGCCCCGCCCCAATTCTTTATCAATTAAATAACGCCCGCCGAGCGTCACGCCCGGCGGGAAGGATTCGCCAGGCCCGCCAGGCGCGCCAAGTGTGTCGGATAGGATTGAAGCGCCATTCATCTGCGGGTCGCCGCCGTGGAGAATCGCGTTCTCCACTTCCATGGCTTCCGCCAACTGACTCGCGGCGACAATCAAAGCGGGAGTGGCAAGGAAACTCTCCACACTCCCCTCATGCGCCAGCATTGTTTCGACCTCCTTGCGCAATGACGCGTCGCCGGCGCAAGCGCGGTCGAGGAAACCGGAGCGCTCTTGCGCCTCATGCTGCAAGGCGTCGTAACAGATCTGGCAGACCCGTTCATATAATTCCGGCGTCATCATTCCGCTCCTCTCCCAGCTCGCGAAGGAGCCAGAGTTTCGCCAGAGTCAAATCGCGCTTGACCGTCCCGAGCGATAAGCCGAGCGCCTCGGCGATCTCTTTCATGGTAAGGCCGCCGAAGAAGTGCAATTCAACCACTTGACTCTGTCTTGCATGCAACGCGGCTAGTTTCCCCAGCGCAATATCAAGATCGACTATATTCAAGCCGCGCCCAGAGGATAAATTCGCCGCTTCATCCAGTTCGACTCGACGCGCCCCGCCGCCGCGCTTCAAGGCATTCTGCTCGACGGCGTAATCAACCAGGATACGCCGCATCATCTGGGCCGCCACTCCGAAGAAATGCGCGCGGTTCTGCCAACGCGCGTTCCGCCAATCAATCAATCTCAGGTAGGCTTCCTGTATGAGGGCAGTGGTTTGCAGAATGTGATCCGGGCGTTCCCTTGACAGGTAGCTCTTGGCCAATCGCCGCAACTCAGCCTCTACTATTGGGACGAGTTGGTCGAGGGCTCCTCGATCCCCCTCGCTCCAGGCTACCAGCAGTTCCGTGATTTCGTGGGTCGTGAGCATAATCCACCATCCCTTTAGCTAATCAGCAACCACTTGACTGGGGGGCGTTATGGCGGACAGGCGCCGCCTTTGGGTTGGGTGAGAATCCCGCTCAAATAAGCTCCGGGGCGGAGATAATGAGGCGCCTTGCGAGTAGTTTACTCGCGCCCGCGGCGCTGTCACAAGGCGCGAGTAAACTACTCGCAAGGCGCCCATCAAGTAAAAGTGGATGTTGGATGTGGCCCGTGCGGCCCCGTGGGAATAGCGGACTTATGGTCTTTAAGAAATAAATGGCGCCATCTTTGCGCCTTTGCGCCTTGGCGAGAAACGGGTTTCCTTATTCAGGCGGCGGTTCTCGCCAACGCGCAAAGGCGCAAAGGCCGCTAAGGAGAAACGCCCATTACTATGGCGCCATTTAATTCTCAAAAACCGTTAGAGCGGTGTGCAATTGCGTGTACGGTAGGGGCGGACCTGCGTGTCCGCCCCGGATTGGATGTACAGGTAACCACCGGGGCAGACACGTAGGTCTGCCCCTACTCTGATTTGCAAGCTGCTCTAGTCCGTCGGCTTATGGGCAGACTAAAGTCTGCTCTACTTCTAATTATCGTTTCCGCAGCCGGCGAGGGTTGAACCTGCGGTCGCTTCAATTGCCCGAGCCGTTGCCCGAACCGGCCGCCGCCTTCGTCCCGTTGTGATAATTCGGATAAGGCGGTCGCTGGACGGGCTTCTGGGGATTCTTCTTCAGTTCCTCCATCAGCCAACTGACTGCCTTTTCGAGTTGAATGTCGCGGCCTTCGCGCCAGGCTTTGGGGTCGAATTCGATCTCGATGTCGGGCGCGACGCCGTGGTTCTCGATGTCCCACTTTCCTTCCGGAGTGTAGAAGGCGAAGTGCGGCGCGGTGACCGAGCCGCCGTCAATCAACTGCGGATATCCGCCGATGCCCACGAGTCCGCCCCAGGTGCGTTTGCCGATCAGCGGGCCGACCTGGGCGCGACGGAACATGTACGGCAGATAGTCGCCGCCCGAACCGGAATACTCGTTGATCAACATCGCCTTCGGCCCCGGCATCACTCCGAACGGCTGCCGCCAATCATCGCCTTCGCGCACCGCCCAGTAACTCATCAACGGCTTCTTCAGATAATCAACGACGTAATCGGCGGCCTGTCCGCCGCTGTTGTAACGCTCGTCGACGACCGCCCCCTGTTTGTCGAGTTGTGAGAAATAGTAGCGGTTGAAGTATGTGTAGCCGCCCCCCGCAGTGTCGGGCAGGTAGATGTAGGCCAGCTTGCCGTCACTCATCTTGTCAACCTTGCGGCGGTTCTCTTCGATCCAGGCCAGGGTGCGCAACCCGATCTCGTTCTGGATCGGCACGACCGTCACTTCGCGCGATCCCGATCCGTCAGGGTTCGGGCCGACTTTGATCATGACTTGCTTGCCGGCCGTGCTCTCGAAGAAGCTGTAGATGTTGTCGTTGGCCGCCAGATTGCGCCCCTTAACCGCCAGCAGGTATTCGCCCGCGACGACGTTGACGCCGGGCTGTGTAAGAGGCGCGCGCAGGTTCGGGTTCCAGTTCTCGCCGTTGTAGACGCGCGCGAAACGGTAGCGCCCGTTTTCGACCTTGTAATCGGCGCCGAGCAATCCGCCCGGCACGCGCTTCGGATCGGGCGTGTCGCCGCCCTGCACGTAAAGATGTCCGACCGACAATTCGCCGAGCATCTCCTGGAAGAGGTAGTTCAGGTCGGCGCGGTGCGCGAGCGAAGCCAGATACGGCTCGTACTTCTTCGCCGCAGCTTGAAGGTCGAGGCCGTGGAAGTTCGGGGCATAGAAGAAGTCGCGTTCGATGCGCCAGGTCTCGCGGTACATCTGATCCCACTCGGCGCGCGGCGAGACGTAGACTTCCATTTCTTCGGTCTTGATCTTGCCCTCGCCGGGCTTGAACGCGGGCGTGCCGAGTGTCGCGGTGGCCGCGATGAACCAGTTCTGCTGCTGCCGGTAGAGCATCTTCTCGCCGTTGGCCGAGAGGTCGAAGCCGTTGATGTTGTCGAGCGCCTTGTCGAATTTGCGCTTCTCCAGATCGAATTTGTGTAGCGTGGCGCCCTGCGCGCCGTCGGGGAATTCGATGATGAACAGCGTGTTAGCCTTGCCCGCCGCCAGACCGACGTAGTTCCGGTTTGGAGGAGGCAACGCCAGAATACGCTGGCTGATGTTGTCGAAATCAATAGTGACCTTCGGCGGCTCCTTCTTGTCCGCCGGCTTGGGGGCTCCCGCCGGCAGCTGCGCCACGTCGGCCTTTTTCTCTCCCTCTCCCGCTTCCCCGCGCTCTCCCTCCTTCTTCTCAGAGGGCTTCTCTTCGGCGACTTTCTCTTCGTCGCTTTCGGGGGCGAGTGGGGACGGGTCTGTCTTCTTCAATACCGTGACGTAGACGCTGCGCGTCGTGCGGTGAGGATAGCTGGACATATCGAAGCCGAAGACGCGCGGGCCAATGTCAGTGCTGGCGGTGAAGTAGATGTATTTGCCGCTCTTGTCGAAGACCGGGCTGAGCGCGTCACTCAATCCGTCGGTGATCTGCGTGCTCTTTCCGTCTTCGAGCGAATAGACGAAAACCGCGTTGTACCACGACTTGAGCGGCTTGGCGTAAGTCAGCCAGCGGCTGTCGGGCGACCAACTCGTCGCCAGCGAGAAGCCCCGGGTCAGGGTGTCAACCTTAACCGGCTGGCCTTTCTCGATGTCGACGTACCAGATGTTCAATCGCTTGTCGGAATAAGCGACCTTTTTGCTGTCGGGCGACCAGGTCGGGTTGTAGAAGAACGAAGGCGGACTGCCCAGATTGATCTTCTTTACTTCGCCCATCCCCTTCTGGTCGCGCAGGTGAAGCTGATACTCGCCCGATTCGTCGCTGAAATAAGCGATCCATTTGCCGTCGGGCGACCAGGAGGGGTCGCGCTCGGCCATGCCGGTCGTGTTGGTCAGGTTGCGCGCGTCGCCTTTCTCGGCGGGGACGCTGATGATATCGCCGCGAGCTTCAAATACCGCGCGGGCGCCAGTCGGCGAAATCGCGGCGTTCGAGATGCTAGTCCCGACCTTCTCGTATTTCGGGCGCAGCGAAAGCATATCGCCGTTGATCGTGATGTCGACCGGTTTGGTCTTGCCCGACTTCGGGTCGTAGATGTTGAGGGCGCCGAACTGCTCGTAAATGACGCCGTCCGGGCCCGCCGAAGCCGATTTGATGTCGAGACCGTTGTTTTGAATCAGCTGCGCGACCCTCTTCGTCTTCGTGTCGTAGGCGTACAAAGTGATCGGGCCGCTGCGGTCGGAGAGAAAATAAACCTTGTCGCCGACCCACATCGGATTGAAGTCGTTGGAATCAACGCGAGGAACCTTCTCGACGCTCGAATCGCTCATGTTCGCGATCCAGATCGGCGACGCCATTCCACCGCGATAACGCTTCCAGGCGCCAAACCCGCGCGGCAACGGCTCGTAAGCCAGCCTCGCGCCGTCCGGCGAATACGATCCGGCCCAGCCCATCGGCAGCGGGACTTCGGCCGGGAAGACGCCGTCCACCGGGATCGTGAACAACCGCGCGAAACGGCCCGAGTCGCTGGTTCGTTGCGAGACAAAGAGCAGTTGTTTGCCGTCGGGCGTCCATCCGGCCAGCCCGTCGGCGCCCGGATGATAGGTCAACCGCTTCGGCGTGCCACCTGTCGCGGGTACAGTGTAGAGATCAACGTTGCCGTCGTACTCGCCCGTAAACGCGACCGTAGTTCCGTCGGGCGAAAATTGCGGCGAGGTTTCGTTGCCGACGCCCGTCGTCAACCGGCTAGCCTCACCGCCGCCGCGCGGCGCGATCCAGAGGTCGCCCGCGTATGAGAAGACGATCTGCGTGCGGCTCATCGCCGGTTGGCGCATCAGCAAAGGCTTCTCCTGCGCCAGGCCGCCAGTCGAAATTTTGAAGGTTGAAGCGGTGAGTAGTAGAGAGAGAGTAAATATTGTTTTTCTCATGGCAATGCTCCATTTCAATTCCTACACCTTGTTGAATCGTGAGGTAGTTTGTTCGGTAATGCTTGATGGCTGCGCCATCTTCGATGTGTCCACAAATTGCTGGCCTGAATTTACCACTGGCGCGCCATACGCCGCTGGCAATGCAGAGCCACGAGGAGAGGCGGTTTTCTTCGAAGGCGAAGGCTCTTCTTCGGAAAAGATTTTAGATATCAGGCGCTTTACATAACCAGACACGCCGATGAGCGCCATAAGCGCGCCCCACGTGATAATAAGCATCGGCCTTTGGCTTTTTACGGGATACCCCTCCAGAATCAAAAAAGCGCTGATAAACATCAACGTCGCTCCCAATAAAGCTCCCCTTTTGACCATAGAACGGCGAGGCTTTGGCGCCGTCTCTTCATCCGCGGTAAAGACGCCATTGTTTGCTATCAACTCAGCCACGCCATCCATTCGGAAACCACAGCCTGGACAGAATCGGACATTATTTGAGGCTGTCTGGTGGCTGCATTTTGGACAATACATTGAAGCCTCCTATTCATCAACGAATTGAATGAAACTACATAAGATTGAATGAAACTACATAATTTAGTAGACGGCGTTTAGAGCGGCTCGCAATCGCGTGTACGGTAGGGGCAGACCTATGTGTCTGCCCCGGTGGTCATACACATACCCAATCGGGGGCAGACACGTAGGTCTGCCCCGGTGGTCATACACATACCCAAT
>DATCXQ010000502.1:0-9066 GCA_036565725.1 Blastocatellia bacterium
CCTGGCCGACATCCTGGCCGACATCCTGGCCGACATCCTGGCCGACATCCTGGCCGACATCCTGGCCGGCATCCTGGCCGGCGCCATTTTTCGCGCCCTTTCGACGAACCCTGAGCCGAGTGAGGCTGGGTTTGTCGGGAGGATGCAGGATGTTCAGAGTCGTGGCGTCGGACCGCATCGCTACACCATAGTCCGGAAGGCAAGCATCGAAGATCCGGTCCGCCCAGTCGTCGAAGGCCTTCTCCACTGAATATTCATACCCGGAGAGACAGGGGGCGATCCGGCGGCTCAATGCGAGTAGCCCGCTCAGACCTGCTCCCAAACCGGAGTACGCGCCCAATAACGCGCCATAGCGGAGCTTGGCATGTTTTTTAAAGTAACTCAGGCCAAGTAGGACTTTGGTAACTTTGACCGGATAGAAAAAGAAAGGCACGACGCGATTTTTCCATTTAAGCTTGGTCAATAACCGGAACGAGACCTTATCCACAGGGCCGGCGCCCGTCGACATCAAAAACGGCTCATAGCTCAAAGCCGTTTTTAATAGCGGAATGATGGCCATAGAGTATCTGCGATCTATTATTCCTTCGGAAATAGGCATGTCCAGCCAACAACAGTCCCGCTTCTTGCCGTGAATAAATATGTTGTTATGGTAAAGCATGACCGCCGCTCGCACCTCTCTTCCATCCTCAGCGATCATCATCCGGCGATAGACAGGGAAGCCCGCGGGTCGGTATCGCGCCTCTCCAGGCAGTTCGGGGCGCAAGGCGATCTGTTCTTCTCCTCGCCCGCCCTCTCTCAGGCGCTGGTTGAATCGAGCGACAGCAGGTATGTCATCACCTGCGGCGAAACGAATGTTCATGATCACGACTCCTACTATATTTATCCGCGGGGAGATTCAATCAGGCGACTTCCAGGTTCAAGAACGTCCGCAGAATTCACATATCGTCCTTCAACCTTCAATTTATTGACTATGATCCATTCGTCCCCGCAGGCGATCTTAACTCCCGGCCCGACAAACTCCCCCACTGTTCCTGGCGACCTGTCGCACCGTTCTCCGGTCAGGCGGGCCTTCACTACGCCGATCTCTTGGGCGCCTGACATTGTCCCCAAAACTGTCTGTGGATGCCCCCAGGGTGAATGAAACGGAAAGAAATCGCAGGCTCGAACGAAATTTACGATTTCACGCGCCGGAAGCGACCAAAATAACCTGCCCTCATAAGGGATTTCACGGCCGAAGTACTCTCTTTTAGTCAGGTCCTGAGGCGTGAGCGGAATGGCCGCAGGATCGGCCGACGCCGTCTCCATAAGCCGTAAGACCAAGGCTATTCCTGACCTTATGCATCTCGCGCTGAGCGTAAGCCCGGTATCGGCGTCGTCAATGTCGAAAAGTTCCTGATATACGATGGGGCCGGTGTCGATTCCGGGCTCCATTTTGTGAATGGTTACGCCATGCGAAGTTTCGCCCTTGTAAATCGCCCAGCTCACGGCGTTCAGACCGGCGTATCGAGGCAGCGGCCCAGGATGCATGTTGAAGCATCCGATCCGCGGGGCGCTGACGACTTCCCCATTTATAATAAACAGCGAATGTATGTTTAAAATAACGTCGACCTCGGCGGCACGTACCTCGTCGGCAAAACGCAGGTCTTTAACGAGTTTCGCCGGCCAGGTTTGATACCCCAGCTTTTCCGCCGTCTCCCAGAGGTTCGTCAGAGCGCCGTTGTTCTTCGATTGTGAAGCCATGACGGCGACGACCCGATGGTCGCTGCCTGCCAACGCCCTGAGCGTTTGTATCCCGGCGGACTCCTCACCCACCAATATGATATTCACTGGAATTGTTCTCTGAGCTTAGGCCGGTCGATTTTACCGTTGGCGTTTTTCGGGAGTTTATCGAAGGCCATCCATTTCGACGGCATCATATAATTCGGCAAAACCTTGCTCAGCTTTTCCCGCAAAATGTTCGGAGTAACCTCGACGCCTGACTGAGGAGCATATGCGCAGCAGATCGTCGCGCCTTCGAATCCATTACTGTTGACAGCCACGACCGCGCACTCTTCCAACCCATCGACGGCGTTCAAGGCGGCCTCGATCTCTCCCAACTCAATTCGATACCCTCGACTCTTGATTTGAGAGTCGGCCCGACCGAGGAAATAGACCAGGCCGTCGGAGCCGACACTGGCCAGGTCGCCAGTCTTATAAATCCGATCTGTGTGATCCGAAATTTGCGGGTTGGGCAGAAAGACGGCGTCGGTCTTCTCCTGATCTCTCCAATATCCTGGACTTAACCCCACTCCGCGAATATACAGATTCCCAACCTCGCCTTGCGGAACCGGTCGCAAATCGTCGTCGAGCACAAGCAATTCTTCGCCCCCGCACGACGTCCCGATCGGGATTGCGGCCCGTTCGTCCTCCGGGCATTTCGGAACCGTGTAATAACTGCTCGCGATGGTCGCCTCCGTGGGGCCGTAGAGGTTGGTGAAGCTAACTTTGGGCAGCCGCTTCATCCAGTAAATAAGGGGAGGTGTCGGAAACACCTCCCCGCACCAAAGTACGCGCTTCAACGTGGGAAAATCGTTAAACGACACGACGTCGAACTTGGCCATGTAGCTCAGAATCGACGGCACCGAAAACCACTGCGTCAACTCCGAAGCGCGAATGAAATCGGCCATCTTGTGAGGCAGCAGATTGAGCGTCGGCGATACCAGGTGAAGTTCCGCGCCGGCGGCGAACGCCCCGAACATGTCAAAGGTAGATAAGTCGAAATGCAGCGGTGGGTGCGCTGAAAGACGATCTGACGAGCAGATGCCGAAATACCGATTCGCCCATTCGATAAAATGGATAACGTTCGAGTGCGTGATTACGACTCCTTTCGGCGTTCCGGTCGAGCCTGAAGTAAAAAGGATGTGCGCAGGGTCTTCCCGCGTGTTCTGATAATCCAACGGCGCGGCTGAGCAACTTTCCAGATCGCCCCTCGAAAATCTGACCTCGAAATTCCGACCCGCCGCCGCGTCGGCGCCCATCCATCCTATGGAGACCGAGGAGTGAAACCTGTCATCCGCCATGAGTTCGTCCAACAAGTTAGCGACCGATCCCGCGCCTAATATAAAACGAGGTTCACAGGATTCGACGATTCTGGCCAGCCTCGGCGCAGGGCTGGACGTATCCATGGGGACATGAACACAGTCGGCCTTCAAAATTCCGAGCATGCTGATATATGCCGCCGGAGATTTCGGAATGAGAAAACAGACCCGGTCTCCTTTTTTGCAGCCCGCTTCCTTGAGGAGTCGCGCCAATCGGTTGGAGTATTCCTCCAATTGGCCATAGTTGATCCTCTCCTCATTCATAACAAGAGCAAGCGCATCCGGGCGGCGCTCCGCCTGCTCAGTTACCCAATGCTGAAGTAATGACCTCATTTCGCCGCAACCCCCTTTGAAGCCAATTTGACCCCGGCCGCTTTTGAAGCCAGATCGAATACGACGCCTATGTGCTGTAGCTCTTCTTCATTCGGCGGGATGTCCAGAATGAACGTTTCATACCCAACGGCGATGTACCTCGCCAATTCTTCCGCAACCCTGTTGTAGCTTCCCACCAGATATGGGCAGAAAGTCTTGTAGTTCTTGAAAGGGATCAGCCAATAGGGGTTATCTTGCGTTTCCGCTCCCTCTCCCATCTCTGACAGTTGTTTATGCCAGGTAGAGTCTGATACTTTCAACGCCAACTGATGGGCTATCTGTCCCTTTCGATCTTCGGGGAATCTTTCATAAGCTACTCTCCACGCTTCATCCTGATCCTTGCGAGTGATGATCCCGACGCGAACGCCGGAATTTACGGCCTCATCCACGCCGACGCCTTCGTATTCATCGACCGGCTTCGGATATTTGATGGCGACCGCGCCGATCGCCTTTGACGCCGCCAATCCCGCCTCCGATGAACCGGAGACGAAAATCCCCGGGGATAAATCCGGGGATAGTGGCGGAGTCATTTTCAGTTTATCCACCTTATAGAACTCGCCTTCGTAACTCACACCGAGCGGGCTTGCCAGCAGCTCTTTGATTACGGCTGTGTATTCGATCAGCCTGTCATACCTCCTGTCGTGTAGGGTCATGTCGTTCAACGCCTCCAGATCGTTCTTAAAGCCCCCGGCCACCATATTCAGGTAGATGCGCCGTCCGTATAAATGGCCCAGGGAGGCCACCATCTTGGCGACGGAATATGGGTGCATATAAACAGGCTGAACCGCCACGAGCGGGCACAACGCCTCCGTAGATTGAATAATGATTTGCGAGACTAGCCAGGGGTCCACAGTTGAATTGTCCGTATAAACCAGAATCCCCCGGCAGCCGGCCTGTTCGCTCCAACGCGCCACGTCCATAACATAAGGCAGGAAGCGCTCCCTCTCGACAACGCTGGAGTACGGACACGTGGAAAAGACTTCTATTGACCCTTTAGATGTCATAATCAACCTCCTTTAGAATTTGATGGGCGCTGGGCTACCCTCATCGCCACGCTTGATCTTTTGGAGCAGCCACCTCCACTGCATTCTGGAGAGGGCCTGTCTGTTATTGTCCACTTTTTGCCACCCCTTCCGCTCTCCGACGTAGTCGAGCAACGTGGAAACCGGAACAAACCATCCCGGAAGACCGGCCAACCGGCGCATCAATTCGACGAATCGCGGATTCAACTGGCCGTCTCGGTAGAACCCGAACGCTAAATGCGTGTATGCGATGCAAGCTCCGCCTTCTTCCAGCAGTCTGTCCTGGTTGCGCTCATTTAGTAGCTGACAAAATTCTTCGACATCAATGCCCGCGCTAGCGCTAAACCAGTAGGGCACATATGGCTTCCGCGAATCGTGATACGGCATGAGCGGATCCATCTTCAGGGTGTTAATGTCGGTGAAGACGAAGTTCCTCACGAAGGTAATCGTATCCCTACACAAATCGCCCCAGAAATAATCGGAGTCCGCCATTTGCCCATAGAATTTTGAGTCGCTTCTCATCAAATACTTGCGCGCGAAGGTATAGATCAATTTCATGGCGCCATCGAACCTGTCCTCGCCCCAGTAGAGGCAGTCCGCCTGGCCGGTGTGATTGGCGTGGATTCGCGGAGCGTGCCCGATAATCTCCTTGAACTTCTTAAGCCCTTCGATGACTCTGGGACGGGGCGAGGATTCATCCGAGGCGCCGTGCAAGGCGATCTCAAATCCCTTGGCCTTGAGGTCCAAGATCAAGTCCCTGTAGTCCTGATCCTCCAGCGAATCTCCGCCTCCTATGGGGGAGCCTCGAGGAGATAATGGCCAGACAGTCTTCGTAGTAACGAATCCGTTTTCGTACAGGAAATCGTACACAGGGCCTATGTTTTCGACGTTGGATCGGTCGGTATCGTCAATTATCGTGAAGGCGAACCGCTTGCCTTCAGGCCACACGATTTTTGGTGTTCCGTTCAACATAATTAGACCGCCTATCATCGTGATCGCCCCAGCGATTCCGAAACTTTACCAGCCCAAGCAGAAAGCCAAGGCCAAAGCTCACGTGAAGAATGGCGAAGGCGATTGGCAATAGCCAAAACAACGGCCAATCACGTCTCTTCACCGTTATCGAAACCGACGCCACGAAGTTGGCGAGAGCGTAGGAGCCTGCTGTCAAACCAACCGGCACTGCAAACCACGCTCCCCAAATGAATGAAAAAGGCGCCGCCGCGAGCGAAAGTAAGAGGGCGGCGACAAACAAGGGGGGGACGAACTGGCGCGGCCGCATCTGGCGCGGATGTTTCTGCATCACCCGCACTTTCCAATATCCGTACTGGAAATACTGTCGCCAGAGAGAACGAAGCGAACTGCGGCTGTAGTAACGGGAGCGCACATCGGAAGCCAGCAGAACCTTCGCCCCGATCTTACGCAGGCGGTAATTGTAATCATCGTCCTGATTGCGTACTAACTCTTCGTCGAAAAGTCCCACGCGTTCGACAATGTCGCGAGTGTAGGCGGGGAATGCGATGGTATCCACCAGCATCGTTTTGTTACTAACCGTGCGGAAAGCGGAATCGCCCACGCCAAATGTCGAACTCATCGCGACGGCGACGCCTCTGGCGACAAGCGACTCGCCGATTGTCTGCAGCGGCCCTCCCACGCCGTCGACCTTGTCATTCCGCAAATGCTCGACGCAGCGGCGCACGTAATCGGGCTCGATCTCGCAATGCCCGTCCACGCGGACGAGGATTTCGCCGCGCGCCCGCGCAATGGCGGCGTTCAGCGCCGTCGGCGCGATTCGGCGGGTATTATCAATGAGATGAACGCGCTGAGAACCGGCTCTCATCGATTCGACAATTTCCCGCGTTCCGTCGGTGGACATTCCGTCAACCACCATGACTTCCATGCGATCCGCCGGGTAATCCTGCGCCAGCACGGCGCCCAGGCTGCGGGCGATGTAATGAGCCTCATTTCGGATGGGCAGAATGACGCTCACCAGCGGCGCGGCGCAAACGGTCACGGTTGTACTCTCGCCTATCTCCATTCCATTCATCCTTCCACAATTCATACTACGAACAAGCTTAGCGGAACGTCGCTTTTAGTATATGGACGTATCGGGTTCATTTTCATGCCTGACCAATCTTTTACACTTCTACACCGACCGCCGCGCGCTGCATCACAAACATGGCGATGCTGGTGATGGAGCGAAAGTTTTCGAGTTCCATATCATCAGTGGAAATCGAAACATCAAAAGACTCTTCCAACTGGGCCAGTAATTCGACTAGCGCCAACGAATCGAGCAGTCCGGCTTCAATCAAGTCGGTTTCGGCGGAAGCCACATCCAGGTTTAACTTCTCCGCAAACAGCGCCGTGACCTGTTGTTGGAGCGCCAAAGTATCAATCATTTTCTACTCCCTTTTGATTCGGTAACATGAGCAATTAATGCGCTCGGACGGTTTGACGGGCCGCGAGCGTGTCAGCGATCCAACCGCCGCGCCAGCGTGTTCTCTAAGAAGAGATATTCGATCCCGGTCCCCAGGAATGTCTCCAACGCTTCACGCGGCGTATTGACGATCGGCTGACCTTTGACGTTGAAGCTGGTGTTCAAGACCATCTCGCGGCCAGTGACTTTGCCCACTTCACGCAGCAGCGTATGAAACTCCGCATTGTCCGCAGTAGAGACCGTTTGCACACGCGCCGACCCGTCCACGTGAGTGATTGCCGGCAAGCTCGCGCGATGCTCCTCGCGGACATTCACGATCATAATCATGTACGGAAGTTCGGTTCGTGGATCGACCTCGAACCAGCGATGAACTTCTTCAAGCGTCACGGCCGGCGCAAAAGGACGAAACGCCTCACGCATCTTGACCATCGCATTGATACGATCGCGCATCTCCGGATGGCCCGGATCGGCCAGAATACTGCGATGCCCCAGCGCGCGCGGCCCGAATTCCATTCGCCCGCGATACCAGGCGATCACTCTGCCCGCCGCAATCAACCGCGCCGCTTCGACACAAGTGTCCTCAAGCGACCCGAAGCGCATGATTTCGACGCGGTCCGCAAATTGCTCCAATGCATTGTCAATCTCGGCCATCGAATACGCCGGGCCATAAAACGGAACTGGCGATCGGCGATTGACTACTTCGCCCGCTTGCGCCGCGCGATATAGCGCCGCGCCCAGCGCCGTGCCGTCATCTCCGGCGGCGGGTTGAATGTAGATGTCATCAAAGATGCCGGAGCGGAGCAGCTTGCCATTGGCCGTACAATTGAGCGCCACACCGCCGGCCATCGCCAAACGCCGCAGCCCCAGCTTGCGCGCAAAGTGGCCGCACAAATGTTCCATCGTCCGATCAAGGCAGGCTTGCAGCGATGCCGCAACGTCGCGGTGGGTGTCGGTGACTTCTTCCTCCGGGCGGCGCTCTTTGACCAGACGCTCCGCCAGATGTCGTCGCGTCCG
This sequence comes from Blastocatellia bacterium, assembly GCA_036565725.1. Classification (GTDB taxonomy): domain Bacteria; phylum Acidobacteriota; class Blastocatellia; order RBC074; family RBC074; genus JAJVID01. Next base: position 7,920 of record DATCXQ010000502.1, read on the forward strand.
AAGGTGGTTCTCGCGCTCATCCCGCGTCTGGTTCAAACGCAGAATGGGAATGCGAATCCTCCCATCCGCGCGCAATTCGACAGTTTCATTAAAGAACGAGCGGAAGCGTTCGGCGTCCCCATAAGGCGCCAGACCCATGATTTTGTACTCGTCAGCGTTGAAATCGAATCCGAGGTGGAGCGTGACAAGTGAGTAGAGAATGCCTATGGAATCCTGCGCGGGTAGTTGATGAATCCTTTCGAGCTTACCGTCGTGGCCATGAAAGACCGTGACGCTGTGCGCCTCGCCCATACCATCAATCACCACCACCAAACATTCGTCCCAGCCCGAAGTGAAATAAGCGCTAGCCGCGTGCGCCAGGTGGTGATTGACTCTATGGATGCGCTCAGCGGAAAACCTACCCAGATCACGCCGCGCCAGGGCGAGCAGCGCCTCTTTCGAGAGGACCTCGCGGTAATGTTGCGCGTTGATCGGATCGTGCGAATAGAATTTCTGGTAGGGTGAGTAATCAAATCCGTGCGCCAGCTCGTCGATCTCGTCGATCGTGACGCCAGCTTCAGCCAGACAATAGTTAATCGCTCCGATTGGGAAGGCTCCTGAATGCTTACGCCTATTGAAGCGCTCCTCAGCGGCGGCGGCGATCACTTCTCCATCGATGACAAGCGCCGCCGCGGAATCGTGACCCTGTGAGATGCGGTACTCGCGTTCGTCGAGCCCTGGCCAATGCTTCTGTTTGAATGGGACTGAGCCTTCCAGCCCACTGATGCCTATAATTTTCATGTATTGTCCCCGGGTTAGCGCCTTATTGAACCTTGATCTATGACTCGACTTTATACAATTTTGGTCTTTGAAAAAGTAACGGCAGACCGCGTAAGCCCTGGAAAAACTCTTTAGTTTACCGGCGAAGGATTGGGAACACTTGCTTTCCTGCTTATCCGCCGCCGCCTAATTTGGATAAAGTCGAGCTTCAGCCGGCAGTGTTGGGGATCCAAGCACTGCCGGCTGAAGCCCATAAGCGCCGACTTAAGGCGTAAGCTCTTTGAAATCAGTTGCGGAGGATGGTTTCAGTTTGGCATTAGTAGTTCGTGACAACAACAAAAACCAAACCGTCTCCATCCCCAGACCCAAATACCATCTTCGCCGAATT
>DATCXQ010000516.1:0-2570 GCA_036565725.1 Blastocatellia bacterium
GGCGGGCCTGCGCGACCGATCCGATTCGGCCTGACGCAGAATCTCGTGCGTCACCGGCGCGGTGTCTCCCTCGCCGAAAAATATGAATTTCAAAACGTACCAGATCGGATTCCCTTCAGTCCACCCGAAGTAGACATGTGGGATTTGTCCCGTCGCGTCGCGGGCGTGCAGCAGGAACGCGGCGATCGCGTTCGGCACGGCCGGACTTCTCGTTCGCAAAATCCGATACTGTCCGATCTGTACGCCTCGCACCCGCAGGACGCCGGAAAAGTCAGAGACGTCTCCAGGCCTGACCTCGAAAAATAGCACAGGATCGTTGGCAGGGATGTGATTGTTCCAACGCTCTTCTTTCTCTTTCAACCGATATTCGTCAGCGTCGCCCCGGTCGGGGCGGTTGGCGATGATGCGAATCGTGCCCTTCCCGGCCTCCTCGATGAATTGACGCGCCGCGTCGTTCAATTCGACCTTGTCGACGCGCAGCTCCGTCGAGCGCAGCGCGCGTGATATGAACGAGACGATGATGATCGAGACGATGAAGGACGACGCGATTTTGATGCCTTCGGGCTGTTCGAGGATGTTGGCGACCGTGGTGTAGCCGAAAACCGCGGCGATCGCCAGGTATATCCACCTCCGCCACCCTTTGCGCCATTCGGAGATCGCAACGGCGATCGCCGCGGAAAGTATCAGCGCCAGCACTCCGGTCGCGTAAGCGCCTCCCTGCGCGGCGACGTCGGCGTTGAAGAAGATCGTTACGGCAAAGCAAATGGCGGTCAGGACCAGCGTCAGCGGCCTCACCGCACGCGCCCATTCCGGGGCCATCCCGTAACGCGGCAGATAGCGGGGAATGACGTTGAGTAAGCCGGCCATGGCCGACGAGCCGGCGAACCACAGGATCGAAATCGTGCTCAAGTCGTAGACGGTGCCGAAGAAATCGCCCAGGTACTCATGGGCCAGATAAGCCAGCGCGCGCCCGTTGGCCCTGCCTCCCTCCTTGAATTCGGCCTCGGGAATCAGCGTGGTGGTTATAAAACTGCTGGAGATGAGCATCACGCTCATAATGGCCGCCGCGGCTAACAGGAGTTTTTTCCCGTTACGAATGCGCCCGGCGGGATTTTTAGGAGTGTCGGTTTCATCACCCTTGATCAGCGGCATCACCAACACGCCCGTTTCAAAACCCGACAAACCGAGGGCGAGTTTCGGGAAGAGTAGCATCGCCGCGCCGATCATTCCTAACGGCGCGCCGTACTGGAGGTTCAACGCGTTCTTCCAGCTGGCTAGCGCCTCGGGATGTATCGCGACCTGGTACAGGCCGACGGCCACCACCACCAGATTGAGCAGGATGTACACGGCGACCAACAGCACCGCGAGGCCGATGGCTTCTTTGAACCCTTTGAGGAAGATCGCGCCGAGGGCCGCGATCAACACCAGTGTGACGGGTACGGGGTGATGCAGAAAGCGCGGCGCGAAGGGATTTTCGACGATGTGCGCCGTGGCGTCAGCCGCCGACAGAGTGATCGTGATAATGAAGCTGGTGGCGGCGAACCCCAGCAGCGCCAACACGAACATTTTACCGCGCCAGCGAAGCAGCAGGTCTTCCAGCATCGAGATCGAGCCGTCGCCGTCCGGGCTGGCTTCGGCGACGCGCCGGTACATCGGCAAAGCCCCAAATAGCGTCAGTAGAACCAACACCATCGTGGCTATCGGCGAAAGCGCCCCGGCGGCCAGATAGGCGATCCCGGGTTGGTAGCCGAGCGTGGAGAAGTAATCCACCCCGGTCAAACACATCACCCTCCACCAGGGGTGCGTGTGATGCTGACCCTCCTTTTCGTGAGGGCCTTCGACTTCCTTGACCTGTCCTTCAAGGAACCATTTTTTAAAAGAGCTGATCGGTTTTCTTCGTAAGGCTGTAGTTGCGTCCGCCATCGTATCTTTATCCTGATTCGCGCCAACGAATTCTTCGCGCAGGATGAGAATGCAGATCTTTCATATGAGGGAAGAAATCATCCCCGCCCTGCCAGCCGGTATCCTAACACTAACCATGCGACGGCTAAAGATGCGTGGGAAATCATGATTTTAGCGTCATGAAAAATTTTGACTTAATAATTTCTTGAATCTGACAAGAACATCGAGTATCTTGCCCAGTCATTTCTGACTTAAAAATCTCGATAAACTAAGTAATAAATGGAGAGGGCTTATGAAAATATCAGATCAAACATTGAAAATGATCAACCAGTTGCCGGCGGACACGCGCGTCAAGGTTGATCAGATCATACGCACTCATGTCGCCGCTTGCAGAAGGACCGGCAGTCCCATTGAGAATCTGGACCGCCTATTCATTGAAGCCGTTGAAATCGTCAAACTAGAAGAACGACGCCCGGAAACAAGGCTGGAATACTCGTCCGAATGGGAGCCGTTTCGCCGCTACGATCAATATCTAAGCCCTCGTGATCTCTGATCAATGAAACTCGATCGTTTCGCGAAATACGCTTGGCTTACGCTGGCTTTTAACTTGCTGGTCATCGTCTGGGGCGCCTACGTTCGCGCGAGCGGTTCGGGCGCCGGATGTGGCA
>DATCXQ010000518.1:0-3297 GCA_036565725.1 Blastocatellia bacterium
CCTGCCGAGCGGCTGCAATTGAAACGCGGCGGTATTGAACCACTTGTCGGTGGTTCGCTGGTCGCCTTTGAAGTTGGCTTCGCCGATCTGGTTGGGGCGGTCGAAACCTGCGCCGGTGTTCGACCGATCGGTTCCGGCCGCAATGGTTATAGGGAAGCCCGTCTGGATGGCCACCAGTGAGCCGAACTCCCAGCCGCCCAGCACGACATTGGCGACCCCGCCCTGATTGAGCCAGCGACGGCCTTTACCGAACGGAAGTTGATACAACCCGGAAGTGACGAAGCGGTGCGCCGTGTGGAAACTCGACAGCGCTTTTTCCGCCGCCAGGTTGTAACTGTTTTGCGGGAAGAGCGTGTCGAAGTCGTGACTGCGAATCGCGCTGGCATTGTCGATAGAACGCGACCAGGTATAGCCGGACAGGAAGGTGAACCCGCTGCTGAATCGTTTTTCGAGCTTCAGACTGAGGCTGTTGTAGGAGGACTTGCCGCTGCCGTCCACTTCCTGGATACGTCCGAATTCAGGATATGGCGCGCGCGACAAGACAGACCCGGTCGCGCCCGCAATGGATTCGTTGAAGGCGCGCAGGGATTCGAGCTTGCGGCCGAGCGAACCTAGGTAGCCGATTTCAAACAGCAGGTTATTAGCCAGTTCGCGCTGGACGTTGAGCATATACTGCATCACATACGGCGTGCGGCGTCCGAAGATGTTGCCCAGTACATACGGATTATTGATCTGCACCGTGCCGCCGAGATTGCGGAACGGGGTATTCCAGTTGAGATCGCGGTCGATTGGTGTCGCTTCATCTCGACGGCGGCCGGCCAGGTTGCGCGCCATATCGAAGCGCGGATTGCCGGTGTCCTGATTGTAAAAAACACCGCCGCCCAGACGCACCGTCCATCGGTTGGTAGGACTCCACGCCAGACCGAAGCGCGGCGCAAAATCGTTACGGTCGGATCGAATCAGCCGCTCGCCCAACCGCCCATCGCGGGCCACTTTGATCGCCGGATTGAAGCGCAACGCCAGGTCTTCGTAAAAATCGCCGCTGCCCATCCGAATAAAAGTGGGATGGCGGGAGAGGTCCTGGACGTTCGGCGTGTTGTCGAAGAAGGGGACATGGATATTGACCAGTCGGCCCGTCAAATCTTCCCATGGCGGCGTGTATTCGTAGCGCAGACCGAAGTTCAGGGTCAGCCTCGGCGTGATCTTCCAACTGTCGTCGAAGTAGAAATACTGGCTGAAGGCGCGGAACTCGATGGTCGCCAGCGAGACCGACGCCTCGCAGCGTTTGCAGTAACCGAGCAGGAAGTCAGCGAACGAATTGCCCGTCCCCGGCGCGGCCAGATTTGAGGTCACATTCGGTTCGAAAAGGAACTCTCCGCGCGCGAACTGGTTGCCGACCTGGTTGTATTGATCCCAGCGCAATTCGCCGCCAAATCTGACGTTGTGACTGCCCAGCGTCCAACTGAAGTTGTCGATCGCCTGGAAAGTTTTGTTGTTGTTGACATACGGCCCTTCGGAACTATCACCGAAACCGCTGAAGCCGGAGACAATGATGCTCGGAATACCCCAGGAGACGGGCGGCCCGGGCGTGACGCCCGGAATGCCGAGCTCGGTGACGACATCGCGGGAATTAGCCAGCTCGCGTCCCAGGCTGTTGTAGAACGAATTGTAGCCGAAGCGCGCTTCGTTGACCTTGTTTCCGCCGAAGGTGCGGGTGTTGGAAACCATCACCTGTCTGATCGTCGTCAGAAGCTTCGCGCCGTTCAGTTGCAGACCGGGCGAGAGCTGCGCTTCGTCGCCCCAGCTGTAGCGGCCTGCCCAATTTGAATTGGAGCTTTCGATGAAATCGCCGCGGGCGATGAATTGATCTCTGTCATTCAAATTGCCCTGCGGCTGTTCGTGATTAACGCCTAGCGCGTTGGGGTTGAGATTCGGCGCCGGATAAAACTCAAGCAGTTTGAGCGAGGTCGGATGAATCCGGTTCTGCGGAATGATGTTTCCCGCAAACTGCGTTCTGGTCAGTGGGTCAAAGATCGGGTTCGCCAATTGTGAAAAGTTCCCGCTCCGCCAGGCAGTGGGTGGCAGGTTGTAGCGCCCCAGTGTCGTGCGCCGCTCGCGGAACCCCTCGAAGTTTGTCATGAAAAACAGGCGTTCCCGATTGTCATAGCCGAGCGGCCCAAACAGCTTTTTCGGCAGCCATACGGGGCCGCCTAGCGTGAAGCCGTACTGGTTCCATTTGAACGGCGAAGTCGGCGTGCCTTTCGGCCGCGTGCCGGTGAAATCATAAATCTGGGCGTCCAACGCGTTGTTGCGCAAAAACTCGAAGAGCACGCCGTGATACTCGCGCGTCCCTGATTTGGTCGAGACGTTGATCTGTGTCGTGGCGCGTCCGAATTCCGCCGGATAGATGCCGGTCTGGACCTTGAATTCCTGAAGCGCGTCGATCGAAGGCAGCACGACCGGCGTGTTGAAGTTCACGTCGGTGTTTTCGACGCCGTCAATCGTGAAGCGATTGAAGTAGCTGCGCTGCCCGGCGACAGAGATGTTCTGCGCCGCGCGCGTGCCGCCTTGTCGCGAGCCTGCCTGGCCGGCGTTGGCGAAGCCGAAGCTGACGTTCGGCGCGGTGGCCACCAGTTGCAGGAAATTGCGCCCGTTGAGAGGCAAATCCACAATGCGTTTGTTTTCGATGACCGTGCCGACGGTGGCGTTTTCCGCATTCAGCAATGCCCCCTCGCTGGTGACCGTCACGGTCTCGCCGACCGCGCCGACCTCCATCGTCACGTCGCGCCGCGAGGTCTGTTGGACTTCGAGCGTGATGTTATCGAGCAGCGCCGTCTTGAACCCTGCGTGCTCGACTTTCAACTCGTACACGCCGGGCAACAAAGAAGGAAAGGCGTAAAGCCCTCCGCTGTTGGTGACAGCTCTCCGCGTCGCGCCGGTGGCTTTATTGGTGACTGTCACCGCCGCGCCGCTCACGGCGGCTCCCGATGTGTCAGTTACCAGGCCAGTGATTTCACCGCTGGTTTGCGCGCGGACATCGGTCGCTACGCATAACAGCAGCGCAAGGGCAGAAGAAAGGACCAAGTGGAAACTCTTTCGCATTTTATCCCCCTATCTATTGGGTTTAACCATGGTTGAAGTGCTTGTCATTACCCGAATTTTTACTCGAAACACGTATGTCAAATCCTAGCCCGCGAATGCGGGCGGCAGAATAGAGCCTGGGGTGGAGCGCAGCGGAACCCCAGGTACGACCAGCATTTATCGCACAAGCCCGCGAAGCGGGCGACAGCGATTGGC
>DATCXQ010000551.1:0-6531 GCA_036565725.1 Blastocatellia bacterium
AGCCACAGCCCGCCGAGAGCAATGAACAACGCCGCGGCTGCAATCGCGTACCGCAATACTGGCGCCGGCGCGAAGAGGCGGGCGCGCAGCTTTTCCCACAGGCTTTCTCGCGAGCCGGCGATCAACGGGGCCGTCGCGCGCTCTTCGGTCGCCGCGTGGACTTCAGCCGCCATTTGATCAAGCTGCGCTTGAAGCTTGCGCGCGCGGGCGACCTGCTCCCGGCCTTGCGGCGAGGCGAGCGCGCGGCGCTCGAAACTTCGGCGTTCGGGGGCCGGCATATCGCCCCGCGCGAAGTCGTCAATGATCTCGCACTCCAGCGCGCGCAGTTGTTTGAGGTATTCGGCGTCGCGCAGGAACCTTTCTTCCACCTCGACGCATTGCTCCTCGGTCGCCGCGCCCGTCAGGTAGCGGGTCATCAATAGTTCTTCTTTTGCGCTGTGTGTCGTCATATTTCTCGCCCCATACATCTTTCGATGCAGCCTTGCAGCCGCTGCCGCAGATCGAAGGCGCGGTAGCGGAGCGCGCCGAGCGTCACGCTCAGACCCTCGGCGAGCCGTTTGCGGTTCTCAATCTTCGCGCTCTTTTCACCCTGGTAATACAGCACGATCAACTGGCGGCTCTCTTCGGGCAGCCGGTTGAGACAGCGACGTAGGCAGAGGACGCCGGTTTCATCGTCCTGCTCTTCCGGCTGCGCGATGAGAGGGGGGAGTTCGTCAATTCCGATCTGTTCGCGCTCCTGCTTCTTGAAAACCTCCAGCAACAAACGCCGGGCCACGCCGTGCGCGTAAGCGATGACGTCGCGAACCTCTTCGCCCTCGTCAATCTTGCGGATAACGCGGTTGATAGTTTCATCGGCATGGGATTCCGGGTCGCGGCAGCCGCGCCAGATAAACAATTGAATCAGGTTCCGGCGCAGCGCCTCATAGCTTTCTCCCGCCCGATCGCGGTCGAGGTCGAGCAGGGAGAGAAATTGGTCGAAAGCCTTCGGCGTCAGATCCCACTGACGCCGCTGCTTTTCATCCCCTCGCCGAGGTTCCTGCCACAAATCATTAGGAAGGATTGTGTTCTTCACCGTCTTTCCACCCCTCCACCATCTTTTCCAGCCGATCCCGTAACCGCTGGCGCCCTGATCAATCCGCCGGAGAAACTTGCACGGACATCTTCATGTGGCGAACGAATTTGAAATGTTTGGGAAATTTTTTGTCCTTATTTCCTTTTCCCGATAAACCAGACTGTCTCCTCCCCTAAGGACGCTTTCGAGGCTCTGAGCCGAGACTGTGAGCTGAGCGAGGATTAAAAAGCGGCTGGCGAACTATGGCGGTTTTCATATCAGTGTACGGGTTAATGGAACGCTGATGACGCGGATACAACGGCTCATCGCGGATAAGAACTAAAAAAATCAGCGGCAATCCGCTCCATCCGCGTCATCAGCGTTCCATTGTATGAGCGTTTATTACAAACGTTGGCTACGGCTTCCCGTACAAGCAAAGAGAACCGCTCTAAACGACCGAGAGTAAGATCAGGGAGGACGCGGACGCGCGAAACCTTTCTAAAACGTTTCGCGTGTTCCGCATCCTTCTGTATTCATTAAGAAGAGTAGCGCGAAAACTTATTTCAACGCCTTTTCAATCGCCTGCGTCACCTTTTCGCCCTCTGGTTTTTCTCCCGTTTGAAAGCGGGCGATGATCTTTCCGTTGCGATCGACCAGGAATTTGTTGAAGTTCCAGGAGATGTCGCCGCCGAATTCGGGGTTGGTCTCCTTGCTCGTGAGATATTTGTACAGCGGGTGAATGTCGGCGCCTTTGACCGAGATTTTGGAGAACATCGGGAACGATACTTTGTATTTCAGCGTGCAGAATTGCTTGATCTCTTCGTTCGTCCCCGGCTCCTGGCCGCCGAAGTTGTTCGCCGGGAAGCCCATCACGACCAGCCCCTGGTCGCCGTATTTGGCGTAGACCGCCTGCAGTCCCTCGTATTGCGGCGTGTATCCGCACTGGCTGGCCACGTTTACCAGCAGCAGAACCTTTCCGCGATAGTCGCTCAGTTTCGTCTCCTTACCGTCGATGCTTTTCAAGGTGAAATCGAGAACCGATTTTTCAGACATGTTGTTCGCCCCCTCCGAATTGGCGATGTTCGAATCGGCTTTATAAACGTCCATATGCAGCCAGAGTTTGAGTGAGGCCTGCGCCATGTCGTTCGAGATGATGTCCGCGTAGCGGTCGTTCTTGCCGTTCATTCCGGCGGTCTTGACCGCGAGCGTGATCTTGCCTTCTTCTCCCGGCGCGAGCTTTCTTGTGAAGTCGCTCGCCGTGCATCCGCAGGCGGGCGAGACGTTGTGAATGACCAACTCGGCGGCGCCTTCATTCTTGATCTTGAAAGTGTGGCTCATCACTTCGCCCTCTTTGACTCTGCCAAAATTGTGTTCGCGCTCCTCCAGCGCGATCTTTGGGGCGGTGGGCAGGGTTTTTCCGTCCGCCGGGCCGTTTTGCGCGAAGGCGGCGAAGGGAAGCGCGATGATCAGCGACAGCAGCGAGAATACTGAGGTGAATCCCCAATCACTTTTTCGATTCATATAGTCGTTAGCGATAGCGTTTACCATAAGAGTCTCCGGAAGTTTCTTTTAGTATTTTGGGCGGCATTTGGCCGCATGGGTCGATTCTGGTTGCGCGGCTCACGCGCAGAATAATTCCAACGCGCCCTGCAGGTCAACAAGTCGGTATTGTGATACAGCTGACTCAGAATGAGAATGCGGAACGGACTTTGAATCTGCCCCCTCTCACGGATAGACTGAAGCCCGCCCCGTATCTTTCGCAGGAGATTAATGCTTGGTTGACACAATGCTTATTACGGGCGGCGCCGGATTCATAGGCGCGAACTTCGCGCGCCATGTTCTGGCGCGCTCGGACGCCCGGCTCGTCATCATTGATAAACTGACATACGCCGGAAACCCGGCGAACATCGACGACGTTCTTCGCGACCCGCGCGTCCGCTTCGTCAAGGCCGACATCGCCGAAAAGGACGCGATGGCCTCGATCTTCAATGAACACCGACCGACGTCAGTGGTCAATTTCGCCGCCGAGAGTCACGTCGACCGTTCGATTGACGACCCTTCGTCGTTCATCGAAACGAACATCGTCGGCGCGTTTACGCTGCTCGAAGTTTCGCGCGGATATTTGGCGAAGTCGGACGAGGGCGCGAGGCGGGATTTTCGGTTCCTGCACGTTTCGACCGACGAAGTCTACGGATCGCTAGGTGATACGGGGTCGTTTTCCGAGACGACGCCTTACGCGCCAAATTCGCCTTACGCGGCGTCGAAGGCTTCGGCCGACCACCTGGTCCGCGCCTGGCATGAAACGTACCGGTTGCCGGCCATTGTCACGAACTGCTCGAACAACTACGGCCCCTACCAGTTTCCCGAAAAACTCATCCCGCTGATGTTGCTCAACGCGCTTGAAGGCAAGCCGCTGCCGATTTATGGCGACGGCGCCAATGTGCGCGATTGGCTCTACGTCGAAGACCATTGCGCCGGAATTCTATTGGCGCTAACACATGGCAAGCCGGGAGAGAAGTACAACATCGGTGGCGGCAATGAGCGGACCAATCTCCAGATAGTTGATCGGCTCTGCGCGGAGGTCGAGAATGTCTTGCCTGCGTCTGATAACGAAGCTCTGAAGCGGCAGGGAAAGACGAGCTATTTCGAGTTGAAGACGTTTGTGCCCGACCGTCCGGGGCACGACCGTCGCTACGCGATCGACGCGACGAAAATCCGCGCGGAGCTTGGATGGAAGCCGGGCTACGATTTCGAATCAGGACTGGCGAAGACTGTCCGCTGGTATTTCGACAATCGGAAGTGGTGTGAGACCGTGTTGGCGGGGAAGTATGAGCGAGAGAGGTTGGGGTTGGGCGCCGCGTGAGTCAAGTTGAGGATTCTTATGAAAAGGCCCGTGACAGGAATTCATATTGTGGCGCTGATTATTTCCGGACTGTTCGCTGGCTTTGCGAGTCTCACGGATCAACGGGCTATGGCATGCGATTGCGCAAGGCCCGGAAGCCCCCGCGAGGAACTTCAGCGAGTAGACGCCGTCTTCAGCGGGGAAGTAAGTAGCGTCACTAGAGAAAAGATCGAATTCAAAGTTGAAAAATTCTGGAAAGGCCCTCGCGCAAAGAGTATCTCAATCGAGTACGAACAATCGGATTGCGCATATGTATTCGCTGTGGGAAAGAAGTACCTGGTTTACGCGTATGGTAAGGGGATTTTTTCGACGAGTATTTGCACCCGTACCAAAGAACTTGATAAGGCGTCCGACGATCTGAAAGAAATCGGCGAAGGCAAAGAACCTTGATTTGATTTTGGAGACAAAATGAAAGGCATTATCCTCGCCGGAGGCTCCGGCACGAGGCTTTACCCGATCACGATGTCGGTCAGCAAACAACTGCTGCCGGTATACGACAAGCCGATGATCTATTACCCGCTCTCGACCTTGATGTTGGCGGGGATACGCGAAATCCTGGTTATCACCACGCCGCAGGACCAGCGGCAGTTTCAACAGTTGCTCGGCGACGGCTCGCAATACGGCTTGCGGCTCGAATACGCCGCGCAGCCCAGCCCGGGCGGCCTGGCGCAGGCTTTCGTCATCGGGCGTGAATTCGTGGGCAAAGACAACGTCGCGCTGGCGCTCGGAGACAACATTTTTTACGGGCATGGCTTGACGGAGGATTTGCGGCGCGCGGCCGAGCGCAAGGCGGGCGCGACGGTCTTCGCCTATCAGGTCCGCAGCCCAGAACGCTACGGCGTGGTCGAATTCAACGCCGACGGGCGCGCCGTCAGCCTCGAAGAGAAACCGAAGAGTCCTCGTTCGAACTGGGCGGTGACCGGCCTATACTTTTACGACAACCGCGTTTTGGACGTGGCGCGCGAGTTGAAGCCGTCCGCCAGAGGCGAACTGGAGATCACCGACGTCAACAAAACTTTTCTCGAATTGGGCGCGTTGAGCGTCGAGAAGCTGGGGCGCGGCATCGCCTGGCTCGACACCGGCACGCACGAATCGCTCCAGCAGGCTTCGCTATTCATACAGGCGCTGCAGGAGCGGCAGGGCTTGATGGTCGCGTGTCTCGAAGAGATCGCCTATCACCTGGGCTGGATCACCGCGGAAGACGTCGCGCGAATCGCCGGCCCGATGAAGATGAACGATTACGGGATGTATTTGCAGAGAATGTTGGAGCAGGAGGCGCAGGCGCGATGAAATTCATTGCCACAGACATTCCCGGAGTGATCGTCGTCGAGCCTCAAGTCTTCCGCGACGAGCGAGGCTTTTTCCTCGAAACCTATCACCGGGAGAAGTATCAGGAGGGTGGGATTGACGCGGTCCTCGTTCAGGACAACCATTCGCGTTCGCAGCGCGGCTCTATACGCGGGCTGCACGCGCAGATTCGGCGACCCCAGGGCAAATTGATTCGCGCGGTCGAGGGCGAGATTTACGACGTGGCCGTAGACATCCGGCGCGGCTCTCCCCACTTCGGGCAATGGGTCGGCGTCTGGCTGTCGGCTGAAAACTTCCGTCAGGTATACATCCCGCCCGGGTTCGCTCACGGCTTCTGCGTGACCAGCGAGATCGCGCAGGTCGTATACAAATGCACTGACTTTTACGACCCGGAGGGCGAGATCAGCGTGCAGTGGAACGACCCCGACCTGAAGATCAATTGGCCGCTCGACGAGATCCATTCGCCGATCCTGTCGAAGAAAGATATCGTGGCGAAACCGCTGCGGCAGTTGATGGACGTTTTGCCATGGTTTGAAGAGACATAGCTGGGGAATGGGGAGTGGGGAATGGGGAGTGGGATAAGATCCTGATACTGCTGGCAAACTCTTTGATCCCCTAGCGCCAGAGGCGCGGAATGTTTATAGAACGCATTGCGCAATAGTTTCCCAAGCTCCATAGGAGCGACATGCGCCATAGGTCGCTCCTACGGAGCTTGGTAGAATTGCCTGCCGAGGCTATAAACATCGCGCTCCTACGGAGCTAAGGGCAAAGAGGCTCGTTTCCTGAGTTTGCCAGCAGTATCAGATCCTACTCTCACTCCCCACTCCTTAACTCCCGAATGAGGAGGAACAGAATGAAAGTATTGATCGCTGGCGCCGGCGGGCAGCTCGGGCGCGCGCTGCAAACGGTTTTGATCGGGCAGGAAGTCATCGCGCTCACCCATGAGCGACTGGACGTCACGCGGTTTGAAGACACGCGCGAGGCCGTCGGGGCGCATCGCCCTGACGTCGTAATCAACGCCGCCGCCTACACCGACGTCGACGGAGCTGAGTCCGATCAAGCGGGGGCATACAGGCTCAACTCCCTCGCGCCGCGCAACCTCTCCGTCGCCAGCTTCGAACTCGGCGTCCCGCTCGTTCACGTCTCGACCGATTACGTCTTCGACGGCCAGGGCGATCGGCCCTATCACGAATTCGACCGGACCGACCCACTCTCGATCTACGGCAAGAGCAAGCTGGCGGGCGAACAGACAGCGGCCGATCACAATCCC
>DATCXQ010000567.1:0-4576 GCA_036565725.1 Blastocatellia bacterium
GATTCGCCGGCCTCCGGCCGGCTCGAGGAAGTTTGATCCGCCCGCGGCTTTTCTTCCACCTGCTGTTTCGTCTGCCCGGCCAGCCCTTCGAACGCGACAAAGTTAGGAAGAGCTATTGTCAGCAGACTCATCAGACAAAACGTCCCAAACAGCATGGCGTAGTCGAATCGCCAACGGCCATTTGTGAATTTTCGCCATTCGATCCTCATACCATCGTAATGGCAATTCACAGTCCATTGATCAATTCTATGCGAACATGGTCACGGTACGAGCTTTCTCCTGAAGGGCGATTCACCGCACGATGAGCGATGCAGATAAAGAATGAAAATCAACCACGAAGACACGAAGAAAGATCAGAAAAAACCTTCGCGCTCTTCGATCTTTCGTCGTTGATTTTCTTTGGAGCTTTCATGTCGCGGTGCAACGCCCGGAAACAATGAAAATAGCGGCGCGAGAGTGGGACGCCTGGGAGCGCCGCCCATCCTTGCCTGCTAGCATCGGTCAGTCGGTCATTGCCGGAAACCCCACAGGCAAGGATGGGCGGCGCTCCCAGGCAGCATTTTCCAAGGAGGTTCATCTGGCGGGCTGTAAAGTCAGCGCCACATTTCTGGCCTCGTCGCCAGCGATTTCGATTTCTATGGAAGCGGGCTGGAAGCCTCGGGCGATCGCGGTGACGCGGTATGTCGCCTTCTCCGCCTTCAAACGGAAAGCGAATTCGCCTCCATCCTGTGAGATGGTCTCCTGTTTGAATTTCTTCCCGCCGTCAATTCTTTCGATCGTCACCGTCGCGCTCGGCATCGTGAATCCAGGCCCACGAAACACCGCGCCGCGTATAACGGCGTAAGGCGCGCCTTCTTTCGAAAGTTCGACGTCGCTGCTGAGTTTGGTCGTTTCACCGGCTGCGACTTCCAGCTTGCGCGTGACGAAAGTTTTATATCCCTGCTTTTCGAACGAAAGCGAGTAACGGCCCGCCGGTAGCGCGTCGAATCCGAAGTCCCCCTTGTCGTCGCTTTTCGTTTCGCGCTTATCCTCTTTGTTCTCGGCGTTGGTCGCTTGAACTATCACGCCTTCAAGCGGCTTCCCATTACGCTCTTTCACCTTGCCCTTAAGGGCTCCTGTTTGCGCGCCCTTCTGCGTCTGGGATTGCGCGCCCGCGGGAACCAGCAGAAGCGCCGCCAGAAGCGGCGCGCAGATAATTGCGTATCCGAATTGCGATTTCATGAAACTCCCCCGAAAAAGCGCATGGAGTTCAGCCTTCAGGCTGCTGAACTGCTACAGTCTAAAGACTGAACTCCATGCGCTTTTTCATAATTTCAGGATGTCATTCGTGACGACCTGAGCGACTCTTTCGGAAACCAGTTTGCAGCCCCGCCTCCAGGCCCCAAGCGCCTGCCACAGATCCATTCCGCGATACCAGGCGCTTGCGGCCTGGAGGCGGGACTATGAACTGCGACACATCTTTCTTTAGAAGCCGCCCCACCGGCGAGTCAACTCAGCCTTGATCGGGCGTCAATATCTCTCTTCGTCCTCATCGTCATAATCGTCTTCCCCGTCATCCGCCGCGAGATCCAATTCGATGGGATCGAGGCCGACGACTTCAAGCCTGGCCTCGCACTCTTCACAATGAATGATATCTCCCTTATCCACGTCTTCATCGACGTGGATTTCCGCTTCACATTCAGGACAACTTGCTAATGGCACGGTTTCGATCCTCCTCGAAATATCTACTACTGAGATAAAAACAAGCGTAAGACTGCGCGCCGAGCCGTCCAGAGCGACGGTGGCTTCTGACGCGGCGACAGAATCTAAACTAAACTCACCGGGTTTGGCAATGATCTGGGCGAGGATTGCGGATTGCGAGAAGACCTGGCGCGCGTTGAATCCCAGGGCAACGACGCCTCATTCAAGACGGGATGAAATCACCGCGATCCGCAATCCGCAATCAGGTAGTCGTGCGGAAAACCAATGCCCATGCGGTCTCCACGGCTCAATCGCATTTTTAGCCTGAAAAATCAGGTGTTTTATCTTGCGTGCCGATAGTTGTTGCGGTATAGTGTCGCCCGTTTTAACGCTGCATTATTTGATTGCGTTCGGTTATTTCACTCGTCCGGCTTTGGCCGTAGGCCCTGCGGTCGGAATCGAGCATCAACAAACAAAGCCGGAGGCCGCCCTTGGCGGCTTCTGGTAAATTACCTCAAGGTTGCCCATCGAACAGGACTTCCCAAATTCCAACGAAGCCACAACGGCGGCGCAGCCTGAAGTCAATCATTTCACAAGGAGAAAAACATGGCAGCAAAACTGATGACCAAGACCCAGCTGGCAAACCACATCGCGACAAGATTCAGCCTTTCAAAGAAGGCCGCAAACGAATTCCTCGATGAACTCGCCTCGGTCGCGGTCGCGCAAACGAAGAAGGTCGGCGCTTTCACTTTGCCTGGGATCGGTAAACTCGTCAAAGCCAACCGCAAAGCCCGCATGGGCCGCAATCCTGCGACAGGCGAAACGATCAAAATCCCAGCCAAGACCGTCGTCAAATTCCGCGTGGCCAAGGCCGCCAAGGACTCCATAGTTCCGCCGAAGGCTAAAAAATAGCCTCTCGCTCGGACGTCGTAATCTCGGAATGCGGCGCTTCTTCGAGGACGTGGGATGGGATTCATCCCGCCCCACGTCCTCGAAGAAGCGCCGCATTCTGTTTTAAAAGGAAAATATTCTTCGGGCGGCGCTTCAATCTTTGCGCGATTTGAGACAGAATGCCATTCCCTGACCATAACCTATCCACGACCTTCAACAAGGAGAAAATCCCATGGGCAGCCAAATGAAACAAGCGGCGGGCAATTTCTGTTGGTTCGAACTCGGAACGAGCGATCAAAACGCGGCAAAAGGGTTTTACGCGGAACTCTTCGGCTGGCAGTTCAAAGATTCGCCTCTGCCGCCTGAGATGGGCGGCGTCTACACGACGCTGCTGAAGGACGACAAAGACGTCGGCGCCATCTATCAACTCGGCCCGCAAATGGAAGGCGTTCCGCCGCACTGGATGCCTTACGTCGCCGTTGACAGCGCGGACGAGACGGCGGCGAAGGTCGCAGAACTCGGCGGTGAGGCGCTCTGTCCACCCTTCGACGTGATGGATTACGGGCGCATGGTCGCCTTCAAGGATCCGACTGGAGCGACGCTTTCGGTATGGGAGCCGAAGACTCATCTCGGCGTCGATCTGTTCGGCGCGCCCGGTTCAGCCTGCTGGTGCGAACTGGCGACGACTGATGTGACGAAGGCGGGCGCCTTCTATTCGAGCCTCTTCGGGTGGTCGTTGAAAGAATCGAGCGACGGCATGCCTTACACCGAGATCGGCAATAAGGGGCAGATGATCGGCGGGATGATGCCGATGGACGGCCCGCAATTTCAGGGGGGGCCGCCGCACTGGACGGTCTACTTCGCCGTTGACGATTGCGACGCGGCAGCGGAGAAGGCCAAAGGTTTAGGCGCCACGTCGTGCGTTCCGCCGACTGACATCCCGAAAGTCGGCCGCTTCGCCATGATCCAGGATCCGCAGGGCGCGGTCTTTTCGATCTTCACAGGCCTGCAGCCTGCTTAAATGAAACAGCGGATCGACACGGATGCGGCGGATTTCAGCGGATGATCCGCGCCGATCCGCCGCATCTGTGAAAATCCGCGGTTGATACTGCAGGTAGATTACTACTTCCACCTTCTCACCATCCCCCGTCGGAATGTTTGAGCCGTTGTATACAGATATAAATCGAAACAATCGACATGCCGAAAAAACCAGTCCCTGTGAGATAGGAGCAATCGATCAATCTCGCGGAGCGCAGATTGGGTATCCTCTTGCCCGAATCGGTGAGGGAGTGGTACTCAGAAATGGCGCCGCTCAACGACTAATCGATCGAGAATGAAAAAAGGAGAAGACTATGACAACTTATGCAAGCGGAACGTTTGAAGTGAAGTTGGTTCCTCAAGACGACAAATCTGAGGATGCGACCCTGGGCAGAATGACAATTGACAAACAGTTTCACGGCGATCTCGAAGGCGTAAGCCGTGGCCAGATGCTGACTGCCCTCACATCCGTTGAAGGCTCGGCCGGTTACGTAGCGATTGAGCGGGTCAGCGGAACGCTGCATGGCCGCAGCGGCTCCTTCGCGCTCCAGCACAGCAGTGTGATAAGGCGCGGCGAACCGCAACAGAATATCATTGTCGTGCCGGACTCCGGAACCGGGCAACTGGCGGGTCTTGCGGGCAAGATGGTGATCAAGATCGCCGACGGCGAGCATTCGTATGACTTCGAGTACACGCTCGCTGAAACCACGTCACCCACTCCACCTAAACGCTAACGCGTTGTAGGTGGAGCTTGTCGCTGTACTACGCGGCTGCTGTCAGCCGTTTTTCCGCGACTTCCCGCCAGGCGACTTTGGCGGCAGTGGCGATATTAGTTGCGCCGACTATATCCGCATGATCGAAATGACCACACGATCGGCACAAAAACTGTCCCCGAGCAATGCGATTGCCTTTCTCTATATGCCCGCACTTTGCGCACGTCCTGCTCGTGTTGCGCGGGTTAACGGGG
>DATCXQ010000572.1:0-12610 GCA_036565725.1 Blastocatellia bacterium
GGCCTTCCGTATTTCCATTTTGTACCAGGGCCGCCGCGTCGCTATCAAAGGCCTTTTATCAAGTTCCGCGTCGCGGCCCTGTCGCAAATAATTGCGCGCCGCTTCAGGAAAATCATCAAGCTCTCTGCCGTCCGGGGCGAAGAGTAGATTGGGTCTGCCCGCGGCCTCGAGCTGTCGCAGCGTATCCTGTGTGATCTCCTCAGTCGGCGCGTCGCGTGTGCGCCCTATGGCCGGCAGGAGCATATCGGCGGGAATCTTCAGCTCGTTGGCCCGCCGGCGTGTGAGAAAGAAGAACTCGTTCGCGCCGGTGGCGATGCCGCGCATTACGCTCGCAAATTCCGCCAGGGTGATTCCCGCGTCCGATCTCTCGGATGGCGGCCGCGATAAACCTGAATCGAGGCCTTCCTGCAGGTCGCGACGGTGGATCGTGATCTCGTCTGTTGAAACAGGATCGAAGCCCGCATCGATCCATTCCCTTAGCGCCTCGCTTCCGGCGCGCCGGCATTTCGCCCACAGGAAATGCGCTTCAGGTCGGGCGTTACGGATCAGAAGAATGATCGGGTTGGTGTCCACGTTGGGAAACGGAGAAGCCTCCGGCGTGAAAGTGACAACGGCGTCGAGGCGATAACGGCTGGTGATCCACCGCCAAAGCGTTCCCGCGAAGACGCCTTCGCAGGTGTCGGCGGGCATGATGAACGCCAGCCGTCCGCCGTCCTCGAGCGCTTGCAGCGCGCGCAGCAAAAAATACACGTGCAGGCCCGCCCGCCCGTCCAATTCTTTCCCGATCAATTCGGCGCCGAGCGCGCGCAATGATTCTTTGGTCGATGATGAAAGACGGTGGTGACGAATGTATGGCGGATTGGCGACGATCGCAGGGAAGCGTTTGTCCGGCGGTCGCAGGACGAAATCGCCTGTCACGACCCACTCAAGATCGCGGGCCGATAAGCCGTTGCTTTCCGCCTGCCGCAGCGCGTCTCTGTCCAATTCGGCCCCGAAGAGATTTACCTGACGGCGTTTTTTTCGGGCCATTTCCTTTGCGGCGATGAGGAAGGCTCCGGCCCCGACCGCCGGATCGAAAATGCTTTCGGCGCCGCCCGCGAGGCAATAAGCGATCATCGCCTCGGCCGCCCACTGCGGCGTCCAGAACTGCCCTTTCTCGCGCAGCGCCTCGCGCGCGGCCCAGTTTGACGGCGGTTTTTGTCGCTGCGCCTGTTGTGTCATCTAGATCGGTAAGCAAATGCGTGTAGGGGACTGTGGCGCGAGTTGTTTACTCGCGCCTCTTTCCTGATTGGATTCCTGATCAGACTAAGCCACAAACAGGGCGATTAAACAAATCGCCCCACAACGTATACGCATTTGCCAACTGCCATAAGGCTGAACCCCGTACTTTAGAGGCCACGATATTCGAGCTTCAATTCTGCATCCTTCGCGTCCACCACAACCTGGCCGCCGCCCTGCAAGCTCCCGAAGAGAATCTGGTTGGCCAGCGGCTCCTTGATCTTCGATTGGATTAACCGCGCCATCGGGCGAGCGCCAAACATTTTGTCGAAGCCCTTCTCGGCAAGCCATGCGCGCCCGGCCTCGGTCAGTTCTAGCGTGACGTTCTTGTCGGCCAGTTGATCGCGCAGTTCGTTGATGAATTTTTCGACCACGCGTACGACGCTGTCGGGGCTTAGCGCTTCAAACGCGATCCAGGCGTCGAGGCGGTTGCGGAATTCGGGGCTGAACGTGCGTTCGATGGCCCCTTGCGCCTTGCTGCCCGTGCCGCCGATGCCGCCCGATTCAGTCTGTTTGAAGCCTAGTTTCTTGCCGCTCAATTCGCGCGCCCCGGCGTTGGTGGTCATAATCACGATCGCGTTGCGGAAATCGGCCTTCTTGCCGTTGTTGTCCGTAAGCGAGGCGTGATCCATCACCTGAAGGAGAATATTGAACAGGTCGGGATGGGCTTTCTCGATCTCGTCGAGCACCAGCACGGAGTATGGCGTTTTGCGTATGGCGTCTGTCAACAGTCCGCCCTGGTCGAAGCCGACGTAACCCGGGGGCGCGCCGATCAGGCGCGACACGGTGTGCTTCTCCATGTATTCGCTCATGTCGAAGCGCAGGAACTCGACGCCCAGCGTGCGCGCGAGTTGTTTCGCCAATTCGGTCTTGCCCACGCCGGTCGGGCCTGAAAAGAGGAACGAGCCTATGGGCTTGTCGGGATTGGCCAGGCCCGAGCGCGAGAGCTTGATCGCGTTGACCAGTTGGTTGATCGCGTGGTCCTGGCCATAGATCACCGCTTTCAGCTCGACGTCGAGGCTTTGCAGTTTCTCCTTGTCCGACGCCGATACGGTTTTAGGCGGAATCTTGGCCATCTTCGCGACCACGAGTTCGACCGCGATTTCTGTGATCATCTCCGGCCGCTCTTCGACTGGTTTGAGTTTGGTGGCCGCGCCGACCTCGTCGATCACGTCAATCGCTTTGTCGGGCAGGTAGCGGTCGTTGATGTATTTGGCCGAAAGCTCGGCGGCGGCGCGAACCGCCTCGTCGCTGTATTTAACGCTGTGATGATTTTCGTAATAACTCTTCAGCCCATGCAGGATCTGGATCGTGTCGCCGACCGAAGGCTGCGAAATCTCGATGATCTGGAAGCGCCGCGCCAGCGCGCGGTCGCGCTCGAACGAGGCCTTGTACTCGTTGTGCGTGGTCGAGCCGATGCAGCGCAGTTTGCCCGAGGCCAGCGCGGGTTTCAAGATGTTCGACGCGTCCATCGAGCCGCCCGAGACCGCGCCCGCGCCGACGATGGTGTGGATTTCATCAATGAAGAGAATCACGCCGGGTTTCTTCTGCAATTCGCTGATGAGGGCCTTCAGCCGCATCTCGAACTCGCCGCGGTAGCGCGTGCCGGCGAGCAGCGCGCCCATGTCGAGCGCGTACACTTCCGCGCCTTTCAGGACGTCGGGCACTTCGTTTTGATGTATCTTCAGAGCCAGCCCCTCGGCGATCGCGGTCTTGCCCACGCCGGGGTCGCCTACGTAGAGCGGGTTGTTTTTACGGCGGCGGCAGAGGACCTGAATCGTGCGCTCCAACTCGGAGGCGCGCCCGATCAGCGGGTCTATCCCGCCTTCGGCGGCGCGCTCGATCAGGTTAGAGGCGAAGGCCTGCAGAGGGTCGCGCATCGCGCGCGCTGCCGCCTCGTCGTCTTCCTCGTCGCCGAGCGGCAGTGGTTCGCCGAATTCGTCCACCTTCGATATCCCGTGCGAGATATAGTTGAGGATGTCGAGCCGGGTGATCCCCTGCTTTTCGAGCAGGTATTTGGCGTGCGAGTGGCTCTCCCCGAAGATCGCCGCGAGGATGTTGCCGCCGTCAACCTTCTCTTGAGATGAGGCCTCCGCCTGCTCCATCGCCCGATTGAGCACGCGCTCGAAGGCCGGCGTCTGCTCCGGGTAGCGGTCGACGCCGCGCGGCAGCGGCTGTATGCTCTCCTTGAAAAATTCTTCGAGGTCGCGCCGGAGCAGCTCGAGGTCGCCGCCGCAGTTGTAGATCACGTCCTTGGCCACCTTGTCCAGCAGCAGCGCGTAGAGCAGGTGCTCGAGCGTCAGAAATTCGTGGCGGCGTTTGATCGCCTCGTCGGCGGCCATTTCCAATGTGGCTTGTAATTCCCTGGTAATCATTATTCCTCTTCCAACGTGCAAAGCAACGGGTATTCGAATTCGCGCGCCAGCCGCGTGACCTTCGCTATCTTGGTCTCCGCGATCTCGCGGGTGTATACGCCTGCTACGCCGACCCCCTGATTGTGAACCTGGAGCATAATGCGGATCGCGCTAATTTCGGAATGATGGAACACGTCCACCAGCACGAAGACTACGAAGTCCATCGTGGTGTAGTTGTCATTGTGAAGCAGCACCTTGTAGAGCGGGGGCTTCTTGAGCTTCCGCTGGGTGTCGGGTTTTACCGCTTCGTCGTGTTGTGGGGCGTATATCGGCATAACGCAGCCGGGATTTTATCATATCGCCGGGGGAGATCGAATTGGCAAGGATCGCGTCTTTCGGTTAGTATAACCGCGTTCGACACCGTCGAATTGTTTGAATAAATAGACAAACAAACAAAAAATCAATAGAGAGAGAGGCGATTCGGGAAAATGGACAACGCAGCACAAAATTCACAAAACGTCCAGGATAGTTTTTTGAACACTTTGCGCCGCGACCGCATCAACGTGACGATATATCTGATGGGCGGCGTGAAACTTACTGGCAAGATCAAAAGCTTCGACAAATTCTCCCTGGTGCTCGAATCGGGCAACCTGGAACAGTTAATCTTCAAGCACGCGATTTCGACTATCTCGGTTCCTCGGGGCGCGGTGCATCACCCGCGACCCGAAATCTCGCGCGAACAACAGCAAGAACGGGCGCAGGCGGCCCAGACCCCCGCGCCCACCGTCCCTTCCGCGAGCGGAGGGTCGTCATCCGCTACTTCCAGTAGTTAGCCGGCGCAAGCAGGTTCCGGCGAAACGAGGGCTTCAGTCAGACGTTTGCGACGCATGGCTGAAGCTCTTGTCGTATGTGGGCAGAGGCGATGAGGCGCGGAAAACTGATCACATTCGAAGGCATCGACGGCTGCGGAAAGACCACGCAGATGCGATTGCTCGGACAATATCTGACGGAGCGCGGCGTTGCCGTCGTCCCGACCCGCGAGCCGGGTGGAACGGAGCTGGGCCGAAAAGTTCGATCCGCGCTGCTCGACGGCGGCGCCGGTTCGGTCGAGCCTCTGGCCGAATTGTTGCTTTACGCCGCCGACCGCGCCCAGCACGTGCGCCGGGTCATTCTGCCGGCGCTCGCCGAAGGGAAAGTGGTTTTAAGCGACCGGTTTTATGACGCGACCACGGTCTATCAAGGCTACGCGCGCGGCTTCGACCTGAATCTCGTCAATCAATTGAACGAGCTTGCGACCGGCGGATTAAATCCCGATCTCACGCTGCTTTTCGACCTCGACGTCGAGACCGGCCTGAAGCGGACCATGCGACGAGGAGATGGGGCGGGCGTGACGGCGGGGCCCGACAGGCTCGACCAGGAGCCTGTTGAATTTCACGAGCGCGTGCGCAAAGCCTATCTGGAGATCGCCGCGCACGAGCCTCAGCGATTCCGAGTCATTCCCTCCGCAGGCCCAGTCGAAGAGACATTTGAGCTTATGATTCGCGCAGTTCGGGACTTACATTTAGCCGAATGAAGACTGTGTAAATTAAACCTGAATGCAATTAACTAATTGAAATGGCGGCAACCTCTGGGGCGCCGCAGCTTGGAGCCGCTTTAGTATTCGTCTTGGGTACTACAAATTTCCGGGACGAAGGACCCGAGCGGACTCCTTCTCCGATCATTGCCGCAGAATCGAAGTTGACTACCAAATCGGCTCCAAGCAGCAGCGCCCCAAAGACTCCGTAGTTTTATGCGCAGACTTCAGCTAAATAAGGCGAGCGGCGGTCAACTACTCTTTACTCAGGGCGCCGCAAAAGGCGTATGGAACGGTCATCTGTATCATTAAGCAGAATAAAAAAATGCAAAACGAAAAAGACACAGATGAATACTGGACCGAATCCACATTGCTCAAAGAGCGTGGTTGGTCAAAAGGGCGAATCGCCAAGCTGCTAAAAAATCCAGACAAATTATTTCCTAACCCGCACTATCGCACAGCGCCTAAAATGCGGCTATACGCTCAAAGCCGGGCACTCGCGGCGGAAGCCTTGCCGGAGTTTGTCACATTCAAAACTTCAGCGCCTAAACGCGCTGAAAAGGCCGCAACTCAGCGACAGCAACAGCGACAATCGCTGATCAATCGACTAAGCTGCCCGTCCGTTGCGCCCCTGGTTATCTATGAAACGATAGTGAAGCAACGATTGACCCCGTTCAACGAATCCAGCTTTCCCGATGCTTTTTGTCGGGATATGCCGGAAATGTTGTGGCTCGCGCTTAGCCCACGACCTGAATTTGAGGCCGAGGGGATTGACATTGTCATTCGGATCGTACTTGCCGCCTTAGACGCCCGCGCCGGCCGTCGTAGATATAACGCGCCGGGTTTCGATCAGGTGGAACGAATTTTCGAGATATGGCATGCCCAACTCGATCTAAAAACCAGCGCTGGCATTGTAGCTTTTACGTACGTATTTACGGAGGCGATTGCGCCGAATGACAAAAAGGGCCTTCGATTGGCTGAACGTCGCGGTTACGCCTTAGAACGGCTCAATAACATTTCAACCAGAAAATGGTCGGTCGGGCCATCTTTTTTTCAAGAGCAAATTGCGCACGACGATGAATGGCTCTTCTTCGCGCATTGAATATCAGTTCTGATTCTCATCTCCGTTTTATGTCATTCGCAAAACTCGTCGGAAATCAGCGCAACAAGGAGATTCTTCAGCGGTTACTGAAGAATGGCCGCGTCAATTCGACTCTGATCTTCGCGGGGCCTGACGGCGTGGGCAAACGCCAGTTCGCCCTGTCTTTCGCCAAGGCCGTGAATTGTCAGAAGGCTCCTGCCGGCTCTTATGCGTCTGATAGTTGCGACGAATGTTCCGTGTGCCGGCGCATAGACGCCGGCGGTTACGGAGATGTGACGATCGTCCGTCCGGACGGCCAGTTCATTAAGATCGCCCAGACGCGCGAGATGGCCGAAGAGGTCTACTCCCACCCGCGCGAAGGCCGCCAGCGCTTTTTCCTCATCGACGAGGCGGACCGGCTGCGCGAAGAGGCCGCCAATTCGCTGCTCAAGACTCTTGAGGAGCCTCCGGTGACCTCGACAATCATTCTGCTGACCGCGCGCCCAGGCGCGTTGTTGCTGACCATTCGCTCCCGCGCGCAGAGGCTCAATTTTACCGCGCTCTCCGTCAGCGAAATGGAAAAATATCTGGCCGGGAATTATCCGCGACCCGCGCCGGACATGGCGCTGTTGGCCCGCATCACTGAAGGGCGAATCGGCCAGGCAACCGCCTTCGACCTCTCTGTCTACCGCCAGGAGCGGCGGACGTTGATCGAACTGCTCGAACTGCTGGAGTCGGGAGATAACCGCCATCGCCTGCTCAAAGCGGCGGAATACCTCGGCAAAAAGGAGCGTGAGGATTTCGAGAAGGAGCTTAGTTTGATCTCGTCTTTGCTGCGCGACCTGTTCATGCTCGCCGCCGGGCGAGGTGCCGACTCCATTGTCAATATTGACGCCGTCGACCGTTTGGCGCCGCTGGCGCAAAAGGTCGGATTGCGGCGGTTGACGGGCTGGGTCGAAAAATTCGATCAGTTGCGGGCAAGACTGCGGATCAACATCAATCGCCAGATTGCGACCGAGGCCGCGCTGCTCGCTCTTAGCGCGGCTGAATAGCCACAGCGCGCACAGAGAACACAGAGGGGATGATGATTTCTCTGTGTTCTCTGTGTCCTCTGTGGCTAATAGCCTTCATACATGTTGCGATGAGTGGCGCCTAGGGCACGCCGGCAAGTCTCAGCCCTTGTACAGTCGCAACCGACGCCAGATAGCCGAGGCCGGTGTAGAAAAGGAGTTGCAATGCGACAAAGCGTAAGGAGTTTGTCTCCTTGCGCACTACTGCCACGGTAGACATGCACTGGAGCGAGAAGAAAAAGAAGATGATCAGCCCGAGGATACTCGCTGTCGTAAAGACAGGTTGGCCGACGCCATCAATCTTCGCCGTTCGCATCTCTTGCAACAACCCTTCGCTCTGCGCGTCCTCGTCCCCCGCGACGTGAAAGACGATGGCCAGCGAACTAACGAACACCTCACGGGCGGCGAAGGCTGAGATCAGCCCAACGCCCACGCGCCAGTCAACGCCCATTGGCCTGAGCGCCGGTTCCATCATATGTCCGAGTTGCGCCGCGAATGATTGATCCAGCGGACTCGGCGAGATCACCGGGGCCTCCCGCCCGCCTGCCGGCGTAATCTGTTTTGCGCCGAAGCCGAAATTCGAAAGCAGCCAGAGGCAAGCGGCGACGATGGCGATCGGGGCCCCCGCGCGTTTCAAATAATCCGATGAGCGCGCCCAGGTCATTTTCAGAATCGGTTTGAGTTGTGGCCGCCGGTAGAGCGGCAACTCCATCGCCAACATCGATACGCCGCGCTCCTGAGGCAGGAAACGGCTGATCAGGCCGGCCACGAGTGAGCCGGTCAGCAGGCTGCCCACGTAAATCGCTGCGAGGGCCAGCCCCGCCCGCCAGGGCGCGTCGGGCGGCATGACCGCCGCCAGCAAGAGCGCGTAAACTGGAAGCCGCGCGCTGCAACTCATCAGCGGCAGAATCCATATCGTCAGCAGCCGTTCGCGTCTGGTCGGAATGGCCCTTGCCGCGAGCGTCGCCGGAATCGCGCAGGCGAACCCGGAGAGCATCGGCACGAATGACCTGCCGTGAAGCCCCAACAAGCGCAAGGGACGGTCTGCCAGCGTCGCCGCGCGAGCTAGATAGCCTGAGTCTTCAAGAAGGGTCATCAGAAAGAAAAGAATTATCACTTGCGGGAAAAAGACCGCGACGACGCCGATTCCTTGAATGACCCCTTCAGAAAGAAAACGCGTAAACATCCCGCCCTGTGGGATGCGCAATACCAGGTTCCCGACGGCTGTGAAACCGGTGGTCACCAGGTCCATCAGGGGTTGCGCGGCCCAGAAGAGCGCGGCGAAGAGTCCCGCCAGAGTTACAAAGAAAATTGGGAAGCCGAGAATGCGATGCAGGAGGATTCGATCAATGCGTTCGGTGAGCGGGTCGCCCGCCCGCGAGCGCGATCCGGCGCGCGGCGCCGCTGCGCTACCTTCCAGCAACCGCTGCAAACCACGGTAAGCTTCTGCCGGCTCGCCAGACAACTGCGCCAGTGGGCCACTTCCTTCCACCGATTTTGAGGCGGTCTGCACGGCCTCAAGCAATCGTTCCTTTCCTTGGCCAGTGCGCGCGTCCACCGGCACAACCCTCACACCCAATGCCGACTCCAGTCTTGCGGCGTCTACCGACTGTCCCACTCGGGGAAGCAGGTCCACCATCGTCAGCGCGATCACCATCGGGCGCCCTTGCCGCGCTACGTAAGATGCAAAGCGTAAGTGGCGTTCGAGTTGCGTAGCGTCCACAACTGCAACGAAAACGTCGGCCAGCACTGAATGATGTTTCCCAGAGATCACGGCGGCGGAAAGTTCCTCTTCCGGCGAAGAGGCGACCGTGCTGTGAATACCCGGCAGGTCCACGATCGAGACTACCTCCCCAATATCCGACCGGCTCCGCCCTCTGAGCAGGCTTACTGTGACGCCGGGATAATTCCCGGTGCGAAAGCTTCCGCCCGTCAGGGCATTCATCAGAGTCGTCTTACCCGAATTGGGCATGCCGACCAGACAGACAGTCAGTTCGCCAGCAGGCGCCCCAGTAGGACCCAATGATGTCTGTTCTTCTACTCCACAATGATCCATGCAGCCTCATCTTTACGCAGCGCCAGCCTCGTCCCTCGCAGAACGACAACCAGCGGCTCTCCCAGCGGGGCGACCTGGGCGACCTTGACCTCTGCCCCCGGCGTGAAGCCCAACTCTAGCAGCCTGTAACAGGCGTCTTCGGGTCCAGCCAGCGACTCAACCTGATGCCAGACCCCGTGCAGGACTTCCGATAAGTTTTTTAATCGGCGCGCCGGCGAAGCCGGCCTTGCCTTGTCTAAATCGCTGTTCAGTATCTTTATTGCGTCTTTCATATTTAGACTTGCCACGACGAGAGAATATCAGCGTAAAATATTGATTTCATAGACTCTTGCCGTCAAATAGGGAGAATTGTTAACTTTGATAACCTGATAACTGTTGAAAGATCAATCTTCAATCAAGCCGAGCGAAATTGTATTTAAAATGAAAATGACTTTCAACTACAACGGAGGAAAAAGCGGTGGCAAATTTTAGGTTCGGCGATAAATCACTTGGTATTGATTGCGTTGACCAATTGGAATCTTAATTCGCCGAAGCGGGCGCGGGTGACCAGATAGAGTGGGAGACGGCGCGCGTCATTCGTGATCCAGGTTTGCGCCAGAAGGGGTTTGGCCGGTTCAGGGGCAAGCACATCTACTTGCAAGGCGTCGCGCGCGCCCAATGGGCCGCCGATGGATTCTTGCTTGATGACTTTGATCGTCAGCCGTCGCAGGCGATTGTTAGCGTCGAAGAATGTGAAATCGCGCGTCGTTCCGATTTTCAGGTCGGCCGCGCGAATGGCGTAAAAGAGCGAGAGTATGTCGTAAGCGCCTGGAGGGAAATTGGTCTGAGAGCCGTTCGGGAGCGACATCAGGTTTCTCGACCGATCATAAGTGGCGGTAGTTTGTTTGAGGCGTTTTCCTTCGCGCAAGCGCAGATCGGTTCTGACCGGAGTGAGCGAGTCCATCAAAACGAGACTGCTCGCCCGGTCGTTGACGTTGATCAGTGTCCGCGCCGCGCCTACTGACGACGCTTCGCCGAAGAACTCAATAACGCGGTTCCCATTAAACGTCCCCTGCTGGCGCACTTCAAAGCTAGCTTTGCCGACCGACGGGAAGCTTCCCCATGAGATGTCATAACTAAGCCGTTCACCGACGATGAAAGGATATTCTTTAGGCTCCAGCGCCGATTCCACGTCAATACCGGGTTTGGCGCCGCGATGATTGATGCTGTTTGTTGGCGCCGCGCCATCGCCGCCCGCGACCCCATTTCCGCTTCCGCCCGAGGCGCCCGTGATAGGGGGCGAATGAAAGGGCTTGGCGCCTTCGGAGGTCGGGGAATCGAGTTTTAGTGGAGGAGATTCCGAGGGCGAGGCGAAGCTTACACTGGCGAGTTCGGCTCGCGCTTCGCCGACCGGCAGGTTTGCTTTAAACATCACGGGCAAGCGCTGGTTGTCGGTGGAAATATAAACGCAGCCGCGATAGGAGCTATATTTTCCCTTTGGATATAAATTGACGAGAATGGTGCTGTACGCGCCTGCTTGCACGACGACACGTTCACGGCCTTTGACCACCGCTTCGACCTCGACCAGTTCCTTCTCGTATAGCGCAGTGAATTTGTACTTGGAGCCGTCGGCGAGCGGTTGCAGCCGCAGCCAGTATACCAGCGAAGTCAGGTCGTAAGTCTCGTCGCGGATCGGGACTGCGCTGTCGTCTGAGAAAAGCGCTTTCTGTTTTGAACGGTCAAAGACGACCACCTCTTCGGACCGTCTTTGCCCCTGGTGAATCGCGCTCACCGCCAGATGCGGAACGGCCTCGCTCAGGCTCACATAGGAGGTATATTGATTATCCACCTCGCCAAAAAGCGAACGTACTTGCCCAAGAGTTTCCACCCTGCTGCGCAGTTGATAACTCTCCCGTCCGTAGAATTGTCCTTGCGCGGCGACCTCCATCTCGACGCGCGCCGCCGAAGGGAAACTCGACCAGGAGACGTTGTAAACCAGTCGCTCGCCGACGACCAGCGGCGATCCGCCGTTGGAATTTTCGGAAGTCGGGGCAGGCCGCGACGAGGTTGCTTTGGGAGGCGGAGTCAGGCGCCCGTCCTGTTGCTGCGCGTAAAACCTCAAGCCGCAACTGATCGCGGCGACGGCGAGCGATCCCAAAATGGCTTTACGAGTTGTTTTAGCGAGCGACATCGAATTATTTTGATTTACTACTGACATTGGCGGCGGTTTGACGCAAGTTCGCCGCGGACGGCCTTTGATATTAAACGTTCAGAGAACGGATCGGTTCGTTATTCTTCTCGACTCATTTTTATGCCACCAGACCCGCTTACCCGATTTTCGGCCTGATTTATTTCTTCGAGTATCTTACGCGCGGCTGCCGCCGGATCATTCGCCGCTGTTATCGGCCGTCCGATGACCAGAAAATTTGCGCCTGCGCGAATAGCTTCCGCCGGCGTCGTAACGCGGCTCTGGTCATCAAGAGAGGCGCCTGCGGGTCGAACGCCGGGTGTGAGAATGACGAAGCCTGAATCTTCGACCGCGCTTCTGATGGGAGAGATTTCGAGCGGCGAGGCTACAACGCCGTCCAAACCCGACGCCTCGCAAAGTTTCGCGAGGCTGACCACTTCGTCATCCAATTTCCGATCTATGCCGACTTCTTTCAAAGAATCCTGGGTGTGGCTGGTCAGGACTGTGACGCCCAAGATCATTGGGCGGGCTATCCTCTCATGTTCTGCGGTCTCGGTCACGGCTTCATTTACGGCGCGCATCATTTTCGACCCGCCCATCGCGTGAACATTAAAAACGCTCACGCCCAGACGCGCGGCCTCGACTCCAGCCTTTGCGACCGTGTTCGGGATGTCATGAAACTTCAGGTCCAGAAAGACATGCTCGCCCATCGCAATGATCTTTCGCACAATCTCGGGGCCGGCGGCGGTGAAGAGTTGCTTGCCGACCTTGAGCATACCGGCGACGCCGCGCAAACGCTCGACCAGAAGCAAAGCCTGATCGGGCGAATCGACGTCCAAGGCGACCACCAAGGGATTGCGGATTGCGGATTGCGGATTCTTCGATTGCGGATTGCGGATTGCGGATTGCGGATTGTCGCTTTCCGTAACCGCATTGTTCTTTTGACCGTTCTCTGGTTCGCTCATTACGTCTTCACCTCGCGTTTACAATTCCACAATCAGTGTGGCTTGCATTACAACTCGCTGCCCAAG
>DATCXQ010000573.1:0-7923 GCA_036565725.1 Blastocatellia bacterium
GGCGTGGCGGTTGAAGTCGGCCAGCCGATCTCGCACCGCATTGATCACCTGCTCTCCGGCACGCGCGCGCAGATCGCGATCAAGCTCTTCGGCCCGGAGTTGGCGACGCTGCGAACCAAAGCGAACGAGATCCGCGACGCGATGGCGGCTGTTCCGGGCGTCGTTGATCTTCTGGTTGAGCCACAAGTGGGCGTGCCGCAGGTGCAGATCAATTTGAAACGTCAGGCGGCGGCCGCGGTCGGCTTATCGGCGGGGGACTTGGCCGAGGCAGTCGATACGGCCTTCAACGGCGAGGTCGTTTCGCAGGTGTTGGAGGATCAGAGCACCTACGACGTGTTGGTGTGGTTTGATGACGCCGCGCGCCAGTCGATAGAAACGATCGCCGGAGCGTTGATTGACACTCCCACCGGCGCGAAGGTCCCAATCGGTCAGGTCGCCGAAGTGCGCACAGACCAGGGGCCGAACACGATCAACCGCGAGAACGTGCAGCGCCGAATCATCATCCAATCCAACGTCGCCGGCCGAGACCTGGGCAGTGTGATCAACGACGTGCGCGCGGCGATCAGTCAAAAAGTGGCTTTGCCGCAAGGCTACTTCGTCCAGTACGGCGGGCAGTTCGAGGCGCAGGAGAAGGCGTCGCGCCAGATAACGCTGCTGTCGTTGGTGGCGATAGCGGGGATATTCCTGCTGCTCTACGTCGCGCTGCGTTCGACGCGCGCGGCGCTGCTGGTGATGGCCAACCTGCCGCTGGCGCTGATCGGTGGTGTGGTGATGGTCTTTCTATCCGGCGGAACATTATCAGTGGCTTCGTTGGTCGGCTTCATCACTCTGTTCGGTATCGCCACGCGCAACGGGATCATGCTCATCACGCATTACCGACACTTGATGGAAGAGGAAGGCGTGAGCTTCCGCGAAGCTATCGTGCAGGGATCGATGGAACGGCTGAGTCCAATCCTGATGACGGCACTCGTCACCGGCGTGGGTCTGATTCCGCTGGCGCTGGGCGCGGGCGAGCCTGGCCGGGAGATTCAGCAGCCGATGGCGGTAGTTATTCTAGGCGGCATCGTGACTTCAACTTTTCTGAATATGATCGTCATCCCCGCGCTTTACCTTAAATTCGGCAGAGCTGAAGCTCTTGTCAGGGCGGAAGATTATCCGAGCGAGATGGATCTGGCCGCGCGGAAAGGTTCGAGTCCCACTTAATAGCGCGTGCGGCTCTTGGTCCTTGTCCTTCGCCAAAACTCGATTCATCTGCGTTTTCAACAACTTCGCTCGTCTTTTTTCCAACCGAAATATACGAGCTCAAAATTTGATCTTAGCGTAGTGGGCTCGTTAATAACGGCAAGTTAACTGTTAATACTGGATGTTTGTAAGTGTGTGAAAACAAAGAGGGGCGGAATTTTTACTATGGACAAGGCGAGATCCTCTCTCAAGCGGCATGGCGCGCAAGAGGAGCCGCGGAACCGGGGCGACATGACTGGCCGCAAGATCGTCCGGGGCAGGCTGGTGGCGCGCACGTGCTCTCGATCCGCCACTTGCTTTCGAAGCGGAGAATGCCCGGCCTGCGCGTCAAGCCACCGGCCGGGATGTAGACGAAGCGCCCCACGGATAGCTCGTTGCGCGGTCGAGCAGCGCCTCTCCGATCCTGAGCGGTGGCAGGGCAAAGGGGCGGTAGGAGCCGGGGGCGCTAGGAAACCGGAAGGATGACAAGCATCGGGGCCAGAAAATAGGCGCGAGCCAGCAGGCGCCTCGTCAAGTCCTCTTATAATTGCGCAATGGTCGTGGTCGATTTTGTCATCTTCTAGGCTCCGTCTCGATCAGAAACGGAGTTTCAGGCCATATTGAACCTGGAAGGGATTCGCCGCGTCGCGGGGCGTGCCGAATCCCAGGATCGAATTGGGAGCTAGGCTCAGATCTATCCCTCCATAAACGGTGTTCAGGTCCGTGATGTTTGTGCGGTTAAATAGGTTGAAGAGGTCGAAGCTGAACTCGGCGCTGACGCGCTCGCCCAAGCGGACCTCCCGCGCGACGCGCATGTCAAATGTGACGAAACCGGGCCCTTCGAGCGTGTTTCGGCCCAGGATGCCAGGGCGATCAGAGAGCGGGTTGCCGTCGCCGTTCGCGTCCGAGCCGGCGAAGACGTTGTAGCGCCTGCCACTCTGGGCGCTCAACAAAGAACTGAACTTGAAGTCGCGCAGAAGCTTCACGCTCGACGGGATTTTGCTGACGAAAGTCAGCGTGTACCGGTGTGGCGCACTTTGTCGAGACATCGCGCGCTCCGGACCGATACTTGGGCCTTCGGGGAAGTCCGCCAGGTTGGCCACCGAATCCGAGTTGGAGATGGTCTTGGAGAAGGTGTAGCTGCTGTGAATGCTGAATCCACGTGAGAATCGCTTCTCGATTTCGAATGCGCCACCATGATGAATCGAAAAACCGATGTCGTCGACCACAAAGAAATCGCCGAGTTCCTGAAATCTCCGTCCGCCGGCCGCCCGGGCGAAGACGGGTTTGCCGAAGGGCGTCGTCCCTGTCTGTATCCCATTGAGCATGCCGCTGGTCGCCGCGAGTTTCAGCCCATGCACGTACAGATAACCGACGGTCACCGCGAATCCTCCGCCCAGCTCGTGTGAAACTTCGAGACTGGCTTGCTCTGAGTAGGGCGTGCGCACCCTCCCATCCTTATTGAATCTGAAGCCTGGATAGACGACGCCGCCTACCACCGGCGGCGCCGGCGTTTGTCCGGTGGAGGTGAAGAGACAGGTGGCGAATTGCGCCGCGCTCGTCGTCGTAATCGTAGGTCCTCCAGGACGGCAGGCGATGGACGCAGGCGACGCCAATGCGCCTCCAATGGTGGGTTGAATGAAGCGGGCCCGCACTGGCTGGATCCCGGGGAATAAGACCTGAGCGTTCGGCAGGTCGCCTGCGTTGAGCCATTCAGTCCCTACCAACGACTGTCCGATGCTCGTGAAGAGGCGATCATTGAAGATCCCGAAGCCGGCGCGCACGACTGTGCGGGAGCTCGGAGAATAGGCCAGCCCGATGCGCGGCTGAAAATTGTTCAGGTCGTTGCGCGTCACGAACGCCGACGGATAGGTTGCGAAGTCGTAACGAAGCCCGAGTGTGAGCGTCAGTTTCTGTGTCGCCTTCCACTCGTCCTGGACGAAGAAGCCGTAAGAATTATGGTCTATGCGGGTGTTGGTTAGCGGCTCGATGCTGTCGGGAACGTCCTGGGTGAAGGGGACGGGAAGCGCCGGGCGCGTTGTCGCGCCGTTCACCAGCGGAAACCAGAAGACCACAGGAGTTTGATTCAAGAAGGTCGGCCCGGCCACGCCCGGCCCGCCGAGGCTCGCAAAGATCACGCGCGCGGGGAAGAAGAGATCCCACTTGGCGAGGTTGCGGATGTGATTGAAGTCGCCTCCGAACTTGAACGCATGCGCTCCCGAAACGAGGCTCAGATTGTCCGACGCCTGAACACGTTCCTCGCGGTAGAACTCCACGTCGGAAGTGCTCTTGCCGGTGATGAGCAGATTGGAGACTTCGAGATCGGGTTCCTTGAGCACGGATGGGAAATCGAAGCTACGGCGCGCCCACTGGACGCGGGCCTCGTTGACCACATTCCTTCCTAGCAGCGCGGTATCGCTGACAACGAAAGACTGATCGAAGGTCCTGTTGTTCCTCCCCGTAGTCGAAGCCGGTGAAGCTCGCCCGCCGCCGCCCAGAAACCCTTCGGTGGTCGAATCCAGGAGGTTATAGCGGAAGGAAAGGTCGTTGTTGTTGGTCAGCTTGTAATCCAGTTTGGTCAGGAAACCGTCGTAGTCGTTCGAACGTAGCAGGTCGTCGACTTCTGGCGTCAGCCCGAAGAATCTCTTGGTGGAGTTGATGGCGTCAAGATTGTTCAGGATCACGCTCGAAAACTTGTTCGATTCGGCGCGACGCTGTCCCTCGTAGTTGGCGAAGAAGAAGACCTTGTCCTTCTTGAGCGGGCCTCCGATCGTCGCGCCGTACTGGTTTTGCCGCAGCACGGGATTGGGCCCGGTCAGGATCGGCTTGGCGTTTAGCGCGTCGTTCATCCCGAAAAAGTAGGCCGAACCGTTGTAGCGGTTCCCGCCGGATTTAGTCACGATGTTTACAAACCCGCCGAGGGCGCGGCCGTATTCGGCGCGGAAGGTGGAGTTCAGCACACGAAATTCCTGCACCGCTTCCTGCGACGGGGTGACGCGTGGCAACCCGGTGAAAGTCTGGATATTGTCCACGCCGTCGACCAGGATCAGCGTGCTCAATTCAGACTGGCCTCCGAAAGTCAAACGTGGCGCCGCCGCCGACCCCACGCCGGTGTCAGGCTCCTTGAAAGCGCCGCCGCCCGTGTTCTCGCGGCCCGGTGCCACACCGCTTGAGAGTTTGGCGAAATCCACGAAGTTACGCCCGATGATCGGGAGCGATTCGATCGCCTGCTCGTTGACGACGCGGCTCACTTCCGCCTGTGTGGTTTCGACGAGCGGCTCTTCCTGCCTGACCTCGATCACTTCGCTCACGTTTCCGATCTGCAAAGTCAGGTCCAAGATCGCCGCGCCGCCTATGGTCAGAGTCACGTTGCTCTGGGCCGTCCTGAACCCGGCGCGCTCGGCCCGAACCTCGTACTGGCCGGGTCCCAGATTGGTGAGGTTGTAGCGACCTTCGCTGTCAGTGGCGGTTTCGCGCGTCGCTCCCGTGTTGATATTCGTGACGCTGATCCTCGCCTGGGGAACGACTGCGCCGGAGGCGTCCCGGATCGCGCCGGACAGGGTCGCGGTCGTGGTCTGCCCCAAGGCGAGCGGGCCTGAGGACATCGCCACAAACGCTACCAGTAACAAAGCTATTCTGCTGGTCATAGTGATAGCTCCTTTGAAATTTGGATTATTGGCTTAATAGTGCTAAATCATCCCCGCAGATTTCCGGCGGGGCCATGGGCCATAGCCGCCCCTGCGGTTTTCATCACAATCGCACGTACATGAAGTCAAAAGGCTTACAGTGGTCTTGGCGCAATTTTTCGAGGGAAGGCAGACGGAGCCTATTTCAACTTCTCCCTACGTGGCAAGCACTGCTTCCCATACTTGTAGGAGATACTGAAAAAAAGTGGGGGAGGTACTCGAAGAGTCATTATACAAGAAGGTAGAAATAACTTCGCATGACACCTGTCCTTCGCTAAAACTCGATGCATCTGCGTTTTCAACAACTTCGCTCTTCATTCTCCCAACCAAAAATTACGAGATCAAAATTTGATCCTAGAATAGAGGGATCGTTAATAACGGCAAGTTAACTGCTAACACTGGATGTCAGTAAATGTATGCAAATAAAGAGAGACGGGATTATTACTGTGGATACAGGGCCGAAGGTCGCAATGGAGATTGAGCGGCTCAATGAACGAACGCGGGAGGTGAACACCGCCCACGCGCGGGGCGAGATCACACTGAAAGCTCTGTCTGTAGTATTGCAGCGAGTTGAGATCCATCGACAGATGACGATTTGTCATGCGCTCGCCGCGGCGCTAGGTGACGAGGTTCCTGCTCTCGTCACAGAATTTGAAATCCAGAAGCCTTTCCGTCCCTTCTACTAACTGATGTAATCATCGTCGCCGCGAACCGAGTTCTTTCTCCAACCGCGCGATTCGGTTCGATGGATTCGGATGGCTGCTCAGGAATCCGACCGAGCGTCCACTCGAATGCCGCTGGATGGTCTGCAGGAACGAGATCACCCCGCGGGGATTATAGCCAGCCCGCCGCAGCATTCGCATTCCGAGCGAATCGGCTTGCTGCTCAGCCGTCCGGCTGTGTTTAAGCAAAACCGTGTTCAATCCGAAACCGCCTACCGCGCCCATCACCTGACCAAGTCCGCTATTCATCCGTCCACCTAGCAACCCTCCGATCAATCCCAATCCAGCCTGCGCCAGGTAAGCCTTCGAGGCCTGATTGGTTCCATGGCGCAATGCGACGTGCGCGATCTCGTGAGCGATCACAGCCGCGACCTCATCCTCGGTCTGCGCGGCCTGCAATGCCCCGCGATTGATGTAAACGAACCCGCCTGGCAGGGCGAAGGCGTTGATCGCATTGTTGTCCACGACTCGGAACTCGTACGGATAGCGTGTGCCAGGAGCATGCGCCGCCAGCCGCTTTCCGATGCGCGACACGCGCGCGTCCTTATAAGTCCGCAACTGCCGGTTGACCACCGCCGCCGATTGTCGCCCGATCTCGTAATCCTGCCGCGTCGAAAAGATGTTGAACCCAGGTTTGTAACTCTGCGAGAGAGCCGCTATCGGCGTGATCATCAGCGCCAGCATGAGAGTTGAGGCTCGCACACGTATTAGTTGCGTTCTGTTTTTCATCAGCGGATTCATCTTTATTTCCCCTTTGGTCTGATTTGACCAAGATATTGAAGCAAACGCCTTGCCACACCGATTCCAATTTACGGCTTCGCAAAAAGTCTGCGCTCAGGATATTTAGGAGAACGCAAAAGATCCTATGGCGACTAATCCTGGCGCCAAGTGTGTGGATGGGATAGCGATTACTCCATTTCGTAACTCAACTTACAAACAGATGTTCGCCGTGACCAGCGCGTTGGAGTTTGCCGTCAGACTCAAATCGGCATGAATATCCGGGGCGCCGATAATCCTTGTGTCCGTACCGAAAATTCCGTCTCGGGGATGAGGAGCCTGTCCTTCGCCAAAACTCGATGCATCTGCGTTTTCAACAACTAAGCTTGTCTTTCTCCCAACCAAAATTTTCGAGATCAAAATTTAATCCTAGTATAGAGGGATCGTTAATAACGGCAAGTTAGCTGTTAATATGGGATGCCTGTAAGCGTCTGAAAATAAAGAAGGATGGAATTTTCGCTATGGACACCTCGGCGGAATGGCGCGAGATCGAAAACCACGTTGTCTTCGCTTTCAGCGACCCGAAAAACTGGGACGTGGACAGCGTCGATTTAACGGTGGGCGGAGCCGCCCCGCAGGATTTCTATCAGACCGACGCGTGGGGAAGCTTCGATCCGAGCAATGACCAGGGGCGAAGTCGGGAAGAAATGTCGAAGAGCTATCGCGAGTCATGCGAGCGCGAGATCAGAAATCTGATCGGCAATGCTGTCCCGAAGAACTTTTCGTGGGATGACCTGCTGAGATTCGTCCCTGAAGGAGAGCAGATTATTGCGGTCACGCCGGAATATAAGAGCCGGCGTAAGCGCAGGCCTTCCAGTGTGATTCTCCTCCTGAGTAATGATGAGATAGTCAGGCTCAGCCTCTTATGATCGGGAAGTAGACGGCGAATGCTGTGCAGGAGACAGTAAAGCTTATGCTCAAAATTATCAGTGGCAATCTGTTAGATTCCGATTGCCAGGGTTAAGCGCCCTCTAGCAAAGAACGGAACACCTTGTACAGCCGAGATCGCGTCTCGAAGCCGATCCCCGGCGCCTCTGGTGGATACACGCGACCGTCTTCGACTACAGCGTCATCGGCAAATCCGCCAAACGGCTGAAAGTTGTATGGATTCGCCTCGCTGCCGCCAAGACCGAGCGCTGCCGCCACGTGGAGTGAAAACAAATGGCCGCCATGTGGTTGGCAGGCCGCCCGTGACCAGCCTGCGCCCTCCAACATCGCGAGAATCTTCAAGTATTCAGGAAGGCCATAACAATGGGCTGGATCGAACAGTAGAACATCGCGGTCTGGTCGCAACTCACCATACCTGATCAAATTGCGTGCATCGGCTAGCGAGAAGAGCGCCTCGCCTACGGCGAGTGGAGGTTCATAATCGCGAGCGATTTGCGCATGCGCCGCAAAATCGAGCGGGTCGCACGCATCCTCGAACCACCGTAGGTTATAGGGCCCCAAGGCCTTCGCCGTCTGGATCGCGGACTCCGGCGTGTAGCGGTTCATTGCATCCACCGCGAGATGGTCCC
>DATCXQ010000668.1:0-8099 GCA_036565725.1 Blastocatellia bacterium
CGCGTGGAAGTAATCTGTGGCGATTCGCGGATATTTCGTGCCCACTCGAACGGTCGCCAGCAGGTTGTAATCTTCGCCCAGGACTTCGCGTTTTCCCGCGACCGCGATTTTGCAGCGGCCGAATTTCAGGTCTAGCGGTTCATGCACGTCGGCGCGCGATTCCATCAAAACGTCGCGCCCGCAAACGCCCGCGTCGGCCACTCCGTACTCGACGTAAGTCGGCGCATCTCCGGGTTTGACCAGGACGAAGCTGTATCGCCCGTCTGTAGTCGAGACGACCAGTTTACGCGAATTCAATTCGCTTTCGGCGACGAGATGGCCGGCGCGCGCGAAGAGCGCCAGCGCGTCGTCCTGCATCCGACCTTTTGAAAGCGCGATTGTTAACATATCATTTGGCGCAGATCTTCACCTGCTTCCCCTGTTCCCGCATTCGGCGCGCCTGCTCGAAGGCGCGCGCCGTGTCGCCGTCGAATGAGATCGTTTGAACCTCGCCCGCGCCCCGCCAATGCAGTTTATCATCATTCATCGAGATTGCGCCGACCAGTCCGTCGAGCGCAATCGAGAATCCGACCGCCGGCTCAGGCTCGCCGAAATTGGCGATCAGGTTGTCGTAACGTCCGCCGCCGCCGATTTCCGCGCCGAAGCCAGGGGCATAGACCTTGAACGTCAGTCCCGTGTAATACTCGAGCCCGCCCGTGTCGCCAAGATCGACGTCGAAATTCTCCCCGAATCCGAGCGAGTCCAGAGTCGAATAAATTTTGTCGAGGTGATCCACCGCCGCAAGCGAGCGCCCGTTGATCAAAATCTCCCGCGCCCGCCGGATCACGTCCTGTTTGCCGGCGATCTGAATCAGCCGGGAGAAGTCGGCGCGGCGCGACTCTTCGACGCCCGGCGCGCGGGTTTGCAGGAATTCCTCGACCGCGAGGCTGTTGCGGCGATCAATTATCTCCCGCAACTGCGCGCGTCCCCTGGCCTCGAGTTTCAGGAAGTCGGCGACGCCGTTGAAAAAATCGACATGCGAAAGCGCGATGCGGAACCCGTCGAGGCCGAGCGCCGCCAGGACTTCCGCTGCGACCAGCAGGACCTCGATGTCTGCGAGGATGTCAGGCTCGCCGATCTGTTCCACGCCGAGTTGGTGAAACTCTCGCGCGGCGCGTTCGGTCGGCTCGTCGTAGCGGAAGACCTCGCCCGAGTAGCAGAGCCTGACCGGGCGCGCGCGTTTGATGAACCGCGTTGCCACCGTGCGCGCGACGAGTGAGGTCAATTCGGGACGTAACGCCAGCAGCGCGCCGTCGCGGTCGACGAAGCGATATGTCCGCTCGGCCTTCTCCTCGCCCATCCCGCGCGCGAACAAATCGTGATAGTCGAACATCGGCAGGATGATCTCGTCATACGACCAGCCCGCGAAGACATCCATCGCGCGCCGCTCGACATAGCGGCGCAGTTTTACTTCGTCGTCGAAGAAATACTGGACGCCTGCCGGGATTTTGGTGAGAGATGACATATCTTACCAACCTTCCGGAAAAACATCACATACTCGTGTTTGAATATATAGAAGCCGCCTGCAAGCGCACGATAGCGCCAGATATTCTCAAGATTGCGCTTTGCCCGGTTGCCTTGCATATCCTTGACCACAATGCTTTTTAGACTGTAGTTGCGCTTCATTACTTCCTGCATGCAGTAAAAAGCAAGTGGTATCCACTCGCTGTCCGCATACATATCGCCAATAACAAGGGCTAAATAACGTTCTTTCTCCAGGAATTGGTCGACGGCGTCAACTACTCGCCCGAATCTCTGTAGAAACCCCTCAACGCTGGGACAGTTTGAGAGGTCCTCTTCGCGATCAGAAAACCTGATGATCGAATGATAGGGAGGGTGAAGGATTGCGAGTTGGGCGCTCTCCCTGCCGATGTTCTTCAAAGCGCCAGCGATTAAAGATGGAGCAGCCTCAAGATCGCTGCTGTCACCAATCAAAACCTGAGTAGTGATATCGTATGGATTGCTCTGGCCGGAGATTCGTTCCTCGGCTTGCCGCGCAAGCTCCGGCTTTAGTTCTATACCGATGCCGTGACGACCAAGGCGCCGGCATTCGATGAGCGAAGTGCCTGAACCGAGGAAGGCGTCAAGAACAACATCACCCTGTTTGGTATAACGGCGCATGGCCTGATACGGAATCTGGGGAACGAAATTTCCGTGATAATCGGCCATGTGCGTTCCCGACCTGTCACGCTCTGGAATCAGCCAAAGCGAATCCGTCAAAATGTCTTCGTACTCGCGCCATTCATTTAGGTCGAGGTCATTTAGAGTAGAGGACTTCCGCTTCATTTTCTTTTATTTCTATTTTTCGAAGTGATTCAAACGCTTATCATACTTCACGTCGCTTGGCGGACGCCATCCAACCGGCGCCCAATTGCGACGCGTCTCGACGGCCATTTTGTTTCATCGTCGTCGCTGTGTGGGCGTGTCGGTATGTTAAGATCGCCAAACTTGGAGCTTAAACGTTTACGCGATGATCTTTAACGGGTGGCCTCGACTGTTCATTCCGCCCGATCGGGCGGAATCCACCTGACAACCTGAACAGATGACTCCTTCAACTCTCACGAATATTCGATTGGCCCCGGATATCTGTATCTCTCCAATCACTGAGGATGGATGCGTCATACTCGATTTTGGACAAGATAAGGTTCTGAGCATCAATAAAACAGGGGCGGTAATTCTACATAAGATCGCGTCAAGCGAATCCGGTCTGTCGCGCGCAGACCTCGTCAGCGCTGTGGGTGTTGAGGTCGAGTTCTCTGATCCTTCTCGCATTGAAGCCGTTGTTAACGGCCTTATCGATAAGTTGAATGAAAAGGGACTTCTGCAAACTTCCGCGGCGTCGGCGAGCGCCTACGCCCGACGACTTCGCGGGATGGCGGTTCAATGCGCAGTGAATGGAACACGCTTCTTGATCGGCGTCCTTTTAAAGCTAAGACTTCACACTCCGGCCGCGCTGGCTGCGCTCGTGATGGTGGATGTGGGGCTCAAACTGACCGGCATTAACGCGCTTCGTCGCATCGTTTCCGATTGGCCGATTAACGGCGAGGCGCCTGATCCTAAGATGGTTGCGCATGTCTGCTCGACAGTGATTCGCGCCTGCGCCTGGCATCCTAAAAAAGCCCTCTGTCTGCAACGTTCGGCGACAACGACTTGTTTGCTGCGCAGCGTTGGCGCGCCTGCGGAAATGGTGATCGGCGTTCACAAGATGCCCTTCTATGGCCATGCCTGGGTCGAAGTTCATAGCGAAGTGGTTAACGATCACCCGAAAGTTCAAACCTTCTTCCACGTCCTGAGCCGTTGTTGATGTGGCCGTATTGTCGGCGGCTGTATGTTTTTAGGCACGAATGAAAAAGAATCTTCTTTCTGGTCTTGATAAGTCGTTAAGCCGCCATTCCCTTGCTCCTACTGGTGAATAT
Organism: Blastocatellia bacterium; assembly: GCA_036565725.1. Lineage (GTDB taxonomy): Bacteria > Acidobacteriota > Blastocatellia > RBC074 > RBC074 > JAJVID01. The sequence continues at coordinate 3,456 of DATCXQ010000668.1, forward strand.
TCGTGTTCATTGGCGCCTGAAATTCTTTCTCTTGAATTCTGCAGAGTGGTTTATGAGCGGAATCGGCGGGTTGATCGACTTCAATAATGGACCGATTAATGAGCGCGCCCTGGCCAAGTTAAGCGACGAATTGATTCCACGCGGGCCGGACAGCGGGCAATATTTAATTCAGGATTCCGTAGGTTTCTGTTTCAGAGCTTTTCCTACAGATCGAGAATCGCGACTCGAAATTCAGCCGTTCGTTTCGCCTCATGGGCATATCCTCGCATGGGACGGCCGGCTGGATAATCGTGACGATCTGCTGAGCCATTTCCCCCACGGCTTGAATGGAAACACTACTGACGTTGCGCTGGTGATGGCCACCTATCTCGAATGGGGCGGAGATTTCTTGCGGCGGATAATCGGCGATTTCGCGTTATCTTTATGGGCTCCGGTGACAAAAACCTTGCTCTTAGCGCGCGACCCCTTCGGCGTCCGCCCACTCTATTATTACGCCGACAATAGCGGGCTTATATGGTCGTCAACGCTCGAGGCGTTGATCAGGTCATCCGGCGTCGAGTTGGAAGTCGACGATGAGTTTGTCGCAGGCTATTTGGCGATATATCCGGAACTGTTTCGCACGCCGTATCGCAAGGTCTTTTCCGTGGAACCGGGGTTTGTCGTGTCTGTTCACGAAGGTCGGGCGCGGGCGCACAGGTTCTGGCAGCCTGATACGGAAAAAGAGATACGCTACCAACGGGATGAGGAATATGCGGACCACTTTCGTCAATTGTTTCGAGAGTCGGTGCAGTGTCGCTTGAGAGCTGATGGGCCCGTATGGGCCGAATTGAGTGGGGGGCTGGATTCGTCGTCCATAGTTTGCATGGCGGACAGACTCATGGCGGAAGAAAGCCATCAGGCTAAACGTTTAAAAACGATCTCTTATCTGGATGACGGAGAAACCTCATATGATCGCCGTTTTATTGAAACGGTTGAGAAGAAACGCGGCGAAGCCGGATATCACTTCCTTCGCAAAGGACATTGGGTTCAGTTGGCGTCTCCGGAAGACGAATTCATAGAGAGGCCGAGCCCAAGTTTATGCGCTTATGGAGCGCAGGCGCAGGTGGGGCAAGCAATGAATGCGGAAGGAGCGCGAATCCTTTTCAGCGGGTTTGGCGGAGACCAGTTGTTATGGAGCGCGCCTGAGCCTGCGGCGCAGATAGGAGACATGATATATCAATTAAAACCTCTTAGACTGCATAAACAACTACAGGAGTGGAGTCGAGTTTTACGCAGAACTTATTGGGATCTCCTATGGCAGGAAGGCTTGGTCCCATTTCTGCCCGTCACGATCAGGGCAAGATTGCAAAATAAATTTCCGATCCCAGCCTGGGTGGATCGAGATTTCGCCAAAAAGAACGATTTTCTTGCGCGATTGCTCTTGCCCTCCGATCCCTTCGGCTGTCGCCTGCCAAGCCTGCAAGCGCAAGCTTCGTCACTAATGTTCGCAATTTCCGCTCTTGCGTTGGGACATCGTGATCCGCACAGTTACGTCAAGACTTTCCCATTTCTACACCGCCCGCTCGTAGAGTTCGTGATGGCCGTTCCCCTGGAGCAGAAACTGCAGCCGACCGAAACAAGGCCTTTATTGCGACGGGCCCTAAAAGATATCCTGCCAGAAGTGGTACTCCGGCGAAAAAGCAAGGGGTCCGTCAGCGAAACATTCTGTCGCGGCCTGGCGCGCGAATGGGCGACGATCAAGGCGATGCTTGATGATGCTCGCGTAGTTAGCCGAGGGTATATTGACTATAAAGAGCTGATGTCGGCGCTTGATAAGGCTCGGCATGGCATGGAGCTGGAGTTGGATGCGTTTTCCAAAGTGGTGGCTTTGGAGATATGGTTGCGCTCGATCGAACATCACTGCTAGAGTTTGACGACTCGCTCCCTCGAGGTTATAAAGCCGCGCATCGCGTCACCCAGGTGTGATGCTACAAATAACAGAAAGGAAAATAGCATGGAACCTCAAGAAAAAAACGGCATGGAACCTGAAGAAATAGACATTGTCGAGCTTGGTTCCGCCAGTGAATTGATTCAAGATGGCGCTCCGAGAGGCCCGCTTGAAAACGCCTGCGCTCCCGCACGATGGTGGCAGCCATTGTATATTTTCGAGGACGAGAAAGAGTAACATCCTCCCCGCCATAAGGCGTTAGCCTTGTGGCGGGGATTCCAGTGTCGGCGATCACTGCGGAGCGTAAACGGTGATTGCTGACATTAGGCGTCAAGCCATCACTCGCCCATGATTATCGACCTTGACTTCCATCGCGCGCGCCTTCACGCCGCATGCCGCCATCCGCGCATTCATCGTTTCAGCAATCGCTCCACAGTTCCCGGTCGCGAACGCGATCAGCGCCGAGCCTGCGCCGCTGATGGCGACGCCGAGAAGCCCCGGATGCGCGTCTGTTTCGTCATTCAGCTTCAAGACTTCGCTCAGGCCAGGCGCGAGCGGGGCGCGGAAGGGCTGATGCAATCTGTCGCGCATCGCCTCGCTGAGCAGATCGAAGCGGCGTTCGGAGAGCGCGGCCTGCAGCAGGGCCGCGCGCTGCAAGTTGTAGATCGCGTCGTGGCGCGTGACCATTTGCGGCAGCACGGCGCGCATCTTCGCCGTTTCCATTTCGACTTCGGGGATGCAGAGTACGATCCTGACCTCTTCGGGCCAGCGCCGTTTGACGGCGACGAGCGAGCGCCGTTCGGCGCCGGAGTAATCAACGTACTCCTTGACGACAGCCACGACCACGCCGCCGAGCATGCTCGACGCGAGGTTGTCCCCGTGGCCCTCGAAATGCAACGCGTAATCAAAGAAATCTTCCTCGCCCAAACGCTCGCCCGACAGGGCCTCGTAAATCGAAATGCCGGCGATGATGGCGGCGCTGCTGCTGCCCAGTCCGCGCGAGAGGGGAATCTGGCTGTCGACGCGCACTCGGGCGCCGGGGATTTTCTGTCTCCGCTGTTGGGCGGTGTGCAGCGCGGCGCGGACGATCAGGTTCGATTCGTCGCGCGGCAATTTTTCGGCGCCTTCGCCGCTCAACATTATCTCGAACCCACTTTCGCGCGGCTCGACTTCGACCCGCAGATAGAGCGAAAGGGCCAGCCCGCAGGTGTCGAAACTCGCGCCGAGATTCGAGGTAGACGCGGGAATGATGATTACGGATTGCGGATTGCGGATTGCGGATTGCGGATTGTCACTCCCTGCGACTGGATTGTTCTTTTGAATGTTCTTTGGTTCGCTCATTACGTTTTCACTTCACATTATCTTCGCAGCTCATATTCCAACTCGCCGCTCACGGTCCCCAAAATCCGCAATCCGCAATCCGCAATCCGCAATGGAAAGATCCGCAATCGTTAAGCTCCAATGTAGCGGGCATAAATCGATCGCGCCACGTTCAGATCGTCTGTGCCTTTGATGATGCAGCGGGCGTCGGGGAAGACTGTGATCTCGCGCCCGCCCGACTTGAACTTCAGCATAAAACGATTGTAGCTCACCTCGCCCGCGTCGCGCATTCGCTCGGCGAGTTCGGCGAAATCGACCTGGACGGCGGTGGAAGGCGAGATTTGAACCGCGTCGCGTCCGCACAGCGTCGTCACGAGCTGCCCGCCCCGAGCGGTGAGAAAATCGTAGCGTCCTTGCCCGCAAGCGGGACAGTCTTCCGGGCGATCGCGCAGTCTGAGCCGCGTGGACGTGTTTTGCCAGAGGTCGAATTGCAACAGCGAGCCGTGAAGCTTTTCGAACTGGCGGGTCAGAATCTTCAACGCCTCGGCGACCTGATGCGCGGCGATCGCGGCGATGATAGGCAGGATCACTCCCGCCGTGTCGCAGGTGGGCGAAGTCCCGGGCGCGGGCATTTCCGGAAAGACGCAGCGCAGACAGGGCGTGACGCGCGGGCGGATTGTCATCTGCGCGCCGTAAGAGCCGACCGCCGCGCCGTAAACCCAGGGCTTACCCGATTTCACCGCCGCGTCATTGATCAGAAATCGCGCCTCGAAATTGTCCGTCCCGTCCAACACGACGTCGGCGTCGCGTATCAATTCTTCCACGTTCGAGTAATTGACGTCTTTGACCACGGCTTCGACTTCGACTTGGGAATTGATGCGACCCACGCGGGCGGCCGCGGCCACGGCCTTGGGCAATCTGTCGGCCACGTCGCGCTCGTCAAACATTATCTGGCGATGCAGGTTGGACTCTTCGATGAAATCGCGGTCGATCAAACGCAGCCGCCCGACGCCAGCGCGCGCGAGCATCTCGGCATGCATCGCTCCTAGCGCGCCGCATCCAATGATCACCGCGTGGCTCTGCGCCAACCGCTGTTGTCCTTCTTTGCCGATGCCGGAGAAGAGTTCCTGGCGGGAATAACGTTCGGGGTTCATTTGTAGATTGCGGACTGCGGATTGCGGATTGCGGATTGCGGATTGCAGATTGAAGAGGTGAAAGGGTGAAAGGGTGAAAGGGTGATTCAATTTTCCGCTCACCCCTTCACCTCTTCACCCGCTCACCCCTTCATTCCTTCAATCCGCAATCATCAGCGGGTCGTCCTGATCAAAATTTCAGTCCCGCTCTCGATTTTCACTTTGTTGCTGCCCTGAATGGCGGTCGAACCTACGCCGGCCGCC
>DATCXQ010000671.1:0-19396 GCA_036565725.1 Blastocatellia bacterium
TAGCGTTTGAGCTTCATATTCAATGTCTGCACGCGCAGTCCGAGGAGTTTCGACGCCTTGGTCTGGCTGCCGCCGCTCTGATCGAGGGCGGTGGCGATCAGGTCACGCTCGAAATCGTCGACGATTTGCGGCAGGTCGATGCCGTCCGGCGGGATTGATTTGAGATGGGCATACCGGATGCGCGATGGCAGGACCGATTCGTCTATTTGCTGAGGCGGCAGAAAACTGATCGCGCTCTCGAGCACCGACTCAAGCTCGTCGAGATTGCTCTCCCAGTTGTACTCCGTCAGAGCGGCGAGGGCCTCGGCGGTGATTCCGTTAGCGCCTTTGCCCAATTTCTGAGCGATGCGGGAGAGCATATGCTTCGCGATGTAGGGAATGTCTTCGCTCCGCTCGCGGAGCGGTTTGATGGTGAAACTGAACTGGCGCAGCATCTCGACCAGCCCGTAAGCTATTCTATTTTCCGCCCTGCGGTCTGCCGGGTTCCACTCCGAAGCGAAGACCAGCCGCTGGCGTCCGTCGCGCCCGCGCCACCGTTGTTCTTCCAGGTAGACGGCGAAACGCTGCTGCAGAAGCTGCGGCAGACTGGTCAATTCGTTGATGTAGATAGTCCCCTGCTTGACGGTCTCGACCATTCCATGAGGGCCGAAGAGGATGTTGTGCAACGCATCGGCGCCGAGTCCGTGGGCGTTGACGGCGAAGAACGGCTGCGCCCATTGCGCGCCGGCTTGATGCAGGACGCGGGCGATTTGCTCCTGCCTCAGCCCGCGTTCGCCGATTAGCAAAACCGGATGCGTCTGCGACGCATGGACTCCGATGAACTTTTTCAGGTCGGAGACATTGGGGCTGACGCCGATGAAACACTCATAATTCTCATATGAGACCTCCCTAGTGCCGTTGACCAGCGTCAGAGCCGGTCGAGGTTGCGGCGCCGGCGCCCCTGGGAGCGCAGGCATCCCTGCCTGCTCGCTCTGGGAATCTGCAGGCAGGGATGCCTGCGCTCCCAGACCCGCTTCCGCGCACGCTTGTGGGCCGCTTTGAAATATAATCGCCTGGTCGTCGGATAGCCTGTCCACTGCTTCATTCGGCATTAACGTCTTCCTCCATTTGAATATTGCTGCGTGGATCGCATGTGAACTTATGAATCATACTAAGGCCGGTTCCGGCGCCGGATCGTAACTTCGCTTACGCTTGGGACTCCCTGGCCAGTTTGGAGTTTCGCTCAAGTCCTGGTAAATGTCTTCAAGCGCCAGTAAAAACCAGTAAAACTTGTAAATCATTTGTAAAACCAGGCCTTAGCGCCGTCCGGCGACAGGATTGGTCAGGGTATACTTCAAGGGGAGAGTGAAGCAAATGCAGAGATTAAAGGAGTCGTTCCGCAGACATGGGATGACGGTGGGATTGGTGGCGGTCGCGATCCCGCTTCTGGCGCATCTGTGGCTGCAATACCAGTCGCTGTCGGAGCTGGAGTCAACACTCCCCAAGGCGCGGCGGTTTTACATGCGCCGTTACATCTCCGACGTGCTCGATAATGTGATATCTCAATATAAGCAAAAGGCTGAAGAGACACTCAACGTTCCCCATACGGCTTTTCGTCACCATTATCCGGACCCTGATTTCGATATCAACAACGCGATGGATGCCGAGCAGATCGCCACTCACTTCCAAAACCACCCATTTAAAGGCGCGCGACTGTTTTTTACGGCGGTCCTCAGCGGAGAAAATGCGCCGACCACCGCGACCGTAAAGTTCTATGACCCGATCAAATCCACATTTTATTACATAGCAAGTAACGACGAATGGAGCGCGGCGCACCCGGCGGCGGCGAGTTGGGTTTCGATGACGCTGGTTAAGGCGGTTCCGAAGACGGTTCGGTTGACTGTGGATGAGCGCGACCCGAAAAACCGCATCATAGTAAAACCGATTATTGACGAAAAATCGCGAGTGGTCGGCGTGGCCGGGATGTTCCTGAACGACAATGTGTTCATTAACGACTATCTTGCCCCAGCCCTCAAAGAGACCCTTCCGCAGTGTTTTCCTGATGACCACCGGGACGTGGTCGTCACAATCGTTGACATGAAGCGCGATCACAAGCTGATTTTCGCCAATCAGCAATTCGAGGGGGAAAAATACGACGTCGGGGCGCCGATACCGTTCATTTTCACAGACTGGTTTTTAGGCATCCGCATGCGCCACATGACCGAAGAGGAGTGGAGCCGCAATAACTTTATCACCAGCTTGTCGTTTTCTGCCTTGACGGCGCTGGCGCTGATCGGAGGGGTCGTGATCGCGCTGCGCGCTGCTTCGCGCGCCATGAAACTGTCTCAAATGAAAACAGACTTTGTCTCAAACGTTTCCCACGAGCTGCGCACGCCGCTGGCCTCGGTCCGTGTCTTCGGCGAGTTTCTGAAGCTCGGACGCGTCAAGGAGCCGGAGAAGATACAAGAATACGGCGAATACATCGAGACCGAAAGCCGCCGCCTTACGCAGTTGATCAACAACATCCTCGATTTTTCGAGGATAGAATCGGGCCAGAAGACCTATCACTTTGAGCAGACCTGCGTCGAGGGCGTGGTAGTCGACACGCTGAAGACCTTCGACATCGTCCTGGAGCAGAACGGCTTCACCCTGAACTTGGAAAAGCCCTCGTTCCCGCTGCCGCAGGTGGTTATCGATCCGGACGCAATAGCGCAGGCCTTTATCAACCTTTTGGACAACGCCGTGAAATATTCGAGCGGCTCAAAAGAGATCGGCGTCAAGCTCGCCGAACAGGGCGATACGGTCATGATCTCGGTGATCGACCACGGCGTCGGCATCGCCAGTGAAGAGCTAGAGAAAGTCTTCGAGAAATTCTACCGCGTCGGCAACAGCCTGGTGCATGACGTAAAAGGCAGCGGGTTGGGGCTGTCAATCGTCAAACACATCGTCGAGGCCCATCACGGGCGAGTCACCGTCGAGAGCGAGCCCGGCCGCGGCAGCGCGTTCATTATCCACCTGCCAGTTGACCAGAGCGCCCGCGCCAAACTGGAAATGAAGGATAACGGCCACACGATCGGCCATGACCTGAAGGTCGGTGGCAAGATCGTAAACTGAAAACGAAAATAGACAGGATTCACAATATTTCAAGATTCGACCCGGCTCATAAAATCCTGAAAAAAACTGTGAACCATGTCCAGTTCCTCAGCGGAGAAGAAAGAATGAACGGAAAAGTTTTGATAGTCGAAGATGATCAGGCAATGGCCGTGGCGCTGCGCGACGGATTCGAATACGAAGGCTATTTAGTTCAGGTCGCGCGCGACGGGGCCGCCGGGCTGCGCCTGGCTTCAGAGAAGGAGTTGGATCTGATCATCCTGGACGTGATGCTCCCGAAGATGAGCGGGTTCGACATCTGCAAACAGCTCCGCGGCGCGGGCAACTCCACGCCGATCATCATGCTCACCGCGCGAGGCCAGGAGATTGACAAGGTCGTCGGGTTGAAGATCGGCGCGGACGATTATGTGACGAAGCCTTTCAGCTTCATGGAGCTGATGGCGCGCGTCGAAGCCCTGCTGCGCCGCGCCCACCGCCACGGCGAGACTCCCGAAGAGTTCCGCTTCGGCGCGATCACGGTCAATTTCAAAAAGTTCGAGGTGGCGAAGGCAGGCGCGCCCGTCGAAGTGTCGCCGCGAGAATTCAACATCCTGAAATACTTCATCGAGCACCGCGGCGAGGTAGTCACGCGCGATCAGTTGCTCGATTCAGTCTGGGGCTACGGCAGCTTCCCCCTCACGCGAACCGTCGACATGCACATCGCCAAGCTGCGCCAGAAGATCGAGGAAACCCCGAGCGACCCGCGCTTCATCGTCACTGTCCACCGCGTCGGATACAAATTCATCGTCAGACCGGAGGAATAGTGGTTGGTGGTTGGCCAGAAACGCGGCGCCAGCCGCCAACCACTAACCACCAACTACCGCATCAGTGAGTCATCGCGTAAACGATCAGATTCATTCCGATTTTGTAAGCCGCCAGCCCGTATCTCAGCGGGTAACGCGGGTCGTCAATCCACTCCCATGCATCACCGTTGTCGCAGTTGCGGGCAATGAAAACCATCACGCGCCCAGTGTCATCCGCAATCCCTTCATAATGCGGGACGTATCCGTCCCTCTCGTATGTGATGCCGTTACGAAGATAGTTGAAGAACATAGGAACCTGGACGACCTCGTCAATATCGAAATAACAGTGAAAGATCGGATGATCGCGCGGCAGTTCCCGGATCGGGTATTCAGGGAAGACTTTACGCATCTGTTCCTGAACGTTCCTCCACTCGTATTCGCCCCAAAAATCGTCGAGCATCAAAAAGCCGCCGCGCACCAGGTATTCGCGAAGGCTCGCCGCGTCTTCAGTTGAAAGATCCATATAGCCAGGCTCGACGATGTAAACGAACGGATACTTGAAGAGATCTTTGTTGACGGGCGCGCAGGACGTCGGGTCGTCGGAGATCGCCAGGTTGCTCTGGCACCAGTCGCGCAGGCCCATGATAAAGTGCTCGTCGGCCTCCGGGTAATCGGTCATCCACCCTCCGCGCCGCCCGTATGAATCATATTCTAGACGCGCGAACGTGAACTCCAATTTCCTGTGTGAACCGCGGGAATCATTCCGAGACCTGAAATCGGGCCGCCCAATTAACCGCTGGCTCTGTGCGGATGACGACAGCAACAACAAACATGTCAGGAGCAGAATAAACGCCGTCGCTTTCATCGAGATTCCCTCCAGTAGTGGACAGGGCGACGGGGTGACGAGGCGACGGGGCGATTTTCGATTTCAGGACTCAATTTTTTTCTCTCCCTACTTTTCTCGCCCCGTCGCCCCGTCGCCCCGTCCCCTTGTCTCCCTATCTTTCTACCTCTCCGTATCTCTGCGCCAATTCATTAACGTGCGCGGGCTCCACATCCAGAAAACGCAGAAAGGCTTCGTCAGACAACGCCGCCGCGACGCCCTCCCCGATCGCCCGCCCGTCGGGATGCGCCCAGATACGTAGATCGTCGCGGGCGAACCCGGCGTCGGCCAGCATTCGCCGGCGGTCAGTCAAGGCAAAAGTGTAAAAATCATATGTCATTCTTTGACTCCCGACGAATCAGAACCGCAAGCGGTAGCGCGCGGGCCGGCAGTGGGAGCCTTCTCGCTATAGCTCGCGGCGCTGATTCGCTGAGTATAATCCGTAAAGCCGCGCGCCGCGATAGTAATGTTCCAAAATGCGCCGGAAATCATAGCCCCGCTCAGCCATCAACGCGGCGCCGATCTGGCACAACCCCACGCCATGTCCCCATCCGGCGCCGATCAGTGTGAACGCGGCTGGCGCGCCGCCGTTCATTCCTTCGCTTTCGACTACAAAGGCCGAGCTGTAAAGGTGGGACGGCGAGAGCGCGCGGCGGATTTCAAGCTCCTTGCCGATGACCATTTGTTCGCGCTCGCCCACTACGCGCAACCGGACGATGCGACCCGAAGCTCCCCGCTCGACGGCTTCGAGCTTATGAACCGCGCCGAAATCGGCGCCGAGCTTCGCGCGCAATAAATCCCTCAACTCGTCCTGCGCTATCGTCACGCGCCACCGGTAAAAGTCCGTGGTCTCCTGATTGAAATCCGGCAAAATCTTTCCGAGGACGCCCGTGTCCGTCGTGTTGCAGAACGCGGGCGGCGAATTGCGAATCCAGCGCTCGGCGTTGGCCTCGTCAGTCAGAGGGAGATCGAATCCGGCGGGAAACTCTTCGCCGTCGTACGAGACGGCCAGGTAAGGAAAGCGCTCGTCCTCCCAGGCCGCGTCGTAGCTCTCGGTCATCCCTCCGCATGACTTCGTATAACGCGCGTCGCACAACTCATCGTCGAAAGTGAGAACCTGCCCGAACGTCTCGCTGATCGCCTCGTAGACCGCCGCCGAGGTCGCTTTCGTGACACCCTGATAACGCTGGCAATGGTCGTCGGCGCAGACGTCGAAATCGGCGTGGCTCTCCTGGTCGTACCAGCGGATCAATCGGTTCTCGCCGCCGACTGTCTGTGGGGCGAATGAAGGTTTACGCCGCTCCTTCTTCCACGGCTTCATTTGCGCCAGCAGCCAGCTACGCGAAACGACCGAATGCGCCTTGAGCAGTTCGGGGTGCGAGTCCGCGCTCATCTCCGACGAAATGACGCCGGTCAGATAAGCTTCGACGGGAACCTCGTTGACGACCGTCAACCGCCCGTCCGCGTCGAGCTTGATTTTCAATGCCCCCCGAAACTCCTGGTCCTGTTTTTGCTGCCAGTGGAAATCAATCCCGATTGTGACGTCGCGGACAAGAAAAGAAGCCGAGGATGCGGCGGGCGTTAACAGACACTGCGAAGCCGAAAGGCTGCGAGGGCCGCCTTCGGACACGATCGCAACGCCGTTGTTGAACGGCGTTGCGCGATATCTTCCGCCGTCCAGCCGTTCGCCGGCGGAATTCACGAAAGCGCCTTTCAGCTCAAAAACCACGCTCTCCGCGCCGGTCATCAAACCGACAGAAACGACCGGCTCGTGATCTACCATCTTCATTTGCCAAACTCCTGCGGATAGGACTTATGGGACTTATAGGACCTATAGGACTGCCCTATAGGTCCTATAAGTCCCATAAGTCCTATTCATTTCGCAACCAGGTATCAAACACTGCGTTGTCCAGCGTCACCTCGGCGTAAATCTCTTCCACATCCCGCGACGTGATTTTCGAAAAATGGTCGGGCTGCGGGACGACCAGAACGCCCGCCAGGTCAATCGCCGCGGGGCTGACGGTCAATTTTGCGTCGCCGTCGGCGAAATAACGGTCGGGGCGATGTTTGCTGCGAGGGAAAATTATCACAGTCCACCGGCCGCCGTCGCGCGTCACGACCAGATTGATCATGGGCTCGGATTCCGCGCCGGTGATTTCAGCGAGACGGCGCAGCGCTCGCTCGAACCATTCGTAGACGGCCAGGCGATCATTGCCGCGCGCGACCAGGGCGTTCAATCGGTAATCTTTCAACGTGAAAGATTCGACGCCGGAATTCTTCGACAGGCCCCGTCTCTCCCAAGTATCGATCTCAGGAATGATCGGCGCCGATTCGCGCGCGCAGGCCTGGAAGTGCAAATGGTCCGGCGCCGAAGCCCCGCATGCCGCGCCGTTGTAGAGGACGAAAAACTCTCCGCCCAGATCCAGCGCCAGGTCGAGCAGCGTCCCGAAATTGCCTTCTATTGTTTGTGGAATGTGGCGGCGGGAGGTGATCACCAGGTGTCGCGGCAGAACGGGGAATGGGTTGTAGAGCGCGACGAAATCAGCGCCGAAGGCTATTCCGCGCTCTTCAGGCGGCAGGTTCTCCGCACAGAGAAAGCACGGGCGTTGTTTGATCGTCGCCGCGTCAACTTTCGCCGCCGTGCTGACGATCCTCTGCGGGTTGAACTGAGCGAGGACTTCCGAGCCTCTCACCCGAACCCTCTTGTATTCCACGCGCGCCAGTCCCGCCACCGCGTCGCGCAACATCGGCCACGTCGCCAACTGCTGCTCGGCCAGCCCTTCGACGAGGCCGCGAAAATCCGGCTCGGAATTGTTCGGCAGGTACGGCCGCAGCTCTTCTATGTCAACGACCCTTTCCTTCCAGCTCATTTCGCCCTCATTATGTCGCGCCGCGGCGCCCGCTTCCGCGCGTTGAACTGCTGTCGCGCGAGTATTTCGATCGTCCGCAGCCGGTCTTTGTAAGCGTCGTAGCGGTTCATCGTCGCCAGCGGCAACGCGCTGTCGGAATTATCAGACCACCGGCGCGCGAAATAGAGCGAATCGTAAATCCGCCCGATCTCGTATTCGCGGCTGACGCGCAGCGCCACGGCGTAATCTTCGCCGTAACTGGTGTTCGGCAAACCGATCCGCCGCAGCGCGGTGACGTCGAACGCGCGCGGCGCGCCAAGCCCGTTGATGCGCAGCGCGTTGTTCCTCCCGTTCTCGCGCGTCCATTCGCGGTGGTCGATCAGTCCCGGAGGCAATTCGTTCAGATCGAAATCGACGATAGTGTACGAGCCGATGACCATCGCGTAGCTTTTATTCTCGGACCTGGCGAAATCGAACTCCGCGATGATCCGCGCCAGCGTATTCTCGCTCGAATAGACGTCGTCCGAATCGAGTTGCGCCGCGTAGCGCCCGCAATACGGCGAATAGATCGCTTCGTTCCAGCACCCGCCGATCCCGTAATCGGTCCTCGCCGGCGCAATATGAATCAGCCTGTCATTATCAGCCGCGAGATTGCGGAGCAGATCGGTCGTGCCGTCGGTCGAATGGTTGTCAACGACGATGACGTTAAACGGGAAGTCGGCCTTCTGCGAGAGCGCGCTGCGCACGGCGTCGGCGATCGTTTTGACGCGGTTGCGCACCGGGATGATGACGCTGGCTTTGACAGGAAACTCTTCGCCCGATTCGGGCAGGTCGGCGAAGCGCGGCTCCAACCGCGCGCCGATGCGTTCGAGATGCTCGGTGGCGATCTTCTCCATTTCGATCTGGTAGTCGCGTTTTCGCGGGTCGACGTAATCGAAAATCTTCTCGCCACTCGCCCGCAAATCGGCCGCGGCTCGCGTGTAGAGCGGTTCGGGAATGCGAAAGATCGTCGAGTTGATCGAAAGTTTGAGCCGCAAGTCATACAGCCCGCCCCATCGAATGTCGGGCGAGATTCCGCCATGATCGCGCAGAGCCTTAACGACCGCTTCGCGCGAGAGCAAAACCACTGAGCCGAAATCGAAGTTGTCGCGTATGGCGCCGAGTTGATAATCGATTAACGGATGATCCACGACCTCGCCTGGGACCTCGGCGCCGTTCCGTTCGCGGAAATCGGAATAGACGAGGGCCGCGCCCGAATCGTCCGCCACCTGCGCTAATCTTTCCGGCGCGCGCGCGCCAAACTCCACTCGGCCTCCGGGCAGGATCAGCAGCAAATAATCGGTCCGCCATGCTTCTATCAAAGAATTGGTCGCGGGGCCGGAAAAGAACGCGTCCAGGTTGATCGCCTTCACATCCTCAGGCAAAGAGGGGGGCAATGACGGCGGCGCGTTCTGATGCAGGCACAGGACCTCTTCTACGAGCGGATGAGCGATGAGTTGTCGGGCTAAGGTTTCAAACTGTTTATCTTCCGTATAAGGAATTGCGACGGTGAGTCTATTCATTATTTATCAGTACTGCCTCTCTTTTTGCGAAGCTGTTTTCCGCGTTTGTATCCATCAAGTCTGTTTCTTTGTCTCAATTCGGTTATTAGTTGATTTTCCTGTTCGATCCTCGTGATCACATCTTGGATTCGCGGTCTTTTCGACGCCAGAATAAAATGTTCTATGTAGAACTTGTTCCCTTCCGTTTGGAAGCTGTAACCATTCTCTGCCAAGAACTGCATAATTGCCCAGGCTTTCCTTGCCTGTCTGCGAGGTGGCTCGAAGTAAATTCCCATATCACGCATTTGTTTGCCACACTCGGGGCAGCGACGATTCTTTCCCTTCCCCGAATCGAGCGCCGGCGTATTATGAAAAGACTTCCGACATTCAAAACATGACCAATGAGTGTACAAGGCCATTTCTGTCCTCCGTTGCGGAAAGGTTTGGGCAGCCGGTGTCCCTCCGGGACAAAAATCTTTGATATGACTATTTCTTCAATTTCGGATCGAGTTTTTCGGCTCTGCGCAGAGCTTCCTGCGAAGCCGCGGTCAGTCCTTTCTTTTTCAAAGCGGCGCTTAATTGATACCAGGCCTGCGCCGATTCGGGGTCGAGTTTGGTAGCGGCTTCGAACCGCTCGATGGACTCATCCAATTTGCCTTCTTTGAGCCGTTGGGCGCCGGTGTTGACGGCGGCGAGGGCGGCTTCGCGGTCCTGTTTGATTTTGATCAGACGCGCGGCCTCTTGAAGTTCGGCGCGGGCGGCTTCGGCCTCGCCCTTCTGCCGCAGCGCGGCGCCCAGCGAGTTATGCAATTCGGGATTGCCAGGCGCCAATTTGATCGCCGCGCGGAATTCGGCGATGGCGGCGTCGGTCTCGCCTTTGCGCTGCATTGCGTTGCCGAGCGCGTAGCGGGCTTCGGCGTCATCAGGCTTCAACCTGACGGCCTCGCCCAACTCCGGCTTCGCCTCATCGAATTTCCCCTGCCGGACGTAGATCTCGCCTAGCGTGAAATGCGCGTCGGCGAAATCGGGCTGCATTGTTATGAGTTTCCGCAGCGTCTCAACGGCCGCATCGAGGTCGTCTTTGCGTTTGTACGCCAGCGCAAGATTGTAATACGCCCCTGCGTGATCGGGCGCGAACCCGATCAGCCTTTGATACGTCGCGACCGCGCCAGTGACGTCGCCCTTCTGCATCAGCGCAAGCCCGAGGTTGAGATGCGCGGAAGCGCTCTGGTCGTCGAGTTTGATCGCCTCCTGGAATTCGGAGATCGCCGCGTCGTAACTTCTATTGCCGAGCAGCGACAACCCCAGATTGTTTCGCGCCTCAATCATGCTCGGTTTAAGCCTGACCGCCTCTCGCAGAACGGAGATCGATTCTTCGGTCTCGCCGCTTTCTCGTAAGGCAATGCCGAGGCCCGTCAACGCGTCGGCGAACTGCGGCTTCAGTTTCACGGCGCGGCGCATCACGGCCACGGCCTCGGCGACGTCGGCGGGCGTGGCGCGGCGGAGCAGAGCCGCGCCGAGAGCCTGGAGCGACCTGTCGTCGTTCGGCTTCAGCCTCACGGCCTCGCGCAGAGACGTGATGGCTGCAGCGAAATCGCCCACCAGCAATTTGCCGTTGCCCAGAAAGTAATGGGCCTCGGCCAGGTCGGGTTTGACCTTAATCGCTTCCTCGAAGGATTTCATCGAGCCTTCGAGGTCGCCCAGTTGGGCGAGGATGAATCCGACGTTGGCGTGAGTTTCGGCCGAATCGGGCTTGAGCCTCGCCGCGTGGCGAAATTCGGCGATGGCCTCGTCGAGCCTTTGTTGCCGGTGAAGCAGAGAGGCGAGCGAAATACGAAGCTCGGCGTCGTCGGGGTTCAGCTCCACCGCCTTGCTAAAGGCTTCGAGCGCGCCTTCCAGATCGCCTTTCTGTTCGAGCGCGACGCCGAGGTTCGTCCAGGCGTCGAGATAGTCCGGTCTGAGCGCAATCGCTTCGCGGAATTCGGCGACCGCCGGGTTTAGTTGCCCGCTCTTGCCCAGCGCGAGGCCAAGCGCATTGCGGGCCTCGGCGTTGCGCGGATTCGCGCGCACAGCCGCGCGCAGCTTTTGAATAGAGACGCCAGGCCGTGGCCGCGGCGAGGCGTCGCCGCGACCCTTTTTCGCCGTCTGAGCTTCAATCGCGCCCGCGTATGGAATGAGACACACAATAATGGCGATGATCAATCGCTTCGATGAACCCATAGCTTCTTCCAAGAAAATCTCAGGTCTCATCCCGTAGCATATTGAACGGTTCGAACGCGGGTCAAGTAGGCCGCCGGAATGCGGAATGGGGAATGCGGAATGCGGAATGAAGAGATTCAATAATTACGTTCCCCAGATTTCGCGATTTTGTATCGCCGATCGAGGCTCAAAAATCCGCATTCCGCATTCCGCATTCCCCATTCCGCATTCCCCATTCCGCATTCCCCACTCCCCACTCCCTGTGCTATTTAGCTTCGATGAACCCCACGAAAACAGTTCTGCTCTTCTTGTTGGTCTGCGCGCTGACGCCAATCGTGGCGCGCGCGGGTGAATGCCTGCCGATAAACGTCCGCAACCTCGAAGGTAATTACGTCGTGCCCGGGGTGATGGGCGACATCGTTTATCGCCGCGTTAACGGCCAAGAGTTGTCGCTCGACGCTTACGTGCAGAAGCACGGGCGCAAGCGTCCGTCGGTGATCGTCATTCACGGCGGCGGGTGGGATAGCGGCAGCCGCGTCGCGTTCGTCGGACAGTTCCTGGAAATGCTGACGCGCGCCGGCTACAACTGGTTTTCGGTTGATTACCGGTTAGGCGGAATTCAGAACTATAAAGACGCGCTCGACGACCTGCGCGCCGCGACCGAATTCATTCGCTGCAACGCGAAGAGGTTCCGGATAGACCCTTACAACATCGCGCTCTTCGGCGAGGACGCCGGCGCGCACCTGGCGGCGATGCTTCTGACCGAAAGACCGGAGGGCGTGAAGGCTGCGGTCTTGATCGGCGGGTTTTACGACCTGCGCGAAATCCCGAACCTAAAATCTCGAATCCCGAATTTCGAATCTCGAATCTCGAATTCCGAATTTCTCGCAGAGGCTTCGCCGATCACACACGTCAGCCATGACATGCCTGCGGCGATGATCGTGCATGGCGCAGCTGACCGCGAGGCGCCGCCGGGACAGGCGAACAGATTCTGCGACGCGATGCGCCAATCCGGCGGAGATTGCCAATATGTAGAAGTGGACGGCGCGATCCATCGGGCCGAGAATTGGACGCCTGGCCAGTGGGGTTACAAGGACGCCGCGCTTTCCTGGCTAGGCGGGCGCCTCGATCTGCGCTTCCCCGATCACGACCCCTTCTTGTCGAACCTCAAAAAAGGCGTGACCTTCGACCGGCTGCGAAGGCTTAAACTCGACGCTTATGTTCCGAAGGGGCCGGGGCCTTTTCCCGCCGTGATTATCGCGCACGGCGGCGGATGGGAGGCAGGAGACAAGGTCACATACGTGACGCCGATGTTCGAGCCTCTGGCTAAGGCCGGTTTCGCCTGGTTCTCGATAGATTATCGTTTGACGCCGCAATACAGGCATCAGGATCAGATCCAGGACCTGCGCGAGGCGATCCGCTTCGTTCGCGCTTATGAAAAAACCTTCCGCATCGATCCAAATCGCATCGCCGTCATAGGCGAATCGGCGAGCGGGCAGATGGCCGCGCTGCTCGCGACCAGAGTCAGCAAACGTTCCGGTTCGCAAGGCCGACGCAGAATCACTTTCGAAGAGGTTTTCGAGAACGACCCTAACGCGGAGTTCGCCGCCGCCGTTTCCTTATACGGCGTCTACGACTTCGAAGCGATGACCGGAGAACTGACGCCCCGCTCCATCCCGTCACGATTGTTCGGGATCACGGTTCTAGACAATGAAGCGCGCGCGACGCTGCGGCGCTACTCTCCATTGCGTAATGCGCGGGAGAACATGATTCCAATTCTGCTCGTATGCGGGACGAATGACGGTCTCTTCCTTCAACACAACGCTTTCGCGAACGAACTCCACAAGGCCGGCGCCGACTTCGACGCCATCACGCTCGAAGGCGCGCCGCACGGAATGGAAAATTGGGAAGGCCATCCCGAATGGATGGATTACAAAACGAAGCTCGTCGAATGGCTCAAAGCGAAACTCGCCCCGCGAAAATAATCGAGGATCTTCTGATTGCGGATTGCGGATTGCGGATTGAGGATTTATTGGTTCGGAGAATCTTGCTCTTATTGCGGCGCCTCTTGCACGAGATAGGGCTCCGACTATCATTCCGCATTCCGCATTCCGCATTCCGCATTCCGCATTCCGCATTCAGAAGATCCTCTATCCTCGACGGCTATTTCGACTCAGGCATTTTGAATTGAGCTTCGTCCACCTGGGCGTTGTTTTTTATCTCGGTGAACTTGCGCGTGGACGAATAGAAATTGTCGAGGTACGAGGTCCGTATCGTGTGAGCGAATTTGACGCCGTCGACTTCGCGGTAATCCTCGTAATCGGTCTGTTCGGAATCGACGCCGATGGGGGTTTCGGTCGTCACGACGCGTCGGGCGAGCAGCCCCGTCTCCTTGTCGAAATAGAAGGCCGCGCGCCGTTTGTTGGGCATCGCCATTCGCACGATCTGGGTGTCGCGCCCGTCGATCTTTTCGTTCCCCCCGAAGATTATCTGCGGGTATGGCTCCTTGATCTGCAGCGGCTCAAGACTCCAGGCCAGGGATTTGGCGCGCGCAATATCAACGTCGTCCATCGCCCGATCTTCGCGCGCGTTCTTGATCCACCCCGACGCGCCGTTTAGCTTCTGCGTGGTCGCGCCCTGCGGCAGGCTGACGCTCAAAGAATATTTGTCCGGCGACGCGAACAGGATTTCGAGCGGGAAGCTCTGGCCGTTGGCCGCGACGCTGACGCCTTTGATGGCGCGCGTCTTTATTTTCTCGATCGCCTCTTTGCCTCCTATCGCCTCAGCATATTTCGCCAGAATCTGTTGCGGCGTCGGGCGCGGCTCGTTCGAGCGCGGCGTCTCGACAGGGGCTACGTGCGGCAGCGGCGGGACGCCCACGGTATGCTCGTCCCCCCGATGACATGTGTAGCAGCTCACCTGCGTTCTGCCCTGGAAGGAATTCTTGTTGATGTCCATCGTCATCTGGATCATCCGGCGCGCGATCTTCTTATGGTTGTTGTCGTCCTTATCAAACTCCCACTGGTCGCCCGTCTTGACGTGGCAGAACGCGCAGTTCACGCCGAGCGAGGCGCTGATGTAATTCATCATCGGGCGCATTTGCGACGCGGGCAGCCCTTTCAAAGCCTGAATGTTTTTGTACTTCTGCTCCATCGTCTGCTCGGCGGGCTGATTGCCCGCCTCCTGTCCGTAGGGCGACGCGACGACGCGCTGTGGCGACATCGAATCCAAAAACGAAAAAGCCAGCGCCGATCCGAGGGCGAGCGCAGCTACGCCGCGTTTGACCGTGGCCTGAATCATAGATTTTCTCCTCCAGTTAAGTGTCCGCAATGGCGGCGGCGCGTTTCCCACAGCTTGAGCCGTCGCCGAGTGGCGCTCATCATACAACATTCGCCGTTCAATCTCACCGCTCAATTTGATTTACATTGATGCAGGCATGATTTCTTGTTAAAACATTCCGGCGCCATACGATGGCCCAATTGGAGAAAAGCAACGTATCCACCGCGCCCGCGCGATGATCACCGTCGGAAGAAAGGGGTGTTATGAAAATGCCTGTCAGCCGAAAACGCCTTCTGCAATGCTGTATAGCTGCGCATTGCCTTCTACCGATTTTTATCTTGACCTCACTCGAAGCGACGGTCTGCAGTCGGGATTATTTGATCTGGATGCCTCGCAGTAAGCAGGCTGACCCGCTATATCGCTTCGTTCGCAATGGCAAGGCCGGGTACATTGACCAGTCCGGGAAGGTGGTTATTGAGCCGAAATTCGAATTCTACGGTAATTATGGAGGCGAATTTCGCGACGGACTGATGGCGATCAATAGCGATGGAAAATATGTAGATACGACCGGAAAGCTAGTGATCGACAAAGGATTTGATCGTGGCTGGGACTTTTCGGAAGGGCTCGCTATAGCAATGCGAAAGGATGGCGAAAAGTGGGGATACATCGACCGTACGGGTGAGTTTGTTATTAGCCCCCGATTCGAGACCTACCCCAAAGGTTATGTATATTCATTCTCGGACGGCTTGGCGGCAATAGAGGTATTAAATCGGTATGGCTATATAAACCGCTCGGGTGATTTCGTAATACAGCCGACATTTCTTCACGGCTCGGACTTTCACGACGGCATGGCCCGTGTAGTTGTCGATGGGCCTTGCCGATATTTTGGCGATGGGCCTTGTCCGGAATTTCGAGCGCTTCCAGAGAATGCGGCGGAAGATTCGCCTGCTTGCAAGTATGCGTTCATCGATAAATTCGGTTCTATTATCACCGGCGAACGGTACGCTCGCGCAAATGATTTTTCGGAAGGCTTTGCGCCTGTCATGACAGGCTGGAAGTGGGGCTATATTGACAAAAAAGGGAGAATGGCAATCAAGCCGCAATTCGATAAGGCTGATCAGTTTTCCGACGGATTGGCTTCAATACAGCGAAATGGGCTTTATGGTTATATTGACCAAGCTGGCGCAATTGTCATCACCCCACAGTACAAATTTGCGGAGCCATTCTCGGAAGGGCTTGCCGTTGTGCGCAATTTGAATGACAAGGAATCGAGTGACGAGTATTACTACATTAATAAGCGAGGCGAACAGGCTTTTCCTGAGAGATTCGCTTTAGCCAGCCACTTCTTTAAGGGACTCGCTCACGTAAAAATAAAATCAACCACAGAGAAAAATATTAATGACTCGGAGGCGAAAGGCTCATTCGCATACATTGACGTGACAGGCAGAAAGGTCTTTAGCTACTGACGACCTGTAAGTTTTAAAACTACGATGATCACAACCGAACAATCACTCCCCTTTTCTGATCTTTCTCTGTCGCGCCGCCTCGAACGAGCCGAAGGGCGCAGCGCCGCCGACTTCATCGAAGCCAGGGCCAAACTCTTTCCCAAAAGCGAAGCGGAGTGGATTGAAGTTGCGGGCGCATACGCTATGTTTGATGGAATAGGTTCGCCGATGACGCAAACTTTCGGCCTCGGAGTCTTCGATCCCGTCACGCAGACCGACATGGAAAAACTCGAGGCGTTCTTTCAACGGCGCGGCGCGCACGTCCATCACGAAGTCAGCCCGCTCGCCGAAGCTTCCATGCTGACTTTGTTGAACGAGCGAGGCTATCAGCCGATCGAATTAACCAGCGTAATGTACCGCCCCCTCGGGCGCGGGGTTCAGCTCGCCTCGCCGCTCAGCGAGAAGGTTCAGTCCCGACTGATGCTAGACGGTGAAGAGGATTTGTGGGCGCAAACAGCGGCCAAAGGATGGAGCGAATTGGTCGAGTTCGCCGATATGATGCTGGAGCTGTCATCCATCATCGCAAAGAGGGCGGGCGGATGTTCGTTCCTGGCGGAGCTTGACGGGCAGCCGATCGCCACCGGCGCAATGTTCATTCATGACGGCGTTGCGCTGCTGGCCGGGGCGAGCACGATTCCTGAAGGGCGCAGGCAGGGCGCTCAACTGGCCCTTCTAGAAAGCCGTCTGCGTTATGCTGTGGAAAAAGGATGCGACATCGCAATGATGTGCGCTCTGCCGGGCAGCGCCTCGCAACGCAACGCCGAGAGGCAGGGATTCCGCGTCGCGTACACCCGTATTAAATGGAGCCAGAATCGTCCCTCAAACTAAGTTCAAACCGTCGCTCCGCGACGAAGAATAAACCCGCGCGCCCATAACGGGCGCCGGCTGCGGGTTTCGAGAGCATACAAAAATGGAAAGGCGCGGAGTCTCTCCCGCTAGCAAAATGCTAGCGGGAGTTTCTCCACGCCTTTCCAATTACAGTATATACCCATTCCCCTATCTTGTCTGACTCGGAACACAATTTTTTCGTTTTAAGTCGTGTAGAAGTTTCAAAACCCTAACCACCACCCCCGACCTTCGGGAACGCTCCCTGGCTTCGGTTGGTTCAGTTTGTAAAAACAACTGTCCGCGCTTGCCCAATCGCAGGCTAACAAATAAAATTTTAAATCCGCACATATTTTTCCCCCTCCAATTCACCAACTCCCCCCGGTGTATTCTATGGAACGACTGAAGATTCTCTTAGTCGAAGATGACGCGGAGTCCCGCGCGCTTTACATCTATATGCTGGCGCTGGCGGGCTACAAAGTGAACGCCGTTCAGAACGGTCTCGAAGCGTTCGCGGAAATACAGGTAAATCGCCCCGACGTGATCATAACCGACATCGCAATGCCGGTTCTCAACGGTCTGGATCTGATCATAGCTGTCAGGTCGGATGACGATCTCGCAGACTTGCCGGTTGTGGCGATCACCTCTTTCGGTGAAAACCTTCGTGAACAGGCGCGTGCGGCAGGGGCGACCGAATCGATAGACAAGCCGACCGAATTGGCAAAAATGCGCGAGGTGATTGACGCCGCCGTGTCTCGCGCTTCTTCACAGGCTAACAGCGGAACCCGGCAGATAGACGCTGTTTTTTCTCCTATTTCAGATTCATAACCTGCATAGACCTCAGCGCGATAGCGATCACTTTTGCGCCAATAGTGGCGCTGTGGAAGCAGTCTCTCAGAGCTCTTTTCTACGAAACCTTCTGTTTTGCGCCGGATGTCCGTGAATAATTGACTTTCCATGAGGCGACAAAGAGGGATTAACCGTTAACCGGACCTGTTAAGTAGCAGTAAACACCCTTGTCTGTGCGCCGCCTAAAGTCTAAACCATTGCCAACCAGGGTTGTGGTCTCCATACAAATCTTTGTCGGTTCAATTTAGCGCACGTTCGATTCAGCGCACGACAATTCGATGCTTATTTATGGAGAGCGGGAATCTCATAGCAACTCTAACAGACAATGGAGGATCAATAAGATGCCGCGTCAAAATGCAAGATCGTTTGTAGGACTCTGCGCGTCATTGCTCGTCATGGGCGCGCTGGTATTCGTGGCAATGAGCCCGTCCGCCGCACAAGGCCCTTGCAGGGGGAATTGGGCGGAAGGCAATACATACAATGTGGGTGATTCCGTCACGTACAACGGCGCTACCTACACCTGTCTTCAAACCCACACGGCATATGTCGGCGCAAATTGGAATCCGGCCTCGACGCCGTCGTTATGGCGCACTGGCGGATCGTGTACGGGCGGTACCCCCACGCCCACGCCGAATCCAACTCCGACGCCAACACCCGCGCCTAATCCAACTCCGACGCCAACACCCACGCCGAATCCAGGCACGGGATGCAGCGGGATTTCGACATGGAGCGCGACCGGGATCTACACGGGCGGCCAGCGGGTGAGCCTGAACGGCTTCATTTGGGAAGCCAAGTGGTGGAATCAGAACCAGAATCCAGAGACCAACTCCGGTGGAGACGGCCCCTGGCGGGCCATCGGCCCATGCGTCCAGCCGGGTCCGACCCCGAATCCGGGCACTGGGCTTGCGCAGGTTGTGAGTCAAACGCAGTTCAACCAGATGTTCCCCAATCGCAACCCGTTCTACACCTACCAGGGCTTACTGGACGGCGCCGCGACCGTCCCTGCATTCGCGGGAACCGGTGACCTGGCCATGCGCAGGCGGGAGGCCGCCGCCGCGTTCGCTAACTTTGCGCACGAAACGGGCGGACTGGTTCACGTCACCGAAATCGCTCGAGGCCTCTATTGCTCCAACTCCGCCACGCCTTGCGGCGTTTGCGCGGCGGGGCAAAACTACTATGGCCGCGGCCCCATCCAGTTGAGCTGGAATTTCAATTATTGCAGCGCCGGCCAGGCGCTCGGGATTAACCTCTGGGCCAACCCGAACCTGGTTGAGCAGAACTCAGCTATAGCGTGGAGAACGGCCTTCTGGTATTGGATGACACAGAGCGGCCCGGGAACTCAGCCGGCGCATAATTGCATAATCAACAACGCCGGCTTCGGCTGCACGATCCGCTCGATCAACGGCGCGTTGGAATGCAACGGCGGCAACCCCGCGCAGGTGCAGAGTCGAATCAACAACTTCAACCTTTTCAAAGCGATCATCGGGGCTACTTCAGTGGGTCCGGACGGTTGTTAGTGGGATAGGCTAATGGTCTTTGAGAAATAAGTCCGGCCACCCGAAGACGTCTTCGTGCCGGAGGGGGGATGGAGATT
>DATCXQ010000681.1:0-5233 GCA_036565725.1 Blastocatellia bacterium
TGACTTATTGGACGGCCGCTTGCTTACGCGCGCGGTACTGTTTCGGTGTCCCGATGTTGCGTGTTTTGATTTAGGAAAGAATATAGTTAACACTGTAGTTAAGGTGTAGCCGAAAATACCTGTTTACGCGGCGTTCGCGACACTTCGCTTTCATATTCAGTCAGGCTTTTACGCCCGCGCTCACAGTCCATCCACCGTCAACCGTGATCGTCTCGCCGGTGATGTAATCCGAAGCGTCGGAAGCCAGAAAGACGGTCGCCCCGGCCAACTCCGAAGGGATGCCGGGACGCCCCATCGGGATCACGCTCACCGCGCTGTCGTACAGGTCGGGATTCGAGAAGACGGCGTCGGTCATCTTCGTCCAGAAGCGTCCGGGCGCGATGGAATTGACGCACACGTTGTCTTTGGCGAAATCTACGGCCAGTGAACGGGTCATCTGCCGCAATCCGCCCTTGCTGATCGAGTAGAGGGCGATGTTCGGAACTACGATCTCATAGGCGATCGAACCGACGTTGATGATCTTGGCCTTGTGTGGGCGGCCGGTTTGCCGCCTCATTACGCGCAGCGCCTCCTGAGAAGCGAAGAACGCGCCTTTCAAATTTATTCCGATCAGCCTGTCCCACTCCTCTTCGGTGACATCGTCCGTCGGCTTGCGGTAGTTGACCGCCGCCGCGTTGACCAGGATGTCGAGGCGATTGAAATGGTTCGCTGCCTTTTGAACCATTGCGCGCACGTCCTCGACCTTACTCACGTCGGTCGGGACGACCAGGACTTCTCCGCCGGTCTTGCGAATCAGATCGGCGGCGGCTTCAAGCTCCGGTAGCGTACGCGCGGCGATTGCGATATCGGCGCCAGCGCTCGCAAGAGCCTGGGCCATCGCCAGCCCGAGCCCGCGCCCGCCGCCGGTAACCAAAGCCGCACGGCCGTCGAGGCGGAAGCTCGGCATTTGAAATTCGTCGTCTCTGAGCATTCTTCGTTCTGTATTCATGTGACGCCTGAGAAAAAGAATCTCAGCCACGAATGAACACGAATAAACACGAATGGCATCCGCGAGGATGGAAAACAAATGAGTCAAAACGATCAAGAAAAAGATTTGTGTCCATTCGTGTTCATTCGTGGCGGATATTATCTGACTTGAAATCTATAGCATCTTCCTTATCGCTTCAATCACCGAATAACCCATCAGCCACACGATCAATGCAGTAGCCACCCACAGCCCCACGGTCACCCACTGCGAAGGTTGGATGTCCTTCGGCAAATGGCGGTGGCGCAGATAGACCGCGCCGAGGCCGATGACCGGCAGCATCATCGCCTGCGCGATTCCGCCGATACGAACCATGTGGACAGGGTCGGTGAAGATGAAAATCAACCCTACGGGAACTACTGTCAACAGCACGACGAAGAGGTTGCGGTAGCGCGCCCGCGCCGCCGCGTCGTCAGCGCTGAACGCTCCCATCAACCGCAGCATGTCCGCGAAGACGCGCGAATTGGCGGCGGTCGCCGCGAAGATCGTGCCGTATAGCGTGATGATCGCGCCCGCGTAAAACAGCCAGCGCGACCACGGCCCGAGCGTCTGCGTGTAGATGTTCGAGAGCGTCGAAATCATATCGTCCGCTTTCGGCACCAGCCCCATTCCGTTGAGCACTCCCGCGCCGAGCAGGTAGAACGCGACTGTGGCGACGGTGTAAATGATCATCGAGGCGACGATGTCCGTGTGCATCACGCGAACCCACCCCCGCGCGCGATGTCGCCATTCGGCCGAAGCCTCGCGACGCCCCGCGAACCGCGCGTAGCCTTTCTCGACGCACCAGTAGGGATACATAAACAACTCGCTTGCCCCCACGCCGGTGATGCCGAAGACGGCGACGGCGTCGGCGAAGCCCGCGCCAGGCATCTTGAATTTGAAGCCGTCCCATAATGCGTCCCAGGAAAAATATTGCGGCATTCTGAAGAGCAGCAGAGCGGCCAGGAAAGTGAGCATCGTGAACAATCCCACCTTGACCATCGCCAGCCGCTCGATGCGTTCGTAACCGCCGCCCAGCAGCAGCGCCAGCGTAATGGCCAGAAAGATGACGACCCACACCTTTACGCTTATCGCCGGGATCAGCAGATGCATCACCTGCGACACGCCGCCGAACATCGCGCCGATCTGCATCATCGTCATCAGAGTCATCGCCGCCCACGCCCACACAATCCAGTTCACCTTCGCGCGCGGCCCCGGCGCGCGGTTGAAGCCGGCCAATCCGGTTTCGCCGGTCGCAATGACGTAGCGCCCTAGCTCGGCCTGCACGACTGGTTTGATCAGGCAGCTCAGGATGATGATCCACATCGCGGTGTAGCCGACCTTGGCGCCGAGCGTCGTAGTGGCGATCAATTCGCCCGACCCGACGATCGAGGCGGCCAGGATCATTCCCGGGCCGATGCGTTTGAGCGTGCCTAAGAAAGTCTTAGGAGGCTCCATTACGTCTTCAGGTCGAAGCTGGTATGGGTCGTTGATGTTAGACATGCGATGCCTGGTCCTCTCCGATTCCGTGCAGATCAGTCGTTATTAGAATGTGGTCGTTGAATTCGGATTTGCGGTGGCGAGGATTCTACACGACAGAGAGACAGAGAGACAGAGAGATGGGGAGACGAGGAGACAGGGAGACAAGGAGATTTTGTCCCCCCCCTCTCCTGGGCGCTCCGTCTCTTTGCGCTTATCTCTGCGTACGCGTTGGCTTCACAACTTAAAGGCGACGAGTGAAGAGCCAGCCATGGTAGGTTCTTACAAAGATATGGGTGTCATTTACAACGAGACTTATCATCCGCAGATCGGGTAAGCCGTCATTGATGGGCGTCCAACTCTGGCCCCCGTCAATCGAGACGTAGACGCCCTGTTGCGCCAGGTAGATGCGGTCGCCTTTCACTGCGAACGCTTCAACAGGGTAAGGGTTGTTCAGACCAGTGGCGTTTGGCGCCCAGCTTCGGCCATTGTCTTTTGAGATGAGAACGCCGCCAGCGCCGCCCGCGAATATGGCTGAGCCGATAACACTTAATGAAGAAATATGGCGGGTAAGGCCGGCCGGACGCCAGGTTTGACCCCGGTTAGTCGAGACGAAGAGGCCGTCCTCTCCCCCGACAATTAGATGGGTCTTCCCGGCGACGCTAACGTTCAAGACTTTTGTTTGATTGGCGAATATACCGGGGGCAATTGTAGTGGGGGGATCTATCCAAGCGTTTACTATGGCCCACCTTCGCCCAAGGTCAGGCGAGAGATAAATGAGCCCGTTGTCGCATCCGGCCAGGACATCCGTTCCATTGACGGCGAGAGATGACACTCTCCTTTGTTGTCGTAAACTCATGCCCAATTGCGCCCAGCTCCGGCCGTCGTCCGTTGAAAGAAAGACGCCGTCGTATGTGCCCGCGAAGAGACTATCCCCGCTGACTGCGAGGGCGGTTATGCTCAGACCTTGTCCAATGTAGCCTGCGCCTGTTTCAATGAAGCCGAGCTTCGTCCAGCTTCGTCCCTGGTCGGACGAAACCAGGAGTCCGTTGTTTGTTCCCATAAAAATTTTTGCGCCGCTTACGACAAAAGGACGGGCATATAGATTAGTGAAGCCCGTCTCGGACGCCATCCAGTTTTGACCTTCATCGGTCGAGAGGTAGATGCCATTAGTTGTCCCCGCCAATAAATGATCGCCGATTCCCGCTAACGATAGAATATTTTTCCCGGAAAAAAACGCGCCGGTCGCCTTCCAATGCCGTCCTTGATCGAGAGAGACGAACACTCCGTCTTCCCGCGTCGCGGCAAAGAGTTTCTCCCCCTTCCTTACCAAACCTATAACTGTCAGCTCTCTCAGGTCGCGGCTGGCTTCAGTCCAACTTCGCCCCAGATCGTCGGAAATGAAAAGTCCGCAATCGTCCACTCCGGCGAAAATTTTAGCGCCGATCACAGCCAGCGTGTTGATGGAAGGAGCAAGCGAGCCGAATTCTCCGTGCGGGAGTCCCTGACTGGCCCCCTCCCAATTTTGACCTCGATCTATTGAGCGGAAGACGCCACCGCCCGTTCCGGCGATAACGACGTCATTGATCGCGGCCAAACAGTTAACTTCCTTGTTCAACGCCCCTTTTCCCCACTCCGGCGGGATTTGTACTGCGGTAGGTTCAAGCGAGTCCTTGGCAGGCGCCCAGGTGTTTCCGTTATCTACGGAAGCGTAAACGACTCCTCCTGCCCCAGTCAGCAGACGATTGTCCCTTACGACGATTTCGCCGAAAGATTGATCGTTCATTCCAGTATTGGCCGATTTCCAGCTCTCTCTGTGGTTGGTAGAGACCCAGACTCCGGCATCCGTTCCGACAAAGAGCTTGCCGCCGCTGACGGCGAACGTGTTGACGTTGCGGTCCAACAGGCCATCATTGACCTCCGTCCAGCTTTGGCTCTGGCTGTCGAAGCGGAAGACGCCAAAGTTCAAGTGGCCCGCAATCCCTGCAAATAAAGTATCGCCGCTCACTGCAAGCGCATTGACGTATTTCCTGTCATCTTTAGGGAGACTCGGCAGGCCGCGGTTGATCGGGCGCCAGCTCATCCCCCGATCGGTTGAGACGAGGACGCCGTAATTTGTTCCCGCGAAGAGTTGTTTTCCTATTACGGCGAAGGCATTGCAGGCAATGTCGTTCACCGGGCCATATTGAGTGGCGATGCTCACATTGATCTTCGTCCAAGTGTTCCCCAGATCAGACGATCGGAGGGCGGCGCCGCCATAATCGCCGCCTGCGAAAAGCTCTCCGTCGACTACGGCGAGTGAATGGATACTTGTATGAGCGACGCCCTTGCCGACCCGGGTCCAAGTTTTCCCATTGTCGGTCGAGCGATGGATTCCGCAAGGAATGGGCACAGTCCGATCGCACTTCGTTCCCGCAAAAAGGCTCCCGCCAATGGCGGCGAGTGCGGTTATGTCGATGGGTATGCCGCCGGAGAAGACGGTGGTTATATCTTCGGGAACTTCCATCTGCGTCCAGGTCAGCCCGTTGTCGGTCGAGCGAAATATTGGTTCCCCACTGGCGCCTGCGAAAAGTGTTTCCCCAATTGCGGTAAAAGATGTGATGGACGGAAGACGATCGATCTTTCCCAAATTTACGCTTTTCCAGCTTTGTCCCTGATCGGTCGAGCGGAAGATGCAGTTATATCCTCCGGCGAAGAGATAATCGCCATGGCTGAAGAGAACGTCGATTGAGGCTCCTTCGGGGCCTTGGA
>DATCXQ010000698.1:0-5445 GCA_036565725.1 Blastocatellia bacterium
AGCGTGCCTGGGTTCGGGACATTCTTCGGCACTTCGGCCGCCGCGCCGCACGCCGCCGCAATCGCCGCGTTGGTAAAATCCGCCAAGCCGAGATTGGCGCCGAACAGGATTCGACGGGCGCTGACCAGAACAGCCCTCGACATCGAAGCGGCCGGCGTTGACCGCGACTCCGGAGCCGGTATCGTGGACGCGTTCGCCGCGCTGCAGGATGTTGGCGCTGCGCCCGCGCCGTTCGTGACGATCGGAGCCGCGATGACGACGGCGGTGGGAGGTGACGGCGACACTTTCATCGAACCGGGCGAGGGAGGCACGATCACAGTCTCGCTGACCAACGTCGGTGGCGCGACGGCTCTCGGTGTCAGCGCGACGCTCGCGACCTCGACTCCGGGCGTCACGGTCACGTCCGCGACGTCGAATTATCCGAACATAGGCTCCAACGGCCAGAGCGCGAACAATGTAACTCCGTTCGCTTTCACTCTCGCCAACTCTGCGACCTGTGGAGCGGTGATCAACTTCACGCTGACCGTCAACGTCTCGAACAGCAACGATGGGCCGCAGACGTCCACCTTCAGTGTTCAGACGGGACAGCCGAACATTACCGTCGCCAGTTACACCGGGCCGCCGGTGTTTGTTGACCCCAATATCGCCTCGACCGTCAACATCCCGATTGTGGTCAGCGGCCTTACGGGGCCTATCGGCGACCTCAATTTCAGCTTTGACGGCAGTAGCTGCACGAGCGCCACTGGCGCGACGACAGTCGGCTTCGACCACAGCTGGGTTGGTGATCTTAGAATCACGCTGACCTCGCCGGCGGGGACCACCGTCACGCTGATGGACCAGCCAGGCGGCCCTTTAAACAGTGGCAACAATTTCTGCAACACCGTGCTTGACGATGGCGCCACTGCATTGATCCAGGCCATCACGCCAGTCGGCGCGCCCTGGACGGGATCGTTCAAACCGGCCAGTCCGCTCTCGGCGTTCGCCGGACAGAACGGGAACGGGACGTGGACATTGACTGTTTCCGACCTGGTTCCGCTCGACGGCGGCAACGTGCGCGCGTTCTCGTTGTCATTTACATCCTTCGTCTGCAGCAGCTCGCTGGCTTCCGCAGGAGTAGGGAAGTAGGGACAAAGCAGACAAGGAGACAAAGCGAAGGGGGGACAGGGAGATTTTCTTCTCCTTGTCCCCCCTTCGCTTTGTCTCCTTGTCTCTCCCTTTTTCTGTCCGCCGGCTTGCCGCCGATTGCCCTTATTACTTCATTCGGCGCCGTTGGGACGAACCTCTTTGCGGCGACATTTAACAGCGGCGTCTTTCTTTCGACCAATAAAGGCGAGAGCTGGACGGCGGTCAATGAAGGCTTAACCAATTTAAGAGTTCGAGCGCTCGCCGTTGCCCACGGGAAACTCATCGCCGGGACCTTCGGCAGCGGAGTGTTCATAACTGATGTTCAGCAGTGATCGGTCTTCTTGCTTTATGCGCTCCTTTCAGCAAAGATCAGCGGCGCAATAACACAGTAACGACCGACATTCGTCAGTTATGGAGAGGGAGGAGAGGTTGTGGCGCTGAATATATGTCGACCTCTACTTCAAACCGTAAATCTGTA
Organism: Blastocatellia bacterium; assembly: GCA_036565725.1. Classification (GTDB taxonomy): domain Bacteria; phylum Acidobacteriota; class Blastocatellia; order RBC074; family RBC074; genus JAJVID01. The sequence goes on from DATCXQ010000698.1 coordinate 1,604, forward strand.
CACGCGGCGGCCGGCCGCTTCGCTTCGACTCAATGGAGCCTGGTGCTGGCCGCCGGACGACGTTCGACGCCCGATGCCGAGCAGGCTTTGGCGAAATTGTGTGGGGCCTACTGGCCGCCGATTTACGCCTATCTGCGACGGAGAGGCTATTTGGCGCCGGAGGCCGAAGACCTGACACAGAGCTTCTTCGTCCGGCTCCTGGAGAAGAATCATCTGCGGGACGCAAGTCCCGAGCGAGGCAAGTTTCGATCGTTTCTGCTTGCGTCGCTCAAACATTTTCTCGCCAACGAATGGGATCGCGCGAAAGCCAGGAAACGCGGCGGCCAATTTCAATTCATCAGCATCGAAGAGATCGCCTCGCAAGAGGACAGGCGTCCGCCCGACCCTCAGACGCTGACTCCGGAAGAACAATTCGAGCGGCAATGGGCGTTGACGGCGCTCAATCGAGTGATTGCGCTGTTGGGGGCCGAATATACGGGCGCGGGTAAAGCGCGTCTTTTCGAGAGTCTGAAGGGCTTTCTGATTGGGGCCGACGGCTTGCCTTATCGACAAGTGGCCGTCGCTCTTGAGATGAGCGAAGGGGCCGTCAAAACGGCTATTCATCGCTTGCGCAGCCGCTTCCGCAAATTGCTGTGCGCGGAGATCGCGGAAACCCTCCATCGTCCCGATGATCAGGCTGAGGTTGATGGGGAGATTCGCTACCTCCTCAAAACGCTCAGTTCGTAAAATTTTCTCGTCCCGACCTGTAACCTTTCGCGTAATTTGCTTCAGTAGATAGTGTAATCGTTTTCTATTTTTCATTTTCCGCCTGTCACTTTTCATTTGTCATTGTGTCTGGGGGAGCCTCCGGCAACGACAAACGAAAAATGACAGGTGGAAAATGGAAAATGAACAAGGAGGGCCATCCGATGGCTGAACCTGGTTTCTGTCCGAACTGTCACGGCGCATTGACAGCAGACGCCCCTGCCGGTTTGTGTCCGAGATGTTTGATGGGAATGGCGCTCGAACTCTCGGCCGAGCCTTCCGAAAGCTTACCGGCCGAGTGGCTCGCCGCGGACGCGGCGATTCCCGAGAGCGATCGTTCTTTCGGCGATTACGAGTTGTTGGGGCGGGTCGCGCGCGGCGGGATGGGGGTAATCTACAAGGCGCGGCAGATCTGCCTCAACCGCATTGTCGCGGTCAAGATGATGTTACCCGGACTGCTCGTCTCCGAGGCAGAGGCGAGCCGTTTCCAGAACGAGGCAGAGGTCATCGCCAACCTGCGCCACCCCAACATCGTGGCCGTTCACGAAGTGGGCGCTCACGACGGCCAGCGCTATTTCTCGATGGATTACGTGGAGGGGCAGAGCCTGGCCGCGGTCGTCAGGGATCATCCGCTTCCGGCGCGGACCGCGGCGCGCTATGTCAAGGTGATCGCCGAGGCGATTCATTACGCGCACCAACAGGGCATTCTGCACCGCGATCTGAAGCCGTCGAACGTGTTGCTGGACAAGGCCGGGAATCCGCGCATCGCCGATTTCGGTCTGGCCAAGCGGTTGGCGAGCGATTCGCGGCTGACCGCCACGGGGACGGTGCTGGGCACGCCGAGCTATATGCCGCCGGAACAGGCCGACGGCAAGAGCAGACGCCTCGGTCCGGCCGGCGACGTCTATTCGATCGGCGCGATCCTTTACGAATTGCTGACGGGCCGCCCGCCGTTTCAAGCGGCGACCCCGCTCGACACCGTCCTGCTGGTCATCAACACGGAACCGATCGCGCCGCGAATGCTCAATCCGAAGCTCTCCCGCGACCTGGAGACGATCTGTTTGAAATGTCTGGAGAAGGACCCGCGCTGGCGCTATCAATCGGCGCAGGAACTGGCTGACGACCTGGACCGTTACCTGAAGCGCGAGCCGATCAAGGCGCGGCGCATCAACCTCTTGAACCGAGGCTGGCGCTGGCTCCGGCGTAATCCCTGGCAGACGACGGCGGCCGCCGCTCTGATCCTTGCGATATTGATGACGTCGCTCTGGGCCATCGGCTGGCGCAGGATGAAGGCTATGACCGAGCAGAGGCCCTGGCAATCGTTGTATGAACAGGTCTGGTTGGGACAAGTTGCGAGCGATCGCGCGCCGCGGCTCAAGGCCACGGCCGAGGCGCCCCTCACCAAAAGCCCTGACGGTCGCCTGCTCGCATCGAGTGGCGAGGATCATCGCACAATTCGACTGCTGGAAGTCTCGACCGGGCGTGAATTGGCCCAATGGGAGGCTCACCAGGTCGGCGTAACCGCATTGGCTTTCAGCCCGGACGGCCGCACGCTGGCCTCCGGAGGCGCTGACGGGACGATGAAGCTGTGGGGCCTCTCTTCAATTCGATGTGAATTGGTAGGAACCGTTCAGGTCGCGCCTGACGACGAACGGCGCTAGAAGAAATACCAATTCCTTTACAGGAGCGAATTCATGCGAATTCGGCGGATTGGGCTTTACCTCTCATAATCTGCAAATCACCACCGGCGTCGCGTTGCGATTCTGAAGCCGAATGCCATATGCCGTACTTCATACGGCATATGAACTATAGCCTCCGCCATAAGAGGAAGGTATGCGACGTTGAATCTGGAAAGTAACTCAATTTAACAGAATGAACGACTATGAAAACGCCAAGTCGGATTTTCCTATTAACGCTTATCTTGACCGTGTTTTTGTGGCCTAACCGGGAACTAACGGCGTCCACTAGCATGGCCGAACTTCAGTTATCTGCGCCAGTCCGCATTAGCGACGATAACGGCGACGACGAAGATCCATCGGTCATGCTCGCCCGGAATGGCCGGTTTTACGTGGCCTGGTCGTCGAAGCGGCAAACCGGAGTCAATATTTACATCAAGAGTTCAGAGGATGGCCGGAACTGGTCCACTGAGGATCGAGTGACCTTCGGTCCCGGCGAAGACTTCTATACATCCCTTGCGCAGACCAGGGATGGGACGTTTCACATCGCATGGTTCCGGCTCGAACGAGAGCAGGCGGACGCTGACATTTGGTATTCGCGCTCGCAGGATGCGCGAAACTGGACAACCCCGATACCAATCGCCAATAGCCTGAACGTGGAGTGGGCGCCCAGCATCCACGCGGATTCACGCGACGCTCTACACATCGTCTGGTCTTCAGGTAAGACTGGCAATCGGGAGCTGTACGTATCCCGGTCTGATGACGGCGGCCTCTGTTGGTCTCCCGAGAGGCGGATCACGCAGAGCGACGAGGAGGACGATTTCCCTCATATGATCGAAACGTCCGATGGGGAATCGATTCTGGCGTGGACACGGTACCGGAAGGGATCGACTCTGCATGACATCATAACCGATACCTCGGCTGAGATTGTGATTGCGCGATCGTGGGACGGGTTGAATTGGTCCGTTCCTGAAGTGTCCTCACCGCGGGATGAAAAGTGGCGCCAGATGGATTTGCTGCCGTTTGTTTTCACGGACGCCGCCACCCGGCAGTTGTATCTCAGTTGGACCTCCTCGCGATCCAATAGCCTGGGCAACATTCTTCTGCGCAACATGGCGTCGGAACAGTCAGTTTACAGCCTTCTCACCACCGAGCGGACGCGCGACTACTCCGCGAAGATCGCGCCGACTAAAACCCCCGGTCAATATCTTATGGTGTGGGTCTCGGACCGCGAGGGAAGGACAGAGATCTATTCCCGGACTTTCCATCTATAGCGGCGGCCGATACGTTTTGGCGCATTCAGTATAACCGAATACAGCGTTAACTAAATTTTCGGTGTTTTAATCAGAACAATCGAGATTGGTACGGTACCGCGCGCGTAAGCAAGCGGTTGATTTATGGGACAACCGCTTGCTTACGCGC
>DATCXQ010000699.1:0-5314 GCA_036565725.1 Blastocatellia bacterium
GCCTCCTGCGGCGCCTGCCGAGCAGCCCTTCACCGTGGTCGAATCATCCATTCGCGAGATGCAAACGGCGATGGCGGAAGGCCGCGTCACCGCGCGCGAGATCGTCCGGCAGTGCCTCACGCGCATCGCGACATACGAGGACAGGCTCAATGCGGTGATAGTCGTGAACCCGCGCGCGCTCGAGGAAGCTGAAGCTCTCGACCGCGAGCGCGCGCAAGGCAAGCTCCGCGGGCCTCTGCACGGCATACCCATCGCCCTCAAAGACAATATCCACACGACCGACATGCCGACCACCGGAGGCGCGCTCGCGTTTGATGGACTGGTCCCGCCTTACGAAGCGACGCTCACGAAAAACCTGCGCGAGGCGGGGGCGATCATCATCGCCAAGACCAATCTGACCGAGTTGGCCAACTGGGTGGCGACCGGCATGCCGGCGAACTACAACGCGCTCGCCGGGCACGGCTTCAATCCCTATGATCCGCGGCGCGACCCACGCGAGGGCGTCTTCGACGGGCGTCCGGCGCTGTCCACCGGAGGGTCGAGCTCGGGCGTCGGAACCGCCGCCAATTTCTGGGCGGGGAACGTCGGCACTGAAACCTCCGGTTCGATTCTGAGCCCGTCGAATCAGAATATGCTCGTAGGTATCAAGCCGACCATCGGCCGCGTCAGCCGCTACGGCGTCATTCCCATCACCGCCGACCAGGACACCCCCGGCCCGATGACCAGGACGGTCGCCGACGCCGCGATCATGCTCGGCGTCCTTGAAGGCGCGGCGGCTGATTCCAACGACCCGGCGACTTCGAAATGCTCACGCGTCCCAGGCGGCGACTACACGAGGTTTCTCAATCGTGAGGGGTTAAAGGGCGCTCGCATCGGAATACCCCGCGCGTTCTTCTACGACAAGCTCACGCCGCCGGGGGCCAAGGAGCCGCGCGGAGGACTCGACCCGGCGCAGGCTAAGGTTATGGACGAAGCGATTGCCATCCTCAAGAAGCAGGGCGCCGTCATCGTCGATCCGGTGGAGATTCCAAGCATCGTGTCCACCGACCCGAAAGAAAACTTCCTGCTCTGGAACGTCTGCTCGGGTCTGGACAACGCCAAAGGCAAGGACGCCGCGTGTTCGATTGTTTTCAAATACGGAATGAAGCGGGACTTCAACAAGTGGCTGGCCTCGCTCGGCCCCGCGGCCCCGGTGAAGACGCTCACCGAATTGCGACAATGGAACGTCGCGCATCAACGAGCGGGCTCGCTCAAGTACGGCCAGGCGCTGCTGGACATCTCGGACGAGATGAATGTTGAAACTGACGCCGCCCGTTACCGAGCAGACCGAGAAAAAGACTTGCGGCTTTCGGCGACCAATGGCATCGATGCGGCGATGAAGAATTATCAACTCGACGCCCTGTTATTCCCCGGCCCGAGCAGCGCGGCCATCGCCGCGAAGCCCGGCTACCCGACGGTCATCGTGCCGTTCGGCCTGGTTCCGAACGCGCCGCCTGCGCCGGCCCCGCCGTTCCCCGAAACCTTCGCGGCAAAACCCACGCCGTTCGGAGTAGGCTTTACAGGCTTGGCTTGTAGCGAGCCTCGGCTGATCGAGTTTGCCTATGCGTTCGAGCAAGCGACGAAACGCCGCGCCCCTCCGCCGTCTGCGCCGTAGCGACGAGAGGGTAGCGATATTCGCCATATGACACATCCTAAAAGAGCGTCGGTTGTGATTGTTCGGGGACAATGAAATTGCTCAATCCCACGCCGACCAGACGGAATCGTTGATCAGGGACGGCTGCGACCCGTTCTCGCAACCAGAGCGCAATCGCCGTGAATTCCTCGCAGGTGGCGGGAGGGCTAGGCGGCGTATGGCTGCGCGTCATGATGTTGAAGTCGCTCGTCTTCAACTTCAGCACGACCGTTCGCGCGATGCGCGCTTCTTTCCTCGAAGCCGACCATACTTTCTCAGCAAGGCGTCGAATCAGATCCTCCGTCTCAGAAAGTGGCAGATCACGTTCGAATGTATCTTCAGCGGAGATCGACTTTGTAGGCCTGTTGGACACTACCGGATTGTGGTCAACGCCGTTCGCAAGTTCAAAGAGACGACGGCCATATCGACCGAACCCGCTTTCAAGCGCCTCCAGACCAAGCCCGCGGAGGCCTCCGACAGTTGCTACGCCCAATTCCTTCAATCGGGTTTCCGTGACTTTCCCCACGCCCGGGATACGGCCTACGGGGAGCGGCTGGAGAAACGCGATCACCTCGTCCGGCTGAATCACAAAGAGTCCGTCCGGCTTGCGCCAGTCAGAAGCGATCTTCGCGAGGAACTTGTTCGGCGCCACTCCGGCGGACGCAGTGAGATTAAGTTCCTCACGAATCTGTCGCCGAATCATCTTCGCCACGCGAGTGGCGGTGGGCAAACCTAATTTGTTCTCTGTCACGTCGAGGTAAGCTTCGTCTAGAGAAAGCGGCTCAACCAAATCCGTGTGCCGCGAAAGGATTTCTCGCACCGCGCGCGAAGCGGCTTTGTACCGCGTAAAGTCTGGGGGAATAAAGATTGCGCCTGGGCAGAGTCGTTCCGCCCGAATCGCGGGCATGGCGGAGCGAACGCCGAACCTCCTGGCCTCGTAGGAGGCGGCGCACACGACGGAACGATTTCCGCGCCATGCGACGATGACCGGTTTGCCGCGCAAGCTCGCGTCGTCACGTTGTTCGACGGAAGCGTAGAACGCGTCCATATCGACGTGCACGATCTTTCGAAGAGGCGCCTCGGGGCTCTGTTCGAGTTCGATCTCGTTTAGCGTCCTCATGAAGAAGGCTCCTGGCGGCGCCGCGAGTCGCCGCGGTTGCAAAAGCGCTCTTCGATTCTAAGCGATTAAGGGTGAATACGAAACAAAGCAATATTCAGACCTGCTCTGACGCCCAACAGGAGAGAACGCGCGATAACCGAGAATTGCCAGTGCGGCGATTTGCGGGTATGGCGCCCACGCCCCGCGCGCTCAGCCGCGCCAGAGTTCGGCGCAAATGCTTAGATCGGAGGTGGGCGACTTCCGCCACGCTCGATTAGTCAGCGAGACGCCGGCGTCGCCTTTACCATTTTATCGGCCTGAGTCCGCCCTTCATTATCTTACCCCTCTGGCCTTGCCAATAAACGACATAATCTCCCTCGGAACACTCGTTAAGAATCAGAACTTTCTCTCGGGACCTTCGAATCGTCCTAGGCGGCGCGTTAGTTGTACCTGGCAGCCAACATCCGTCCGACCCATAAACCTGAACGTTTCTACCTTGTGTCAGGCCATGCGTCGGATACCTCGAGAGTAATTTCAGCGGCGCCTCTCTTCCTACCAGATCGCTCATCGTTACAATGCCAATTCTCTTAAACTTGTAGTCGGGATCGTAATCGTAACTCCCGTAAGCGTAGGTCCCGTTCTTTAATCCCTTGACATCGCCGTCGGCATGCAGAACAAACTCTCCGCCATTTACGTCATATAGCCAGAAGGAGGTAAAGTCTGCATCACTTGTTTCTGAAATGAGCAAATAGGTACGGCCCATATAGTCCAGGAACTTGACTGGACGCAGATACTGGCAGTTCCCGATTATAGGGCGCTTCTTTTTTCCATATACGTCGGAGATAAATACGACCATTCCTTCGTCATGAGGCGCGCCGCACCCGATGTTGCTGGCATAGGCGACGTGGTTGTTCGCCGAGTCAAGAATCGGCTCTGGAATTGCGACCAAGCCTCGGATAAGCCAATCAATCAGGTACTTGCGACCATCAACAATCGTATATAGGTTGCAACTGGAGAGGTAAATCTTCCGTCCTTCCTCTCGGTCGTAGTTCGAGGTGTCCATCTTGATTCTCACGCGTGGACGCCCTGATTGCGAGTGAACCGAGTGGCTCAACACTAAGCAGACGGAGACAGCCATGAGAAGGCGTTGCGCAGTTCTACGGATAGCCATATATCTCTCTCCTTGCAGCAGCCCGGACAGGGTTCATATTGTGATCGGACGGGCATGAAATGACCGCCGAGGCTGAACATGAATTCTGCTGCGTTATGGGTGTTTAGTATTGGACGCTGGCGTGTGTTGTTAGCAGTGTGCAGACGATAGTCGCCGCAAATTTAGGCGGAATGCGTATGGTGTCCAAATTTCTTCGGCGCTCTGCACAATCGTGTGAAATGCCAGCGTTTAGAGAACGCCGAAGGTTTCACCTTTCCAAGAAACGCATCGGCGGGCCAATGGGAGGGCTGATCTTAACGCGAGATGAGCGCCGATTCCAAGAGAAGCGCGACGAAAACGACAAAGCCACTCAGGTGAGCGAGCGCATGACCTGCTGAGAGCAGATTGTCGTTTACCTATGGACATTACAACGGAAGAAGAATATCCTCTTTGACATGTCCAAAGAAAAGAACACAGAGGCGCAAAAATCGGAAGTCCTCCAGGGAACACTCGATCTGATGGTCCTGAAAGTTCTCGACGCGCTCGGACCGCAGCATGGGTATGGAATCGCCCGCCGGATCGAGCAAGTGAGCGATCAGGTTCTGCAATTGAATGAAGGAACGGTCTATACCTCGCTCTTGCGGCTCCAGCAGCGGAAATGGATCGCTTCAGAGTGGGGAACATCGGAAAACAATCGCAAGGCGAAATACTATTCGATCACGAAAAGCGGCCGTAAACAGCTCGCGCTCGAGACGGAGAATTGGGAGCGGATCGCCGGGGTGATCGGGCGACTGTTGAAGCTGGAAGGCTAGGAGGAGAGATGACTCACTATTTGCGCGCACTCGCGGCGAGACTACGGGGGTTGTTCGGAGATCGCAGAGCGGAACGAGAACTCGACGACGAGATCGAGACGCACTTGCGCTTGCTCACCGAGCGATATGTTCGCCAGGGGATGACCGAAGAGGAGGCCGCCCGGGCCGCGCGCCGCCAGTTCGGAAACGTCACGTTACTGAAGGAGGCGAATCGCGAGATGCGAGGAATCAGACTCATCGACACATTCTTTCAGGATCTTCGGTATGGCCTGACGATGCTAATGCGCCTGACGGGCGCCGGCGTTACGTTGGGAGTGACGGTGGCGCTCGCCCTGACGCGCGTCTTGAAGAATCTGCTTTTCGAGGTGAAACCGACCGATCCGGGGACCTTCGCGCTGATCGCCCTGCTGCTGGTCGGCGTCGCTTTGATTGCGAGCTACATACCGGCGCGGCGCGCGACTAGGGTTGATCCGCTACAGGCTCTTCGCCATGAATGAGGCGGATTCATTATTGGGACGCGGGTACAGTACCGCGCGCGTAAGCAAGCGGCTGACTTATGAGACAGCCGCTTGCTTACGCGC
>DATCXQ010000702.1:0-8392 GCA_036565725.1 Blastocatellia bacterium
CGGGAATTCATAATTCCGCCGCCGAGCATGAAGTTGCCGAGCACGAGCGCCGGATAGTCAGGATCGTCATCGCGCAAGTTCAGATTTACTCCGGCAAGGAGGAAGGCGTTGGCTTTGTCCGGAGTCTCGAACGATTTATTGATCGCTTCGACGTTGTGATAGACCTGCGGAATTCGCGCGAATGGGCGCGAAGATTTCCATCCGCCGAAAAGTTCGCCCGCCAATTCGGCGACCTCCTTCTCGTCGAAATCTCCGACGACGGCCAGTTCGCCATGATCGGCGCCGTAAAAATCGCTGTGGAATTTCTTCACATCCTCCAACGTGACGGCCTTCACATCGGCTATCTCTTCGTCAATCGTCTTGACATAGTCGATGTGGCCTTTGGGGTACGGGCGCATGTGCCGCGAGAAGGCGTTAAATGCGATCAAGGTCGGTTCACTACGTCCTGTTTCGACGCCGGTGATCTCGTCCTGTTTAAGCAGATCGAACTCTTTAGCCGGGAAAGAAGGCTCGCGCAGGATTTCGGCCACCAGCCTCATGACGGCGGGCAGGTTCTCGCGGGTGGTCTCGATTGTCGCGCCGGCCTGGGTCGTCGAGCCGGAGACGTTGGCTCGCGCTTTGAGTTTGTCGAGCTCGTCCTGAATCTGCTCGCGCGTGTGTTTGCTCGTCCCGCGCATCAACATCTCGCCCGCGAGCGATGCGGCGGCGTCTCTATTCGTCAGGTCTTTTTCGTTGCCGAAGCGCAGCGTCAGTCGGGCGACTACTTTGCCGCCGCGCGTCTTCTTGGGCAGTAGCGCGAGTTTCAATCCCGCGGCGTTCGATCTGGCGGTTCGCGCGTCAATATTGGCGGGCGACGGATCAAACTCTTCGCCCGTCGCCACCGGCGCGGCGCCTTTGTAATCCTTGAGCATCGCGGCGACGTCGGGGCGCGGCGGGATTTCGGCGCGGTCGGGAGTGCGCGTGGGAATGAACAGCCCGACGGTGCGGTTTGACGACTTGAAATAAGCGGCGGCCACGCGCTTCACGTCTTCGGGCGTCACATTCTTGATGCGGTCGCGGCGCAGGAAGTAAAGCCGCCAATCGCCCATCGCTATGTATTCGCTCATGTTCAGGCCGATGTTGTCGGAGTTGTTCAACTGCAGCTCGATGCCCTTCAGCAGCTTCTGGCGGGCGCGCTCGACCTCTTCGGCGGTCGGCGGATTCTTCGCCAGGTCGTCGATCGTTTGCAGCATCGTGTCGCGGGCGACTTCGATCGGGGCGTCCTTCGGGACGAAGGCGAAGAAAAGCGAAGCTCCCGGATCGTAAGTCTGGAATTGGAAGTTGGCGACCGAGACCGCCTTCCCGGTTTCGACCAGGGCTTTGTGCAGGCGGCCCGAAGTCATGTCGGCGAGGACGAGGCCGAGCGTCTGGATCGCGGCGAAGTCGGGGTGCGGTCCGGCGGGGATGTGATAGAGCAATCCCACAGTCTGAATGTCGCCGACGCGGCGCACCGTCACCGCGCGCTCGCCGTCCTGAGTCGGCTCGGCGGTGTAGAGCTTAGGCAGTTCGCGCGCCGGCTTCGGGATAGGCCCGAAATACTGCTTGACCAGGTCGAGCGCCTTCGCCTCATCGAACTTTCCCGCGATCATCAGCGCGGCGTTGTCGGGTTGATAGTAAAGTTTATAGAAGCCTTGCAGGCGTTCGATGTTGACGTTCTCGATATCGGAGCGCTCGCCGATGGTGGATTTGCCGTAGTTGTGCCACGCAAAGCCGGCCTCCATCATACGCTTGAGCAACGCGCTGAAGGGGCTGTTCTCGCCGGCCTCGTACTCGTTGCGGACGACCGAGAATTCGCTGTCGAGGTCTTTTTTGGCGATGAATGAATTGACCATTCGGTCAGCTTCGAGATCGAGCGCCCAGCGGAGGTTATCTTCGGTGGCGGCGAAGGTCTCAAAGTAGTTGGTGTAGTCAGACGAGGTCGTCCCGTTCGGGCGCGTCCCGCGCTCGGTCAACTCCTGAGGGATGTTCGGATGCTTCGGCGTCCCCTTGAACACCAGGTGTTCGAGCAGGTGCGCCATCCCGGTCTCGCCGTAATTTTCGTGACGCGAGCCGACCAGGTAGGTCACGTTGACGGTGATCGTTTGTTTCGTCGGGTCGGGAAAGAGCAAGGCGCGCAGGCCGTTGGGCAGACGGTACTCGGTGACGCCCTCAACCGATGTTATGCGCTCGGGATTTTGCGCCCGCGCCGCGATCATGAAGACGGAACAGGCCAGCGCCAGCGCGCAGCTTGCCCGCAGTAACAGTCGGGCAATGTCTTTGCCTTTTGTCATGACTGATTCTCCATTTACAGTATGTTTCAATCGCATTCTCTATCTTCCTCTTGCTACTCGTCCTGGGCGATCACCTGCTGGCGCATCTCTTCGATGGCGAGGCGCACGTCGGGCTGAATACATTCAAAGGCTTCCTCGCTGATACCCGTCAGAGGCGAACCTGGCAGGAATCCGCAACGCGCTTTCTCCCTGAATTTGCGAACTGACGGATCGGCGCCATCGGCCAGGCTCCAGAATTTCCACAAACCAAACCAGACAAAGCATGCATGTACAAACGAGTGCACTAAGAGAGTTCTGCCAGTCCAGGGAGAAACCGCTTCGATCCGCCACGCCCCGGCATCATCAGTGTACAGATCGCAGGCCAGTTCCAGCTTATAAATCAATGAGTGAATGGCTTCGTGAACCAGCGAATTCGAAGTTTTATAAACAGTCCATCTGTCTGAACGCAGGTTGAGCATGCCTACCCTGCCAATCATTGACCTCATGGACAGGGCTATGGTGACTTCCGGAGAGTTCGGAGCGCGAGCCAGGGTAACTACTTGAACGGATTCATTAATGGTTGAGCCGGCGACAAGGCTTACCGAGCGGATATAGCTGAGACTCTGCTCCAGGCGTTTCCTGGCGATCGCAATCTCTTCCGTCGTGATCGTGGTCACTTCTCCGACATTAGCCGGATATGGATTGTCTGGATAAGGGCTGTAAGCGTCCAGAACAATATGCCCCAGCGCCGGGGCATTGAAGGATTGCCGCGGACTCCAGGCGGTCAACAAGCCGTCATCCAATCGGTCGCCGGTCCCCATGTCCGACGGCAGGTAATAATCTCCGAGCGCCGACCAGTCGTCGCGCTGATATTCGGAGCTCTGACGGCACAAATGCTGCTCCATCCCGACAAGCTTCTTCAACTTATCAACCTCTTCCGGACCAGGTTCCGATGACGATAGCAGCAGATTGAATGATCTCGGCGCGAGCAGTAGGCGCTGTTGATTTTGCTTTGGGAGAGTGCGAACGACATCAAACAGGTTCGTATTGGCGAACTCCGACCAGGTTCGCAGCCGATCGTATGACCAGTGCACATAAATTTTGCAGGCCGTCTGTAAAAGATCCATTCCCGCCGTCCAGGTCAGGAACTTAGGTAACGCGGCAATCAAAGAACGGTCAATAGTCATCATAATAAGGCTCCATTTCTAAAAATTGATCGATTCTCCTAGAGACGCCGCAAATGTTTCATCGGATCGACCGTCGAAGCGCGGCGCGCAGGTATATAGCTGGCGAGCAATCCCGAAAGAAACAGGATCGCAGTTACCGAGAGGATGGTCGGCAGGTCATGCTGTTTTACGCCGTAAAGGTAACGTTGCAGCAGACTGGCGGTCTGTTCCCAGATGATGAGCCCGGCGCCTATTCCGATTCCGAGCACCAGCATCGCATGGCGAATCACCAGCATCACAACCCCCGAGCGGCTTGCGCCTAGAGCCAGACGGACCGCTATATCCCTGACCGACCTGTTGACGTGATATGACAGCGATCCGTACAAACCGATTACCGCCATCAGCAGCGCCGCCCCGGCGAAAACCCAGATCAATCGGGCGACCAGCATCCGCCCCCCAAGCGATTTATCCAATTCCGCTTCCATGGTCGTGACGCTGAACCCGCCTTCCGGACTGATCTTCTGTAAACTCTTCCTCACTCCCGGGATCACCACTGACGGTTCGCCTTGGGTGCGGACGGCGATCTGCATGAAGAAACCAAGCACTGCCGAAAAATCATCATCAGGCGTGAGCTGCCGGTAAGAGATGTGAACTTCAGGCTCGATGTCATCACCAAGGGACTTCTGGCGCGTATTCTCAACGACCCCGACAATGGGCGAGAATTGATGTCGCCCGCTGCTGGCCGTCCAGATATGCTTCCCCAGCGGCTCTTCGCCGGAGAGAAATTTGCGCACGAAGGCCTGATTGACGATCACCGCCCATGGCGTTGACGCAGTATCAGTGTCGGATGGAAGCCTTCCCTTCAGCAGGCGAATCCCCAGGGTGCGATAAAGCTCAGGACTGACAAGCCGCAGCTCAGCCACCGGCTTCTGGTCCGGCGAGTTCTCCCGCCCTAAGATTTGCGCCGGCATTTTGATCGTCGAAGCCGGATTCAACGGCAGAACTGTTGAGATCGCGGCGCTTTGAACTCCCGGCTGGTTCTGAAGCTCATGCAATAACGGATCGTAGACTGACTGGACGATATCCTTCCCAGCGCCTCCTGACTGAAAGAGCGGTAACTCAACAACGATCAGGTTCTGAGGAACAAACCCAAGCGGAGTCTTGCGCGCATTATCGAAGGTGCGAAGAAGCAGTCCTGCATCCAACAAGAGCGCGAGGGAGAGCGCAACCTCGCAAATCACCAGGCCGTCTCGCACTCGCCGATGGTAACGGCCGGTCCCGGCGCCGGACGCTCTGTCATTCAACGCCTCGCGCGGCGCCGTTCTGAAGGCTTGTAGCGCGGGCCAGATAGCAAAAAGCAGTATGGAGATTATTGATAATAATAAGACGACGGCGACGGTCGGAAACTCCATCTTAATAGCATGCGCAAAAGGCAGCTTGGCCTCAAGGTAAGGGCGAATGAGCTGGGTGGCTCCCCAGGCCATGAATAGCCCTACTACTCCCGCCAGCCCTGCCAACGCCATGGTCTCGGCAAATAACTGTCTTAGCAGGCGCCATTGGCTTGCGCCCATGGCGTGGCGGACCGCCATTTCATGACGGCGATTGATGGCGCGAGCGATAAGCAGGCTGATCACATTAATGCAGGCGATCAACCAGACGGCCAATACCGCAGCTTCCAGCGAAAGCAATGCCATCCGCACATCACCGGTCACCGATCGGCGATAATTCTCAACCAGCGCCCGCGACTTTCCTTCACGGCCCGGAGCCCGACTCTCAATCAATGCCAGATCCGCCTGGGCCGCCTTGGATGAAATCTCGTTCTTCAGTCGTCCAATGACTTGTAGCATGGCGGTGTCGCGGTCTTCCCATTCTTTCTTGAGCTGAACCGGCCTCCAGACGACGGGTTCGTCTTCGGTGAGCGGGAATGTCAATCCATCCGGCATCACTCCGATCACCGTGTACGGTCTCCCTCCCAACTCGACGCGAGTGTTGACCACCTGCGGATTCGATGAAAACAGGCTCTTCCAGACGGAGGCGCTGAGAATAACGACGCCCGGCTCTGCCAGGCGCTCTTCATGGGGGTAAAAACTTCGACCGAGAATCGGCTCTACCTGTAAAACCGAAAAAAGATTCACGCTGCAGCCGATACTGACGACGGATTTCACACTTCCCTGGATTTCGAGGTTGTTGGTCGACCGTTCCCACCAGGCCAGATCGCGGAAAGATGAATTCTGCGCGCGCCAGTCTCGAATGTCGGGCAATGAAGCCGGCCCCGGATGAATACCCGAAATATTCGGCTGGCCGATCCGAACTATCCGCTCAGCATCGGGAAAAGGCAGCGGGCGTAATAATACGCCGTAAATAACCGTGAACATGGTCGCGGTCATGGCCATGCCCATTGCCAGGGTAATGACTGCCGCGAATGTAAACCCGGGGTCTTTATAAAGAAGGCGTATTCCAAAGCGCAAATCGTTCAAGAGCATTGGTCGATTCCTTTACGCTACTTATACCGATTTTCAGATGTATGAAGACGGTTAGCCACCGCAGCACACAGAGCACACAGAGGGCACAGAGGGGATTTAATGATTTCTCTGTGTGCTCTGTGTGCTGCGGTGGCTATTCATCCATGTGAAAACTGCTGTAATACGGTACTGAAGAGGATCATAGGTTGCTGAAGAGCGTAAACATCCGGCGAAACAGTTTTCCCCTCCAGGTAATGATTCTTCCTTGTACCCGCGCTTCCTGGCGCAAGATTCGAGTATTTTCCTGATCAGAATTGAAGTTCGCAGGCAATTTGACGCGGACCTGATACAGCGAATCTTGACACGTCATCGTGACCTGACTGACCTGGCCTTCGATCAGTATGTTGTCGGCGCTTGACGGCGACGCCAGTTCCATGAATATCGGTTGGTCCGGCTTGACCTTAGCGGCCTGTGACTGTGACAGCAGACCTTCTCCATACGCAGAGCCGGATATTTCATCCGCTCTCAAGACTAAAGAGACGGGAATCGTCTCCTGGTATTCAATGTTTCGAGCCGCCACCGCGGCCATTACCAGAAGCGCGGCGATCAGCAGGATCGCCGCCCCCAGCATCCAGGGAGGGTTCTCGGCTAGCAGTGAGTCCTTCATACGAGGACGCCGCTCTCTCCCCAACTGACGCGCTCCTTCCAATCCGGCGCCGCTCTGAGGTTGATCCGTTCTCATGAATTTTGGCCTCTTCAGCAAAAATTATTCTCCAAGCTCAAGCTGATTTCTGACCAGGTTAAAGTATCCGCCACGGCAGGCTACCAGTTCCTCATGCGTGCCCACCTCAACGATTTCGCCGTGATCCAACAGAATGATCTGATCCGCATGCCTGACGGTACTCATGCGGTGCGCGATCACGACAGCGGTCTTCCCGCTCATGATCTCGCGCAACTGATCCACAATGACGCTCTCCGTCTCCGCATCCAGAGCGCTGGTCGCTTCGTCAAAGAAAATGTATTTCGGATCCTTGTATAAGGCGCGGGCGATCAGTATTCGCTGCGCCTGACCGCGGCTGATACCGACCCCGTCACGGCCGATGCGCGTCTCGTAACCCAGCGGCAGCGACTCGATGAACGAAGCTATCTGCGCCGCGCGCGCAACTTCCGCAACCCGCTCCGTGTTTGGATCTTCGTCGGCCACAGCGATATTGCTCAGAATAGTATCGGAGAATATGTAGCCGTCTTGCATGACAACCCCGCATAACTCACGCCATCGGTGATGAGACAATCGGTTGAAATTCACCCCGCCCAGATTTATCTCCCCGCCGCTGACTTCGTAAAATTTCAGCAGCAGTTTCAGCAATGTGGTCTTGCCGCTTCCGCTCCTGCCGACGATCGCTGTCGTTTTTCCGCGCGGGATAGTCAGATTCAGATTGCGAAAAAGCGAATTTCGGCTACCGCCTCCGTAACTGAATGAAACGTTTCTGAGCTCGATGTCGGCGCACTCATCCGGGCTTACCTGCGCGGCGGGACGTTCTTCGTTTTGAATCTGATGAACCTCTCTGGCCCGCGTGTAGCTGAGGGCGGCGTCATGACTCTGGTGCAGAAGCGCCGCGATCTGATTCAGAGGCCAGGAAAGTTGTCCGATGATGTACTGAACGGCCACCATAGCGCCGAGCGAGCTCTGACCGTTGATCACTTCTCTGACGACGAGCAACGTCAGAATCAGATTATTGATCTCGATGATGGCCTGGCAGCCGCTGGACTGCAGATAATTGAGCAGTTGCGCCTTGATCTGCACTTTCCCGATGGCATGCTGCGCCACCTCCCACTGCCACCGCCGCTGCTGTTCCGCGTTGTTCAACTTGATCTCCTGCATGCCCGAGAGAAACTCGACAATCAAGCCGTGTCTCTGGGCAGACAGGTGAAAGGCCTTGTGGTTGAGCAGGCGCTGATTCTTCATAAAGAGCGCCATAAAAGTGATGTAAAGCGCGGCGCCTGCCGCAAACTGTCCGAATAGAATCGGCTTGAAGATCGCCAGCGCTGTTCCGAAAACCATCAGCGAAAGCAAGGCCGACAGCACTTGCCACAGACTTTGGGTCAGAAACTGCTGCAATGACTTATGATCGTTGATCCGCTGTATCAGATCGCCGATCAACTTTCCGTCAAAGAATGACATCGGCAGTCGGGTCAGTTTTGTAAGGAACTGCGCAACCAGTTTCATATCGATCCGGATCCCGATGTAAGCCAACATCCATTCCTGAAGCAGCTTGACACCCAGCCTGCTGAATAACAGCGCCAACTGGGCGAGGATGAAGATCAATACGATGCTAAAGTTGCGGTCAGCGACTCCGATGTCGATCACCGCCGCGCTGATGAATGGTAAGGCCAGCTGGGCCAAAAGTGAGATCAGGATGCCGGCTCCGACAGGGATGAGATGCCGCTTTAGATCGCGGCTCAGCGGCCGCCACAA
>DATCXQ010000703.1:0-16710 GCA_036565725.1 Blastocatellia bacterium
GGATTGCCTAATCGCCGGGCAAGTTCGCCATAGCTGATCGTCGAGCCGTAGGGAATCTTTTGCAGTTCGGCCCATACGCGTTGCTGGAAAGGCGCGCCGCCTGTCGCGATGGGCAACTCGAACTCGGTCAATTCACCCGCGAAATATGCCCGCAATTGATCGGCGGCGTCGCGGAACAGACCGTCGTCGCGCCGCCAATCGCCGATTGGCTTCGGCCCGCCTTTATGCTTCTCCATAAACAACTCGGTGATCGCCTCTCCATTCGACGTGAGAAACAATGCGCCGACAGGGCTGTCGAGGGTGGTGTAGAAAACTCCGGAATCCATCTTTTCATTCTCCTGCGAATCCCCTGGTTGCGCGTCGCTTTCCTCTTAAAGCGGTTTTCATGTAAATGAATTGCCACAGAGCGCACAGAGGGCACAGAGGACATAATGATTTCTCTGTGATCTCTGTGGCTAACTGTCTTCATACATTTGAAAACCGCTATAAAGCGTTCGTAGACGCTCACCTCGGAGACTTCAGTTCGGGGTTGATCTCAAATGTATTGGCGTCCCAATCGACAGTCACTGTAGTTCCGTCCGCAAAAGTCGTCCGCTCCTTGCGATAATTTTTATCCAGGAACTCGTGCTTGATCATCTCGATCAAGGCCAGTCTCTCGTGCAGCGACGCCATCTGCCGGATCAATGTCAGGTTCTTCTCCAAGTCGGCCTTGAGGTCGCCCACTTGCGGTAGGCCGCCGTTCAACAGGCCGTAAAGGATGTTCTGCATGTCGCCTGTCCGGTACGGCGTGATGATAGCGTCATGATAGACCAGATTGAAGAGCGGCGCGGTCACGCACTTGGCCGGCCCCAGTGGGGAGGAGATGTCCGCGTAGGGAACCGTCCAATCGCACGCGGCCTCAGTGCCCACTATACCCAGGTTGTTGCGCGTCCAGTTGTAACAGAGCGCCCGCGCGTTGATCGCGTCAGCGCGCGTCACCGGGTGTTCGGGATTAAAATCCTCGTCCGGCGGAACATAGCCGAAAACGTCCAGATAGCTCCCCTGTGGTTTGATGCCGCGCTCGAACAGCAGCCGGTAGTTTTTGATCAAATGCCCTAGCATGAAGCGCGAGTTGAGAAAGGTCTGCGTCCCGCCGTCCCAGTGGCGCATGAACGGTATGTTGCCTTCCTTCGAATCGCCGAAACGCGTGCCGGGAAAAGCCTGCGGCGCGCTACTCGCGTCCTCTTCGTGAATGGCGAACTGCGGGTCGTAAGACGGCGCGTCAACGTAGTAATCGCGATACTGATCGTGGAGCGTGAAGATGTAGCCGATCTCGCGGCACGCGTCGGCCAGCCGTTTCATCCCTTCCCACCCGCCGGCTTGCGGCGGCGGCGGCAATTCATCGGGGTGCTGCCGGTCGTAGCCGAGATGCGGCCAGCCGGTAAGCACGACGTGCAATCGCTCGACGCCTTTCGCTTTCAGTTCGCGCAGTTGACGCGCGCGCTCGTCGAATGTCGTCAGGCTGTAGTTTTTCTCCGGATTCTTTTGATCGTAGCGCGAGCTGTCAGGCTTCAGATTTCTGAGGATACTCAGCCGCGTGAGCGGAGTCCCGATCAAATCTTTGACCGCCGGCGTACGCGCGATCTTCTCCCTGAGCGAAACGAACAGTCCCGTGTCCATCGCGTAGCGGCGATACCGTTTGGCCAGATCAACGTAATTGCCGTCGGCCACGAAACACATCCGCGCCGTTCGCGGGTAGCCGAACCGCCCGAGCGTCGCGCGCCATCGAGGGCCGATCACAGTCGGCCCGCCTGCGGGATGGTTAAACTGGTAGGCGGCGTCGTTGGGCGTTTCGACGATCACCATCATCGCCGCGCGCCCCTTCTGAAATCCCCACCAGGACATCGACCACGACTCGATGACGTTGCTCTGAACGACGCTCTTGTCGGTCGGCGCCACTTTACCTTCCGGCGTGATTGTGCGTATCGGGTGAAACTCCTTGGGCCAGTTACGCGGCAGCAGATTGCCGCGGCCGTTGCTGAGCAGCGTATGATCTACCTCGCGCGCGTCGAGCGCCGTGGGCCAATCGAGTTGTCTCAGGACCGCTTCGCGCTCGTTCGCGGCGACGTCGAAGACCAATTCTTCGTCCCTGCCTTCGAGACAGACCGTCAGGAAGAGCCGCAGATCGAGCTCCGCGCCTTTGTTGAGCAAACCGTTGTGGCGCCACTCGCCGAGACTGATCTTGACGCCGGTCTTGAATCCCGTGTCGTAAGGCTCGATCTCGATCTTCCGCGCGTCGGCCATCCGCAGGTAAAACTCTTCGCCTCGCGACCTGACCAGCATGTCTTTTGCCGACGAGGGGACCATCGCCCAGTTGGCCGGGCCCGCCTGAACACTGAGCGCAAAGTCGGATTCGTTGAGCGTGACCTTGTTCTTCCTGCCCGCGATGACCCATTTACCTTCAGCGCGCGACACGACGACGGCCGGCGCGCCCCACTCTTCACGCGGGAGTCGCTGCGCGAACGACAGCGCGTGGCAGGCAAACGTAAAAACGGCAATCCTGATAATCAGTCGGGATAATGACATTTCGCCTCCTGCTGTTCGTAGTACCGCCTTTAGGCGGAAGGGATCAGGAGACGACCCTTCCGCCTAAAGGCGGTACTACGAACTCTTCATTTGCAGACGAGCAGCCTGGCCGAACGCGGCGGCAGATCTTTGATTTCCAAACTGCCTTCGCGCCGGCCCAGGTCTTCGCCGCTCCAGAAATTGGTGACGCGGCTCGGACGCGGCAGTGGGATTGAAATAGTTTGCGGGTTGTCTTCCCAGTTGAAGACGCAGACCATCCGCGCGCCCGGCATGTTGACGACGCCGACGCGCAATGAATCGTCGGCGAACTCGGCGGCTCGGCCCGTCGGCGGCAGCAGCTTCTTGAGCATCGCCAGACGGTCCGGCGCAATCCCGGTCAGGTCGTCGCCTGAGAGCAGCATCCCGCCGCTGGCGTAAATGACCGTGGCGTGAAATTGAAATTCCGTCAGCGGCAGGTCGCCCATCACCACAATCGCGTCGGGGTCGTTCCACCACAATCGCCCGTTCTGCCAATTGCGGTAGAGATTCTGCTTCCCTGTGCTGGCGATGCGATCCCAGGAGCGCTTGATGTCGTTCGAACTGCGCGACCCATGGATTAAACCGAGCGACGGCCAGATCGGGTGGTTGCAGCCGAGTATGAAACCGTCGCCCGAGCCACGGAGAATCGCCTGCATCCCGCGCCGGTAGGCTTCAATGCGCGTCGCGCGCGGATTGTGAAAACGCCCGCCGTGCATCGCGCCCCAGAAGTTTGCGTCGAGCTTGAAGTACGTGCAGCCCCATTCGCGCCGCATTGTGCGAAAGACCGTTTCGAGGTGTTTCTGCGCTTCCGGGTGGGAGCCGTCGAGCGCGTACCAGGGGCCGCGACGCCAGCCGCCGAAAGTGACTTTATCGGAGCGCAAGGGCTTGCCCTCGGCGTCCTTGATGAACCAGTCGGGGTGTTGCTCGAACAGATGTGACTTCTCTTCGGCGATGAACGGCGCGACCCAGATCGCAGGTTCGAAGCCGCGCTCGCGAATCTCTTTCAACACGCCTTGTATATTGCCTCCGAAGGCCGCGCCCGTCTCCAGCCAGTCGCCCATAGCCGGTTGATAACCGTCGTCGATCTGAATGTACTTCAGCCCAGGCGCGTTCTTGGCGATGAAGTCAAGGTTGTCGCGCACCTGCTGCGCAGTCACGCGCGGCCCGAAGCAATACCACGAACACCAGCCCGTCGGCGGCGTTTTGAACCGGAGCGGGGCATGATTGGCGTTCAACGCCCGGGCCAGTTCATCCAGCAACTTCGCGCGATCCGGGCCCGAACGGAAAATGAACTCTTCCAATACCCAGCTCTCGCCCGGTTTCAATTCCAAACCTTCAGTATCAACGACCACTTGCAACGATTTCGGGCGCAAATAGAACTGACCCGCGAAGCGGCGGCACGAAGTGAAGGCAAGCAGCAGGTTGTCGCCATCGGGCGGAGCCATCGTCATCAAGCCGTAGAAGACGCGCGCGCCTTCCGGCTGCGGCATCTTGTAGTGTTTGGCGTCGGTGTAATTGCCCAGATCAACCGGCCGCCCGGCCTCGCCGCCCGTCTGGCTCAACATCTGAAAGCCTTCGCCGTAAAGTGTGGTCTCCGGCGGCAGATCGAGCTTAAGTTCGAAGAGCGTGACCTCTTTTATGCGCGCCGGCGTTTTGCCGCGATTGATCAAACGCGCGCGGCAGAGAGGCCCGCGCCATTGCCTGACCAATTCGACTTGTTTGATTTCGCCGGCGCCGACCGGCGTGACCGCGCTCGGCGCGTCGACGAAAGACTGCCGGTCGAGGCTTTTCGTTTTCCCCGCCTGCGCCCGACCGGCCTCAGGCATTGCCGCGAGCAACGGCGAAGCCAGCGCGAGGTTGATGATTTCACGACGTGTGATTTTTGCGTTTGTCATTCAGTGATTAACCAATGGAATCGCGACATTGAAGGACTGGGTCATATTCGCGAAGCCGCCCGGGCCGTCTCCGGTCGCCGCGAAGAGATATGTCGGGCGGCCGTTTTCGATCAACAGGAACGGGCGTTCGAGCTGTCCCATGACTTGCGTCGTCCCGTCGTCCCAACGGAGCGCGCGGGTCCAGGCTTTGGGGCGTATCGCCAACTCCCAATGCAGTCCGTCTTTCGAGCGGGCGTGGACTCCCGCGTGTTTCTCGCCCACGATCTTGCCCGTCATGTCCTTGGCGATCATCTCGTAGCCTTCCGCGGACTTCCAGACAAATGGGTCCTCGACCTCGCCGAACTTGTTGGCGGAGAAGACCGGCTCCTTGCCGACCACCTCGTACGGACCAAGATAATGTTTCGCGCGGGCGACGCCCAGCGTCATCTGACCGTACTTCTCGCCTTCGTACCGGCGCGATTTGAACATCAACAACACCGAACCGTCGTCATGCACGACAGGGGCCGGGTTCGAAGTGAGGAAGCTATAGAAGGTTCCCGGCTTCGTCTCCAGGATGGGGCGGTCGTAGCGCGTCCACGGCCCTTCGAGACGCTTGGCCGTGGCGACGCCGATGCGTTTGTTCGATCGCGCGACGATACAGCGCGGATCAGTAAGCGCGAACGGAACGCCGCGCGGCGGATCATCGAACGGGTGTGTGCTGCCCATGTAGAACAGGATGTATGTGTCGCCGTGGCGAGTGATGGAAGGGTTGTGCGTGGACCGGCCGTCCCAGTATTCCGCCCCGCGCGCCGGCAGCACGACCTGCTGAAAGGCGTATGGGCCTTCCGGACGGTCGGCGACCGCGCGAACAATCTCCGAGTTGGTCATCCACCCCGGATGGAACGTAATGTCCTTCGGCCATCGCGAGGCGAACATGTGATAGCGTCCGTCGTCGCCTTTGATCACCGAGCCGCACCACACCCAATATCCCTCCATCCGGAAACCCCCGTTGCGCGGGACGACGCCCAACTCCGGGAAGTCGGCCGCCTGGACGGAGACAATCAGCGCGCTCGCGATCAATCCGAGCAGCGTAAACCCGGGCTTCAGTATTTGTCGTAGATTCTTCATTGCATAGCGCCTCTTCAGAAAAAGGTAGGGCAAACTGGCAGTTTGCCTGGATTTCACGAAGGATCAAGTCGGGGCAAACTGCCAGTTTGCCTTACCCTCGCGCCGCGATTTTCATTGTTTCTGGGCGTCGCAACGCCACATAAAGGCTCCTCAGAAAATCGCTTTGAGTACCGTCTAATGGTCTCTGAAAAAAAATGTAACAACCGCGTAGGGGCAGACCCGCGTGTCTGCCCCGGTTTGTGCGCGCACTCCCTATGCCAGGGCAGACACATAGGTCTGCCCCTACGTTGAGACGCGTTGATACATTTATTTCTCAAAGGCCATAATGCGGTACTCAAAGCGCGCGTTCATTTCAGAATCTGATCTTCAGGATCATCTCGATTTGCCGCGCGTCGTAGGTGTTCTGCGTATATGCGCCCCACGTACTTGTCGAATTCTGCGGCGTATCCAGCAACTGGCCGGTTGGCGACAGTATCGTTGCCCCGAAGGTGGTGTTAATCCCCGGCCTGAACTGGGCGTTGTTAAACAGGTTGGTCGCCTGCGCCGCGAAGTTGATGGAATATCGCTCCTTCACCTTGAAGGTTCTCTCCAGCGCCAGGTTAGTATTCCAGATGGCGTTGCTGCGCATCTCGTCGTAAGTGGCCGCCGCCGTCCCATACCAGAAGATGTCGGGAATTACTTTACCGTTCGGCCCGGTCACGACACGTCCGGCAAAGGCGTCAACGTTGTACTTCAGGAAGCAGCCTCGGCAAGGTGTTATCACGCGCCCGCTGGGCAGCGTCACCTGCGTTTTTCCGTCATACCAGCGCTGTAACTCCTTCGGTACTTCAAGGGGAACTCCCAGCGCGCGATCCGGCAGGCCGTTGATCGAGTTTGTGCCGCCGTTCGCGAGCGGGAAGACGAATCCGCCCTGGGCCGTGAACGACCCGGCGGCGCGCCAGCCGCCGACAATAGCGTTCACCACTGGTTGTTTCAGATCGAACCGGCTGCCTTTCCCGAACGGCAGGTCGTAGACCCAGTTGACCGCCACGCGGTGCGGGATGTCATTGGTGGTGAGCTTGCGGTTGAGACGTTGAAGGTCTGGGCGCAGGTTGGAGAAATAGTTAAGCTCGCCGCCGTCCGCATAGCCCTGGTTGGTCTGCGCGTTGTAGCGAGTCGTCGCCAACTGCTTCGACCATGTGTAGTGGGCGGTCATCTGCAAGCCGCCCGCGAACTGGCGCGTCAACTGCAACTGCAACGCGTTGTAATCTGAAATTCCCGACGAGAGGTGGATATTGTCGCCTTGCAGAGGGAAGGGAAACGCCGCGTCCAGCCGGCTGATCGATCGGTTACGGATGTTGCCCGCGCCATACTGGATCAGCGGCCCGCTGGCAGAACCGAATGTGCCGTCAGCTCTGGATACGCATGTTTGTGACGTTTGAAAAGGATTGCAGATCTGCTGAGCGGCGGGGTTCACCGCTCCGTTGCTCGCTATGTACGTGTTCCGCCACGAGTCCAGCAACTGTGGGTCAACCAATTGCGCGCTGTTGATCGGGACAAAGACTATCTGCAAACGACTCCCCTTCGAGCCGACGTAGCCCGCCGACGCGATCCAGTTAGCGCCCAGCTTCTGCTCCACGAAAAAATTCCACTGCTGTACGTATCCGTTCTTGTAATTGTAGGGGAAGCGCCGCGCGCCGCCGTAGAGGCGCGGGTCTTGCGGGTTCGGGCCGAACGGTTGAACGATCGTATTCACCGCCAGGCTGTTGAACGGGGCAATGACGACTCCGGAAGGCGTCGGCCCGTATGCGCTTTGCGGAACCTGTGAAGGCGCCGAAGGCGTGAACGGCCCGGCGGCGTAGAAGCCCGGCCCGTCATTGAAGCCGGTGTTGGACGGCACGTAGGTCAGGCCGTATCCGCCGCGCATCACAATCGAGTTGGTGAGCTGGTAAGCCGCGCCCAGGCGCGGCCCGAAGTTCTTGTACTCGGTCTGCCAGAGGTTGCGCCCCGAGACGGTATTGCCCGGGAAGATGATTGCGCCCGGCGTGCCGAGCAGCGGCTCTTTCGAGTTCAGGTCAATGGAACTGAGGCGGTTGTAGCGCTCGGTCGGGCCGGGCTGCACGTCCCAACGCAGCCCCAGGTTGAGTGTCAGCCGTTCGTTCACTCGCCAGTCGTTCTGGCTATATATGGCGTAATACTTCTGCGCCAGCGCCAGCCGGATTGCGAATCCGGGACTCACCCGAGTGATCCCCGCGCCAAGCGCGACCGAAGCGAGGCCCAGGCCGTTGAACGAGGGGTCCGACGTCGTCAGCCCGTTGGTGGTTCCGTCCGCGTTGACGTTGAGCCGGGTGAAATCGGCCGAAGTCTGGATCTGCATCGAATCGTCCGGATCGATGTAGTTCGAGAGCAGCACGCGATAGGTCCCGCCGAACTTGTGCGTCCAGCGCCCTCGCGTCCATGTCACGCTGCCGTTGAGGTCGGTGTTGGTCTGTCGCTCTCGCTTGTGCAGCGAGGTCGGGAGGTTGAGCGGACTGACCACCCCGCCAGGGCTGAAGGCCGGCGGCGCGCCCGGAATGGCGTTGAGCGCTTGAATCTCTTTGGGAATGCCGAACTGGTCGTAGCTGTAATCCTCGAAGACGTCCGCCTCGTTGTCGCTCTTGATGCGGTTGACGCCCAGGCGCACGTCGAGGATCAGCGCGGAAGAGAGCGCCACCGTGTCGCCGATCGCCACGTAATAGTTATCGTCCGGCTGCCGATTGCCGACGAATTCCTTGCGGCTGTAATACGGGTTGTCCTCTCCCCACGAACGCGGCGTCAGAATGTTGGCTTTCTGAAAGCCGTAGGTCCCGTAAAAGCTGTGATTGCGCCAGGTGTAATCCACACGCGAATTGATGTTGTTCTTGCTGATCTTCTGCGTGTCGCGCAAGAAGAAGTTGTTACGGTTGAAAACGTCGTCCGGCGTGCGGTTCGGCAGCGGGTAGGAGTTGAGCAGCGCCAGTCCGAATTGGTTGAGCCTTGCGGCGGGCAACGGGCTGGTTCTGACCACTCCTTGCGCGTCGGTGAAGGTCGGGAACTGCGCGCGCCGGAACTCGTTGGATGTCCCTTGGCGCGCGGCGTTGAACGGGTCGAAGAGTTTGATCGGCGCAGTGCGGCCGCCGCCGATGTCGACGAGAGTGTTGCTGAAGTCCCCCCTCCGCTCGGCCTCGGTCGGCACGGTCAGCAGGTAGTCGTAAGCGCGGCGGAAGCGCAGCCCTTCATAGCTGACGAAAAAGAAGGCCTTGTCGCGGATGATCCGTCCGCCGACTGTGCCGCCGAAGGTGTTAGACTTGAACGGCCCGCGTTCAATGTTGTTGGCGTTGTTCGAAAACGAGTTGGCGTTGAAGGCCTCATTCCTGTTTCGGTAAAAGGCCGACCCGTGATAGTCGTTGCTTCCGCCTTTCGTGGTGAAGATCACGACGCCCATCGCGCGGCCGTATTCAGCCGAGTAGTTATTGGTGATGGTCTTCACCTCCTGCAGCGCGTCCTGGTTGGGCAGCACAGCGGTTTCGTTCCAGGCCGAACCCTGAATGCTCACGCCGTCGAGGATGATGTCGTTGGAGAAGGCCGAGCCGCCGTTGATGCCGATGGCCGAAGCCTGACGGCGTCCGTCAATCCCTACCCCGAACGAGGTCGTGCTCTGGGTGTTGTTGAACAGCCCGCGCGGGACGACGCCCGCCTGCAGCGCGGCGTATGCGAATGGGTTGTGGGTAATGTTCGGCAGCGACGCGACGGCCCGCTCGTTCACGGACCCCTGCACCGACGCGTTATTGGTTTGCAGCGCAGCGGGGTCGGACGTGACGGTTACGGTGTCCGTCGTGGCGCCGGCCTGCAAAACGACGTCAACCTTTACAGTCTGGGCGGTCGAGACCTCGACGTTCGTCCGGCTGGTTTTCGCAAAACCCGAGCCGGGCTTGTCCACTTGAACCGTGTACCTCCCCGGCGCGAGGTAGGGAACGGTAAAGTTTCCCGTCTCGTCTGTAACCGCCGAGGTCGTGACGTTGGTCTCCTGACTGATCACGACCACTCTTGCCCCGGGAACGACTGCGCCACTGGCGTCAGTCACGGTCCCGATAATCACACCCGACTTGATCTGACCGAGCGAAACGCCGCTAAGCAGCAGGCTCAGCGCCAGCGACCCGAGGGCTGCGATGATTGCTTTTTTTATTGATTCGACCACTGACATCTTTTGTTCTCCTACTAAAGAATTTCAGCCACGAATGAACACGAATGAACACGAATGAACACGAATCTCTTTCTTGATCTTGATGACCTGTTTGTTTTTCGCCATTTGCCACAATTCGTGTTCATTCGTGTTCATTCGTGGCTGAAATTCTTACTGTTACGGCTGCTTACTACAGCCACACCACCGGCTGACGGACGAAGAAGTTACGAATCACCTCTTCGACCGTCGAATCGGCCCTCAACGTCTTCCATAATTCCATGTAGTCGCGCCGGCCGAACGCCCGCTCGGCAAATAGCAGGCTGCAATGGCGCATAGGCCATTCCTGGTCATACGTAACATCCGGTCTGAGCGGCCAGCTCTTTTTGTCTCGGATGTAGGGCGTCATGAATTCCATCGCCTTCCGCATCCCCCGCCCGTCCGCGAGTTCAAATGTCCAGAGATTCTCTTGCGGAGTCGAGAGAATCTGGCAGATCGTCGCCATCGCATCCAGGTTGAAGAGCGCGTATCCGTAGGGCTTCGTGCGCCGCATCTCCTGCGGGAAGCTGCCGTCGGCGGCCATCTGATTCGGTATAAGGAGGGCTTTAAATCGCTCGCGACAGTAGCCGAGCAACTCTTGGTTGCCGGTCAGTCGTGCGAATGCGGCCACCTGCATCACCCAGCATGTGCCGTGGTTGTTCTTCGCCTCACGCTCCTCAATGCCGTAAGGGCTCGTCGTCATCCAGTCGAGGTAATCGGCGAACCACTGCTTAATCCCCGTGCGTTCCGCCTTCGACAACGCGGCCGAAGCTTCAAGCGCTTCAATCGCGCGCGCGACCTCGACCAGATGGATCGTGTCGATGATGCCGATGCCGCGCCCGGTCACACGCCCTTTGATCGCCTGCGCGAATTTCAAGTGCGGGTTCATTCGCGTCTTTTCGTCCAGGAACCACGCGCGCAGATGCTTTGCCGCATGCCCGGCATAGCGATCATTCCCGGTCAGCTTCCAGGCCGCGACGAGCGCCGGAACTTGCAGGCTCAATCGCATCAAGTAACGGCGGTGATCGGTGAAGTTGTCCGGGTTGGTCATCCCGTCGCGCTGAATGTACGGCCCGTCGGGATTCTGCGGGTCCGGCCACCAATAATCGCCTTCTGAAAAAAAGTCGTGCGCGCCGCCGGCGCTGCGCGGGCTGCTCGACGCCGTGATCGTGATCGGAGCCTCAGACAGATAACTCTTGGCAGCCTTCAACACCCGGTCGCGATCGAATGCGGCGACATCAAAAGGCCGATGTTGGAATGCGAAAGCCGGCAAACTAACAAGGAAAATTATGAATACAATTCGCAAGGCGCCGCAGAGACGCAGAGAGCGCTGAGGAAACGCAGAGAGAGGAAGAGAGAAATCTTCCGGTTCTTCTCTGCGAAACCTCGGCGTTCTCCGCGCCTCTGCGGCGCCTTGCGAACTGGCGTCTATTTTTGGCTTCATTTGAAACATGCCAAATTGATGAGTTCTATGGAGCGTTAGGCCCAACGTCCGCAGTCGTGAGCGGGCGTCGAATGACCGGCGCGGTCGAGAATTCATCCGCCCCTACGTCCTTCGTCCCGGACCGCGTATGCCCATCCAGATCAATGGTGACTTCAGGATACGACCCCACCGCAGTGTTGATGGCCGGGCTTGTTGATTGCAGCCTGAATATGCTGAAAGAATCCTGCGAGAGCAGGGGATTGACTCGTCGCGCGCCGCTCGTCGGCATATCGCCGTTGGTCGCCGACCCGAAGACGATATTCCCCTCGAACCTGGCGTTCGGCGCCGGCCCGCCCAGATCTAGGATCACGCCTGAGTTGCTTTGAATGATGTTGTTGGCGAAGACGAGGGCGGTCGCGCCCAGACCGTTCGTCCTGCCGGGCATGATGACGCTGCGATTGTTGTTCACCAAGGTATTGAACGAGACCCTCACCCGGTCTGGCCGGTCGTGGCTCGTCAGCGGAGCCCCATCGGCGACCTCGCCGTCGCCGTTGCCGATCTGGAAGCCGGGATCGCAGTCCTCGAAGTAGTTGCTGTAAATCTGATGGTCATCGCCGAAGAAGCGCAGCCCGGCAGTGTTGAGGAAGAAGTTGCTGTGGACCACGCAATCGTTGCCATGGCGCAGCGTCAACTCGCCGGACGTGCTGTCCCGAAAGGTGTTGTAGCGATAGGTGTTGGCGCTGGATTTGTTAGAGATCATCTCGTTTTCGCCATTGCAATTTACGAACAGGTTGTTTTCGATCAGGGTGTGCGCGTTGGTCAGACTTCTCCCGCTCAGTCCGATCTGGAGCGTCTCTCCGCCGTTGGCGCCGATGCTGGTGAAGTTTTGGAACAGGTTGTGATGGACCCACGTGCGCTGCGCCATTCCGCTGCTGCCCGGTCCGTGGATCGAGAACATTTGACCCGCGGTGCTCTTATTTTGAAAGGTATTGTGGTCAACCTCGCAATCATCGCCCGAGACCAACAGATACCTCCCGTCGCCTGTGAGTTGGAAAACGTTGCGGGTGAGCCGGATGTGGCTGGCGCCGGCGCGCGCCTGCACCGTCCCAATAGAATGGGTCAACCTGAAGCCCCGAATAACTATCCAGGCGGCCGGACTGTTCACACTGAAGCTGGCGGAACCTCTGATCTCGGCGCCGCCTATCGTATCCGCCGCAATTGTGATGGGGTTTTGGGAAGTTCCCTGCCTGTCTATGTTAATGGTCGCGGTTGAAGTGTAGATGCCGTTCGTGAGGATGATCAGATCTCCCGGAAGCGCCGAGTTGATCCTCGACTGTAGCGCCGAGAGCGAAGAGACGCGGAACGTGCGTGTCGGAGGAGGCTCTGTATCGACCGTGATCGTAAAGTTGCACACGGTCGTCGAACCCGGCGTCGAGGCGTTCACAACGGTTCCCCACCAATCCAGGCTGGTCACAGTGTTCTGCTCGGTCCTGAACGCGAAGTTGGTTCCGACCGTCGACTCCGCGCCTCCCGCCGGCCTCACGAAGATAGAGTAAGTGTGGACCGGAACATTCACCACCAATCGGAAGTGGTATGTGACGCCCGCCGAATAGGGAATAGTGGATGTGGCCGCGTAGGCTCCCCCGTTTCGCGCGTCTATATTTCCTGAAGGATTGAACCGCGCCAGCGTGGCGAACCCGGCGTATGCGGTCTGCGCGCCTCGCGACAGGCCGACCACGCTGTCAATAGGCGAGGCAGTCGGCGTGGCGTCGAATTCGGCCATGAAGGAACCGGTTTGTGGGGAAATTGCGAAGTTCTGCCATCCTCCGCCCGAAGTCACGGTGGCGCATCCTACCTGTGGCGCTTCAGACGCCGCCGCGTTACCCACGCCTACTCCTGGCGCCCATAGGCCAGCGGCGATTGTTATTCCGACTAACAGAAAACCGATTAACGAGAAGTTCTTCTTAGTTGACTTTTTCATTATGGACCTCCTTTTTAGTTATCGCTTTCGTGCGTGATTCATTCGCGGATAAGCGCGGGCAAGAAGAGATGACCGGGTGTGATTCCTACCTTCATATTTGCGTTCGAGACGCGTCGGGACGGCGGCCAATCCGCCGTTGATCATGAAGTTGCACACCCTCGACGATCCTGTCGCGGATGTATTCACAAAGGCTCCCCAGTTGTTCAGGCTGGCGACTGTATTCTGCTCGGTCCTGAATGCGAAGTTGGTTCCGACCGTCAGCTCCGCGCCTCCGGCGGGCCTTACGAAGATCGAGTAGGCGCCGGCCGGCGTGTTCACCACGAGACGGAAGTGGTATGTCACGTTAGCCGAGTAGGGGATGGTTGACGCCGCCGCGTAGGCGCCTCCGTTTCGCGCGTCTATGGAGCCGGACAGATTGAAACGCGCAAGTGTGGCGAATCCTGAATAAGCTGTCTGCGCGTTCTGCGAAAGACCGACCACGGTGTCCGTCGGGGCGGCCAGCGGCGTAGCGTCGAATTCGGCCGTGAACGTCCCGCTTTGAGATGTGAACGAACGGTTCTGCCAACTTCCGCCTGCCGTGGCCGTCACGCACGTTGGCCCGGCTGAGATCGTGAAGTCACAAACAGTGGTCGAGCCTGGCGACGAGGCATTCACAAAAGTCGCCCAATTATTCAGACCGGTGACCGTATTTTGTTCCGTCCTGAAAGCGAAGTTAGCGCCCACCGTCTGCTCCGATCCGCCCTCCGGCGTCACAAAGATCGAATAAGTGTGAGCCTGCGCGTTCACCACCAGACGGAAGTGGTATGTGACGTTGGCCGAGTATGAAATGGTAGACGCCGCAGCGAATACTCCGCCATTTCGCGCATCAATATTGCCGTCCGGATTGAAGCGCGCAATAGCCGCGATCCCCGTATAAGCGGTCTGCGCGCCCTGCGAAAGCCCGACTACACTGTTGATGGGAAAGGCCGAAGGCGTAGCGTCGAACTCGGCCGTGAAAGTTCCTGTCTGGTTGGCGAATGATCGGTTCTGCCAGCTTCCCCCCGAGGTGGCCGTGGCGCATCCGGGTTGTTGAGGTCCGGTATTCGCCAATGGCGATCGGCCTTCACCGGCCCAGTTGAAGAGTGTCGTCCAGACAGACCCGGCCTGTTGTTGCGGCGCCGCTATGTTGTCCACCGCGGCTTGACCCAATCTGTCTTTGAGTTGTTGCAGGTAGAGGCTACGCGGCGTGACGGGCGTACCGAAGTCTTCATAGAAACCGGCGCCCAGTTGGTTCGCGCCGTCGCAGCCGATCCCGAGATTCCTCGCGCCCGGCGGGCTGTCGACGTGGATTGTGTCGCTTCCGGGATTGTTCGTGCTCCGAGTCTCGCAATTCCAGAAGACCTGCTGCGCGCCCGACCACCCGTGCCCCGTGCCTGAAGCGCCGCGGTTGCGCACCTTCAATTCGCGCGAAAGGACGTTGTCGTAAAGCTCTCCGGTCGCATAGCGATGATGCGGGC
The DNA here is from genome assembly GCA_036565725.1 of Blastocatellia bacterium. Lineage (GTDB taxonomy): Bacteria > Acidobacteriota > Blastocatellia > RBC074 > RBC074 > JAJVID01. The sequence goes on from DATCXQ010000703.1 coordinate 14,702, forward strand.
CGGAGTCGGTGAAAGAATCGCGCCCATAGTTGTCCAGAAACACGTTCGGGCCGGGAACTCTCGATCCGGTCGCGAAGTCGTGGCGCGCGTCTTCCGTATAGCACCGCTGGATCAGGTTATAAGCGGCCTGGCCCTCGATTTGAAACGGGTATCTGCGGCCGCCGGTAACGATCGAGATCATGTCCTTGCAAGCGGAATCCTGGACTGTGCATCTGACTGTGGAATTGCTGATCGTCACCGCGGCATGGTGGAAATGAACCGCCGTGATGTTGCGAACCCAGGAGTCTTCCACAAACGCGAGCCTGACTGCGTCTCCGGCGTGATTCTCGTCTTCGGGGCCGGAGAAAACCGAATCGAAGCGGATGTCCTCTACGCCGCAGTTGTTGATCCGATCGGTGGCGTACTTGGCGATGTAGCCGCCGCCGTAATTGGTTGTGATCGTCTGGACCAGAGGTACGTCAATTGTGACGGTGTTCCCGCTGATCGCGGCGATCTTGCGTTCATACTTGACCACATATGCTGAAGGAGTCCACCCGAACTGCGCCATATTCAAAGCGTCAATCCAGGCTTGATTCGGCGTGCGAACGACCAGAATTTTATCTCCGACCGCATAACCGCTCGTCGAGGAGATACTGAAGCTTCTCGCGCCAGTGGCTACGTAAGAAGTGGTAATCGGCCTGTTGGTTCCGGCGACTTCCGGCGTGGCGCTGCTCGGCTCCGGATCCACGCCGACGTTGACCACTCGATACGATTGAGCGGCCGTAGCCCTGATGATCGCGCCGTTTGTCCCCTGTCCGGCCCCGCGAAGCACAACGCCGCTGGTCCTGATGAAAATCGGGCTGTTGACGTTGTATGTGCCCGCATTGAGGAAGACCGCGCCTCTGAATCCGTTCGCGTCTAGTGGAAGACCGGAAACGAAATCAATTGCGCTTTGAATGTTCTGCGTGTTATCGCCCGAGACGGGACTGATCGTTCTTTTGACGTCTACGAACGGTATCGCCACTCCACCGCCCTTGTACCCGCAGAAGGAGAAGTCAGGAATTGTATTGACCGAATTGCTTTCCCCCTGATTGGCGTACGTGTTGTAGACCAACCTACCATTCTGCAGAAAGACTAAGGACGATGTGGCGCTCTGAAATGCGGCGGCCGGATTCCATTTTTCAAGATAAAGCAGAGAGACCGGAACAGAGGAAATGGCCGCTAACAGAATACACGAGAGGTTTGACAACCTGTATGCGAAGATGCGTTTCATTGATGTTCCTCCTGGAAACTGTAGTTCCCGGTTTTTGGGCGCTTGATGTGGCTCGGTTATGTCTTTGCCACGCGCCTCTATCAACAGACTGCTGGCAAAGCCACAACATCGCGCCAACGTATTGGTCGGCGCGATGCTCTGTGTAAAAAGGCGGACGATCCCGGAATTGACCGTCGAGTTGGCCAGGCAGTTACGCTTGCCTGAAGGTCTGAGACGAAGTCAAAGAATAGGGGCTGGAGAGCTATCAGGGGCGCAGCGCGCAAGGCATGCGCCGTTGGCCGCTCTTCCTGTGCGTGGCGCAAACTCTGCCGGTAATTACTCACAAGGCGCGAGCTGACAACAACAGAAGCGGATCGTTTAGCTGAAAGCGGTAATCACGAAGTTACGGCAACCACGTCACGTGGACTTGAAAGGCGTCGAGCCGGATGAGACCGTTACCAGGCGGATGTCTATTAGATCGATAACTTATTTCAAGCAGAGCAACGAAGAACTGCTGCTGAACAACTCGATCAGGTCTGGTCCATCTCTGTTAATGAAACTTGCCCATGAAACTGCCCATCCATAATAGAAGATGCCTCGGTGGCGCCGATTTGTTTGTGGGTCGCAGATTTTTTTGCATTCGAGCGCCTAGCCCCGAATAGCTCTTTCAAAGAACATACACGGCTCAAAAGCCGTGAACTACATCATTTGGACGCCGGTACAGTACCGCGCGCGTAAGCAAGCGGCCGACCTATAAGCCAGCCGCTTGCTTACGCGC
>DATCXQ010000735.1:0-6854 GCA_036565725.1 Blastocatellia bacterium
CTCCGGGATATACCCGGAAGTGATAGCGTCTGGTATTCGAGAGTCGACTCTCGAACAACTTCGGAGATTTTACGTGGACGATATTTTCCAACCACAACCTCCTATCACCGGTTCTCAAGGATCAGAAACTGTTTCTCTCCCTTGCGGGACGAGTGCCTTTGATCGGGGGCGATATACCAGAAGAGTTCGCTTTATACTCATCGAAGGGTCAAGCCCTTCAATTCGCATACGGTCTCGATTTCCTCTCCATCCAAGCCTAACGGCTTTGGATGGAGTATCCATCGAGGGGAGAAGATGAATAAAACACATCGCGCCTGGCGTATGGCGTACGCGATCGTCTTATTAGCCTTAGTAAGTCTCTCGGCGTTCGCGCAGCAGCGCCCCCTGGTCACCGAGGATGTCCAGACCGTTAAACCGGGCGCCGTGCGATTTGAAGCCGGCTTCGATTTTTTGCAGGACAAGGATTACCCCGTCTCCGGTCTGAACGGCGATCTGGCGCGGCTGGGCGTCGTGTCACTGACTTTCGGCCTCGCGTCAAACGTCGAGGTCGAGGCCGGAGGAGTGATCCAGAACTTCCTCAGAGTCAATCGGCTGTTCCGTTCGAGCGCGGTCCCCTTGCAATTGAGCAGTGCAAATTCGACGCGCGACACCGGCGATTTTTTTCTGGCGACTAAGATCAAATTGCGCGGCGAAACCCACCGCGCCCCGGGCCTCGGCTTCCGCTTCGGGGTGGAACTGCCGAATTCGAATCAATCGCGCGGCATCGGGTTGAATCAGACCAATTTCTTCGCGGCGGCGCTCGTGGCCAAGAGCTTGGGCAAAGCCCGAATCATCGGCAACCTCGGTCTGGGCATCCTCTCATCGCCGATCGACGCCTCAGGGAATATCAGCCCATTCACGCAAAACGACGTGGCGCTTTTCGGTCTGGCGGCCATCTATGAGATCAACAGCCGCTTGACGCTGGGCGCCGAAGTCAACGGACGCTACAGCACGCGCAAAAATGCTCCGCTCGGAACTGAATCGGATGGGGCGGCCCGCCTCGGCGCCCGCATCCGCGCAGGCGGACTGACCTGGGACATCGCCGGAATCAGGGGCCTCTACCCCCGCAGCGAGAGCGGCGGCGTCACGTTCGGCGTCACATACGAGGTCGGGGTGTTTCGTCCGGCGAAATAGATTTTCCATTTCCCATATTACATTCGGCGTTCGTCATTAGCAGATCGATCCTTACCCGATGACGAACGCCGAATGTAATATGGGAAATGGAAAACGCCTCTTCCGTCATCCATCGCCTGCAAAGTGGTCACGAAAGGCCTCAGGAGAATCATGTGGCAGAGTGTTGCGACGCCACTTGAGCAATTAGCGGGCGGCGTTTAGAGTATTGGTTTTAGTCGGCCTGGGACGGCAGTACGGTACGGGGAGCGTGAGCGACCCGGGCATAGATCGATATGCCTATGCTCGGGTCGCTCACGCTCCCCGTACCGTAACTAATGTTGGCGCAGTCTTAACCGGATCGCTTTTCAGAATTCCAATGAGCGCAAATTCAATCGATTATCTGGACGGTTTGAACCCGCAACAGCGCGAGGCTGTCGCCACTCAGGAAGGCCCAATCCTGATTTTGGCGGGCGCCGGCAGCGGCAAGACCCGAGTGATCACCTTTCGCATCGCGCGCATGATCGCCGCTCACAACGCGCGGCCCGAAAACATACTGGCCGTGACGTTCACCAATAAGGCGGCCAGCGAGATGAAGGCGCGCGTCGAAAAACTGCTTGCCGGTCACTACGGCGAAAACCGGCCTTCCGCCTCGCCGCTGATTTCGACCTTTCATTCGCTCTGCGTACGAATTCTGCGGCGCGACATTGAAAAATTGGGACGCGGTTACAGCCGGTCGTTCACCATCTACGACACCGACGACCAGCAGAGTTTGTTGCGCAAATGCATTCGAGATTGCGGTTACGAGGACAAACAATTGACCCCGCGACAGACGCAGAGCGCGATCAGCGCAGCCAAGAACCGCGGCGAAAATCCGGAGCCTTACGCCGAGAAGGCCGATCAAATGGGCGACCCGCGCCGTCAGGCCATCGCGCGGGTCTACGCGCTTTACGAGCAGCGGCTGGAGGCTTCGAACGCGCTCGATTTCGACGACCTGTTGATCCGCACGGTACAGTTGCTTCGCAAATCGGAAGAGGCTCGGCGCTACTACCACAACCGCTTCCGCCACGTGATGGTCGACGAGTTTCAGGACACGAACGGGATTCAGTATTCGCTGGCGCGATTGATCGTCGAGGGCGATCACGCGCTGCTCCACACGCGCAGGCCGGAGGATTTCTGGGCAGACCGCAGCTTCTGCGTTGTGGGCGACGAGTCGCAGAGCATTTATGCATTCCGAGGCTCCGATTTCAACATCATCCTGAATTTCGAGCGCGACTTTCCGGGCACGAAGGTCGTCAAGCTCGAAGACAACTACCGTTCGACCGGGCGCATTCTGGCCGCGGCCAACAAGGTGATCGCCAACAACACCCAGCGCTTCGACAAAGTTCTCCGGGCGAACGCCGCCGAAGGCGAGAAGATCCGCTACGCGCAGTTAGTCGACGGCGAGACCGAGGCCCGCTGGGTCGCCGGCAAGATCGAGGAGCATCTGCGCCGCGAGCCGGGAATCCGCGCGGCCGTGCTCTATCGCACCAACGCCCAGTCGCGGTTGTTTGAGGAGTCCTGTCGCCGCGCCGGACTGCGCTACAACCTGGTCGGGGGCTTCAGCTTTTACGAGCGCGCCGAGGTCAAAGACATCATCGCTTACCTGAAACTCGCGTTGAACCCGAACGATTCGATCGCCTTGATGCGAGTGATCAATACGCCCCCGCGCGGCATAGGCAAGACCACGCTCGACGACATCGAGCGCCGAGCCAGAGATTTCGGCGTCTCTCACTGGGAGACGATCAACATCATCGTCGAACAGAACCTCCTGCCGGCGCGCGCCGTCTCGGCTTTGAAATCTTTCCGCAATGTCGCGGGCGGCCTCGCCGAAAGGACGCGCGACGCCGCCGAGCCGATCTCCGAGATCGTCAAGGCGGCGGTGATCGACAGCGGATACGAGCGTGCGCTCAAAGACGAAAACACCGAGGAGGCCGAAGGGCGGCTGCTCAACCTGGAAGAGTTGGTCAACGCGGCGGCCGAATCGGAGCAGCGCGGCGAAACCCTGCGCGATTTCCTGGATCACGCCGCGCTCGTCTCGGACACCGATGAATACAAGGCCGAGGCCCAGGTCACGCTTATGACGATGCACGCCGCGAAGGGGTTGGAGTTCCCGCTGGTCTTCATCGCCGGCCTCGAAGAAGGCCTCTTCCCGCATTCGCGCGCGAACGAGAGCCAGAACGATCTTGAGGAGGAGCGTAGGCTCTGCTACGTGGCCATCACGCGCGCCGAGAAATATCTTTACCTGACGCACGCAATGAAGCGCCGAGTTTACGGCGCCGAAACGCCGTCCGATGCTTCGCGTTTCCTGATGGAGTTCCCCCTGGAATTGATCGAAGACCAGTCGAAAGGCGGAAGCTGGCTGCGCTTCGCCGGCAAGGCTTCGGGTTTCGAGGGCCGCGAACCGTCTCCGTCTCCGGCGAGGGCGGCGAGGCAAGAGAGCAATTATCAAGGCCGGACTTACAACAGCGCCGACGGCGTTAGGGAGTTCTTCGCCCGGCAAGGCAGAAATATCAAGGCCGCCGATTTCGAGCCGCGCAGCGGCTCGGACGACGAGGGCGGCGCGACAGGCCCAACAGGATTGAAGGTCGGGACACGCGTACGTCACGCGAAATACGGCGTAGGTTTGATCGTCAAACGCGAGGGCGAAGACGAGAACGCCAAATTGACGATAAACTTCCCCGGCTATGGTCACAAGAAGATGATCGAGAAATACGCCGCATTGGAAAAAGCTTGATAAAACGTGGGAAAAGTCTATGTCTACAGTGGTCGTTGTTAAAAAGAACGGTCGCGTCTGCATCGCGGCCGACACCCTGGTCAGCTGGGGCAGCACGAAACTGAGCGCCGAACACCTGGCCGCCAAATCGAAGATCATTCAGGTTGGCGACAGCTACATCGGCATCACCGGCTCGTCGACGCACCGTCATGTCATGGAAAGCTACTTTTCGCGTAGCGAGCATTTCTCACTCGACTGCGCGCATGAGATCTTCGAGACCTGGCGCGAATTCCACAAGGCCCTCAAGACCGATTACTTTCTGACGCCGGGCGACGACAAGGAGGCGCCTTACGAGACCTCGCACATGAACGTGCTCATCGCCAACCCGTACGGGATTTTCGGCGTCTACGGCCTCCGTTCGGTGGACGAATACAACAAATACTGGGCCTTCGGGTCGGGTACGGATTACGCGCTGGGCGCGCTGCACTGCTCGTATGACCGCTTCGACGACGTCGAAAAGATCGCCGAGGCGGCGGTCGAGGCGGCGGCGCAATTCGATAACGCCACGGGATTGCCCCTAACTATATATTCGGTTGAGCTTATTAATGAATAGAAAGGATCAAGTCCGGATGAAACGCTATTTGCCGTTTGTAATTATCGCAGCCGTTCTGGTGGCGGCCGTCGGTGGAGGCTATATGATGTTCCGCTCGGCGCAGCCCCAATCTCCGACGACTCCGACGCCGGCAGGCGACTCGGTCGCGACCTCCAAAGGGGTTGTTACAATCGATGAGTACGGCGATTATCAATGCCCGCCCTGCGGCGCTCTGCACCCGATCATCAAAACTTTGAAGGGCGAATACGGCGATCGGATTCAGTTCGCCTTTCACCATTTCCCGTTGCCTCAACTTCACAGTCACGCGCTCGAAGCCTCCTCCGCCGCCGCGGCGGCTGGTCTTCAGGGGAAGTTCTGGGAGATGCACAACCTGCTTTACGAGAAACAGTCCGAGTGGAGCGAGGTGGGCGATTTCCGTCCGATCGTGCTCGAATTCGCGCGCAAGATAGGGCTGGACCTCCCGCGCTTCACGCGAGACATAGACGGGATTCAAGTTGTAACCGTCATATCGGATGACATGCAGCGCGGCGCCCTGCTCGGAGTTAACGGCACGCCGACTGTTTTTATTAACGGCCAATTGATCCACAGCGACAATTTTTCAACTGAAGGATTGCGCAAGGAGATTAATAGAAGGTTGTCCGTCAATCCGTGAGAAGATCGAGGATCGAGGATCGCATAATCCGTTCCATCTTCGATTTCCAATCTTTCGATCAAACCAGAAGTTCTACCCTCGATCCTCGATCCTCAATCCTCGATTCCCGATTTTTCCGGGGGCGGGCATAAGAAACCTAGCCGCGGCGACGAGAGCCGAGAGCGTCAGTGTCATTCCGGCCGACAGCAAGCAGTATTCACAATAAGCGCGAAGCACGAACGCCTGCACATACAGCAACCAGAGCGTCATGGCCAGCATCGGGGCGACGAGTATGGCAAGAGCGGTTCGCGCGCGCTCGTATCCGAAGACGGCCAGCGTCGCAAGACTGAAGGCGGCAAAGTAGGCCAGCGCGCCGAACGCGGCGGTGGGAACGCCGGCGATAGTCGCATAATTGCTGCTGAGCACGGCGGAACAACCCGTGGTGACCGAACACCGGACGCTCCGCCCGGTTAGATGTTGAATCGTCAGGTAGATCGAGTCTCCCAAACCGATCAGTGAGACCAGCATGGCCAGTCCATAGATCAATGCCGAATGGCGCGCGGCGCCGGTTTGCGAATCATTCATAGCGGAAGTTTTAACACTCATCAATCGCCGTCTCAACCCACGTGGCGCCCGAATAAACCTGTGACGGTTTAGCGGAGCAAGAAACTGGAAGAGGGTCATATATGAAACGAACATATTTCGCGCAAGTCCTGAGTTTGATAGGGGCCCTGTTGCTGCTATCGCTCTATTTTCACCCCGGCCGCGGCCAGGAGCCGAGGCCGAAGGCCTCCATTGACGGCGAAGGACCGGGTTGGCGAGCGCTCGGGGAAGGCGATTTCACCAATGTCAACAGCTACACGGATACGTGGACATGGAAGAACGACCTGCTGACCTGCTCCGGACAGCCGATCGGAGTGATGCGCACGCGGCGGACGTTCACCAACTTCGAGATGGTAGTCGAATGGCGGCATTTAAAATCGGCGGGCAATTCCGGCGTCTTCGTGTGGGCTCCGGAAGAGGCGCTCAAAGAGTTAAAGCCCGGCGAGCTGCCGCAGTACGGCATTGAAGTGCAGATGCTCGACCACGGCTTCGCCGAGCAGTACGAGAAGCGCGCGGGGAAGAAGGGCGACTGGTTCACCACCAACGGCGACATCTTCGCCGTTGGCAAATCGAAGCTGAATCCGTTCCCGCCTCTCTCTCCCAACGGCTCGCGCAGCTTTCCTCGCAAGAATCTCAGCCGAGGGGTCGGCGAATGGAACCACTATTACGTCCGGGCCATCAACGGCGAAGTGCGATTGTGGGTGAACGGCGAGGAGGTTTCGGGCGGAAACGGCGCCGACCCGAGGACCGGTTATCTCTGTCTGGAATCGGAAGGTTCGCCGATCGAATTTAAAAACATCCGCGTCCGCGAACTGCCGTAAAAGAAACGAATATGACGCTCACACGCCAAGGAACAGATCGGTCGAGACGTGGAAGAATTCAGCCATCGCCTTCGCCTGTATCTTGCTGATGGGGCGCAGGCCGTTGACGGCCCCAGATGCCCGGCCGCTAGAGCGGGTATCAGATCATTGTACGGATTTATTCTTCGTCGCCGCAGCGACGGTTGAGCTTAGACCGGCGTTTATGGTCTTTGAGAATTAATTGCAACAACGTAGGGGCAGACCTATGTGTCTGCCCCGGCTTGTGCGCACACTTCCCGGCAG
>DATCXQ010000739.1:0-11291 GCA_036565725.1 Blastocatellia bacterium
CCTCAGACAGGGGGCCGCCTTCACCATGATGGACGCCAACCCGCAAGGCGACAGGTCGAAGAAGACGGTCTCGACCGCGAACCTTTTCGTCGACCGCGTCCCGGCGGAGGAGTGGGCGCAGATCTTCGGCGAAGTCTGGCGGCGCTACCGCGACTTCTTCTACGTGTCGAACATGCATGGTTACGACTGGGAGGCGCTGCGCAAACAGTACGAGCCGCTGCTCAAACACGTCGCGCACCGCTCCGACCTGAATTACGTCATCAGCGAGATGATCGCGGAGTTGACCGTGCAACACGCCTACATCGAGGGCGGAGATTTCAACATTCCGCCGCGGCCGCGCGTGGCCCTGCCGGGCGCGCGCTTCGGCCTCAATCGCGAAGCGGGCCGATACCAGATCACGAAGATTTTCGCGGGCCAGAACGAAGAGGATATCTATCGCTCGCCGCTCACCGAGGTTGGCGTTGACGTGAAGGTGGGCGATTACGTGTTGGCGATCAACGGCGAGGATTTAAGGCCGGATGACGACCCGTACCGGTTGTTGCGCAATAAGGCCGACGCGCCCGTGCAATTGACCGTCAACAGCCGCCCGACGACGGAAGGCGCGCGGGTGATCTCGTACCGCCCCGTGACCGACGAGCAGAACCTGCTTTATCTGGACTGGGTGACCGGGAATATGGCGAGGGTGGACAAGCTTTCCGGCGGCAAGCTCGGTTACATACACATCCCCGACATGGGCGCGAACGGCATCCGCGAGTTCATCAAATGGTATTACCCGCAACTCAACAAGAGCGGGATAGTCGTCGACGCCCGCGCCAACGGCGGCGGCAACGTGTCGAGGATGCTCATCGAGCGGTTGCGCCGCAAAATGCTTGCCGCGGGGTTCGCGCGCACGAGCGAATTTGCGAACCCTTACCCCGACGGGGTCTTCGTCGGCCCTATGGCCTGCCTGCTGAATGAGAATTCGGCATCGGACGGCGACATCTTTCCGGCCATGTTCCGCGAAGCGGGACTCGGCCCGCTCATCGGCAAACGCTCATGGGGCGGCGTGGTCGGCATTTCCAATCGAGGGACGTTGATTGACGGCGGCTCAGTGTTCGTGCCCGAATTCGGATTCGTCAACGCCAAAGGCGAATGGGTGATCGAAGGCTACGGAGTCCCCCCTGACATCGAAGTCGAGAACGACCCGAGATCGGTCATTGAAGGCAAAGACCCGCAACTCGAACGCGCCGTTACCGAAGTACTGAACCGGCTGAAGGCGCAGCCTGCTGGGCTGCCAGCCCGCCCACCATCGCCCGTCAAAACCAAGTGAAATATGGTTTTCCCTGGAAGAATTATGAATGGGACTTATATGTCTGATGAGCTTCATAATGCTCATTTATGATTCTTCCAGGGAAAATTTTTCTCGCCAACCGACAAATCCGATTCCGAATGCGAATCGTAATAAACATTGATCAATGCTTTAGTGCCCCAATTGACTGATTTGCCCAACTCACAACAGGACGATTTATTAAGAGCTCGAATGCGAGCTGTTTGTGTTTGATTGCTCCTACCTCACCAGTGACATAACGTGAAGTTCTAACCCTCATTAATAAAGCTCCCAAAAACTGGTAGAGACCGCTCTTTGCCGCTGGTGGATTTTTGCCTTCGTTCACCTGCGGGGCCTGAACGGCCCTATCTTTGAAATATGCTGGTCGTCGCTCGCGACATGAGCGACTCTCATAAAGGGCCTCTTGACCAATCGAACCCTCTTAAAACTCTGGGAAAGGGCAAAATATATGAAACTCAAACGACCAAATATGAAAAAGGTTTTTGCTACTCTGACTTTTATCTCGCTAGCTTTTGCCGCTTCATTAACCTACAGTCTGATGAGCGGACATTCAACCAGCGCTAAAAGCGCCTACAGTCCATCAAACATATCCGCAGCCCCGGCTGCGAGTTCAACCGCGGTAAGCGCCGCCGCGCAAGTCGTGATGCCGATCACTCCGATTTTTGCGCTGAACGCCGATAATGTTATTTCTGTTCTCGTGCCCGGCACGACCAGCTTCGTCCGCTTGGTGCGCGTAACACAAGCCAATGGCAATCTGATCGGTATTGATTTTCGTCCGGGTGACGGGAAAAACACCGCCCTTTACGCTTTGGCCGACACTGGCACCATTTACACTATTAACCTGACCGCCACTGGGTTGGGTGCCGTTACACAGGTGAGTAATATGACGACTCGGTTTCCTTCAGGGGTACAATCGCTGATGGACTTCAACCCGGTCGTCAACGCGCTGCGTTTGATCGGAAGCGATACCCTGAATTACGCGGTCGTCAACAACGCCGGCAACCTGAACGCAATGGCGATCCAAACCTCCCTTACCTACGGTGCGACTGACATCAATAGAGGAAGGATCCCGAAAGTCTCCGCCGGCACATATGACACTAACGTAGTCGGCGCGGCGGCCACTCGCTTCTACGCTATCGATTACGATCTCGACACGTTCTTAACGATTCAGCCGGCTACGGCCGGCGGCAGCTCGGCTACGGCCGGAGGCGTATTGCAAACGCTCGGACCGCTCGTCTCTCCCACCGGTCAACGGATCAACGTCAGTTCAACCGCTGACGTCGACATCTACACTACTGATACCGGAATTAATAATCTCGTCGGGGTTAGCGGCCGAACGTTTTTCACCATTAACCTGGCCGCATTCAATCCGGCCGTAGCGCCAGGAGGCCAGACGAACATTGTCACCAATGGTGTCACAATGCCTGATGACGGGAATTTACTAATCGACGTCGCTGCAGCTCCGCTGCAGTACCAAGCGGAAAACGCCACGCTGGGCGGCGGGAACATAACTGAAGCAACTAATGCTGGGTTCATCGGGACCGGCTACGTGAATTTCGCTGACAACGTCGCCGGCGGCACTGCTTCATTTCAAGTGAATCAGAACGGGACTAAGACTCTGATATTCCGCTACGCCAACGGCGGCGCCGTCAATCGTCCGTGCAACATAACGGTCAATGGAACCAGCGTAGGGACGGTGGCCTTCGCTCCGACCGGAGCCTTTACGACCTATAGGACGGTTACGCTGCCCGTTAATCTCGGTACCGGAGGCGGGTTCAGAGAGGTGCGGGTAACATCCACAACCGCGGCTGGCGGACCGAACCTCGACCAGATGTTCGTTCGATAATTAAATAATCCCCCTAAGAAAATTGGTTCAGTGTAGACAGTTGTGTCAGTCTACACTGAACCAATTTCTCATATTGCAGGGGTGCTCCAGCGATTTAAGGAAGACCAGACGCGCCACGCCGCGGCAATAGGTCGGCGCGTCACGGATTGTCTTCTATATTCCATCTTCCGCATCATGCGTTAGCATCTCCCATCAGCCAATTATTTCCACTCTCCATGCAAAACAAAACCAGCCCAGAAGTAGGGAGACGCCCAGCGTTTCTGTCTGGACAATTCAAGCTGAGCCGCTCGCAGAGCCGCCCCCGCCGGCATACCGTCTTTGAGCATCCGCTGATAAAAAAGCTTCATCAGTTCCGCCGTCGCCAAATCGTCTACATTCCACAGACTCGCGACCACGCGCGGCGCCCCGGAGTACATAAATCCGCGCGTCAGCCCGATCAATCCCTCGCCCTTGATCTCCTTGCCCAGTCCCGTCTCGCATGCGCTGAGCACCACCAGATCGGCGTTGAGCTGAAGGTTGTAGATCTCATGCAGCCGTAGAAATCCATCCTGCGGGTTACCTTCCTGGTCAACGAGCGAGAAGACCAGCCCGGAAAGTTCAGGGCGCTCGCTGTTGAGCAGACCATGGGTCGCAAAATGCAAGATGCGGTACTGACTCAATTGCTGGCTTATGACCAAGTCGCGGCTGGCGCTGAAGTCCGTCGCTTTGAGCCCTGATCCTTTCGGAGTCAGCGCAATGATGCTCTCGGCTTCCTGGCGTGAGAAGGCGAGTCGCGTGAAACCGGCGCGAGCGTCGGAAAAATTCATAGTTCTGATTGCGCGCGTCAACTCTGAAAGTTCCGCAGCCGCCGCCGGCGCGGCCGGCATACCTCCGGAGGAATTCTCGTTTTTAGCCGACTCCAGGCGCGGGTCGCTCGCTTCAAAGACGGGGTCGGCCAGGACGGCGACAGATTTGGCCGCCCGCTGCCGGCCTGCCGTTTCACGGCGAATGAGCGATAAGACCGAAGCGGAAGCAATGCTCACGACCTCATTCTTCGCGACCAAGGGCTCATAATCTCCAGTCGATTGCTTCTCATCTTCAGGCGCCGGCAGCGCGGCGAAAGGCAGGTAAGATAGCGCGCCTGGCGCCACAATGACCAACCGTTTGCCGCCGAGTTGCGGAGCCGCCGGCCCAAGCAACATCTTGCTGAGCGTCTTGGCCTGAGCGAATAATTGCGGATCGGGTGGAGTCCCGCGTTTCGGGCGCGCGGTGAGCAGTTCGTAAACCCGGCGAGTGGCGGCTTCAAGTTCGGCGCGCGGAGGAAGTTCGTAGCTATCGATGGAGCGTTGCGAAACAAGCCAGAGGTAACTTCGCTTTTCGCCGAGCGCGTACTCGAGCAGCAGTGTATCTTCATCAAGCGCCTGTTGTTGAATTTCCGTCAGACCCAACGGCTGAGGCTGGGTTAGAGCCGCATATCGCGGGCTGCGAGCCCGAATCTGGACCTGGACCTCTTCATATTCGGCGGTGATAGCTGCGATCTCTTTGGCGGCGGCGTCGGCCTGTTCCGGAGTGTGCTTACGATTTAATAAGCTAACTTGCGCCGCGGCCCTCGCATTGAGTCGTTGCTGCAAGGAGCGTTCGCGCTCCAGCAGCGAACCATCGACGCCTTGACGAATGTCGGCGCGGGCTTCGGCCAGCAGGTCGAGCAAGGAACGGGCTCGGGCGCGCTCGCTTACCGCCAATGAGGTGGCGTCGAGCGCCGCGGCCTGGTTCTGCTTGCGCATCTGCATCAGCACGTCGATGTAGAATTCAAAGAACCCCTGCCTGTTGGCGAAGTAGGAGGATCGAAGCTCCTGGCCGGGAATATTTGTGCGCAGGGATTCGACCAGATCGATCGCCTGTTCAATGATTTGGCGAGCCTGGGTTAGATTGCCGCGTTTCTGCTCGACACGCGCAATTCCCAGCAGGGCATCAGCTTCTCTGTTGCGGTCACTTACGTCCCGCAAGATCGGCAGAGCTTCATTGAACTTCTCCAGCGCCTTCTGCGTCTCTCCCAACGAATTGAAGACCAAGCCGATGTCATTAAGTGAGGCGGCCTCGCTCCTGCGGTCGCCTACTTCCCGCAAGATCGGCAGAGCTTCGTTGTACTTCTCCAGCGCCTTCTGCGCCTCTCCCAGTGACCAATAGACCTTACCGATGTTGTTGAGTGTGGCGGCCTCCCCGGGGCGATCGCTTATCGCCCGACTGATCGACAGAGCCTCGTCGTACTTCTCGATCGCCTTCCGCATCTCTCCTGATAACCGGTAGGCCGCGCCGATATTATTAAGCGTATCCGATTCTCCTCTGCGGTCACCTATTGCCTGTCTGATCGGCAGAGCCCCGTTGAACTTCTCCAGCGCCTTCCGCGTTTCCCCCAATGATATGTAAACTTGGCCAATGTGGTTAAGTGCTTGAGCTTCACCCCTGCGGTCACCTACTGCCCGCCAGATCAGCAGAGCCTCGTTGAACTTCTCTAGCGCCTTCTGCATTTCCCCTGATGACCGGTAGATCACGCCGATGTAGTTAAGTGTCTGAGCCTCCCCCCTGCGGTCGCCTAACACTCGTCTTATCGGCAGGGCCTCATTGAACTTCTCCAGCGCCTTTCGCAACTCTCCTAATGAGCCATAGACCGTGCCGATGTTGTTAAGTGTTTCAGCCTCCCCCCTGCGATCGCCTAACGCTCGACAAATCGGGAGGGCCTCATTGTACTTCTCGATCGCCCTCCGCAACTCTCCTAATGACCAATAGACCACGCCGATGTTGTTAAGTGTTTCAGCCTCCCCCCTGCGGTCACCTAACACTCGTCTTATCGGCAGAACCTCATTGTGCTTCTCCAGCGCCTTCCACGTCTCTCCTAATAACCAGTAAACCGCGGCGATGTTGTTAAGTGTTTCAGCCTCCCCCCTGCGGTCGCCTAATGCCTGCCAGATCGGCAGTGTCCCATTGAACGTCTCCAGCGCCTTCCGCGTCTCTCCTAGCCAATAATAGAGCTCGCCCATGTTATTGAGCGCTTGAGCCTCCCCCTTGCGGTCACTCGCTCTTCGATACGAATCCAACGCTTCATGGTACTTTTCGACGCTTTTTCTTTTGGCTTCCAGCGTCCCATCTTTTAGCTGCTCCGCCTCTCGAAAAGCCACCTCTCCAGCAACTCGATACTTATCCTTGGCGGTCGCCGCTCTCAGTTCTTCTACCTTGATCCTATAATGTCCCGCCTTGGCTGTTTTCTCCGCTGAACGCGTCTCGATCAGATATGCGCCTGGCGCCCCTGCGATTGTCGACACAGTCTCCGATCCCTCGACTATGTGTTCGCTGTCGACCTCGCTGATCTTCTTACCGTCAGGCGTAAACAACGCCACCGCGACATCTATTCCACGTTGGTCGACCACCAGCTGCAAGTACTGACCGGAGGTCATTGTGATCTTGTAGGAATGAGATTGACCACCAGACAGCTCTCGTTCAATGGGCTTACCGGGTTCCAACGAATCGGTCTCCTGAGCGCTTTGCTCCACTTTGCGGGCGCCAGCGCTTGCTTGCACTAGCGCTGGCCTTGGCCATAGCGATGGAGAAACCGACAACCCGACCCAGATGAGCAGGTTGATAATAAAAGCGGCGCAGCGGGTGGTTGGTAAATACTGACCCTGCGAGTTTGAGACTGGAGCTATTTGATTAAACAAGGCGGCGCCTCCAAAGAAGTTTATTGTCGAGTGAAAGCGAGATTGGGAAAAACCGGGGCTGGATGTAGTTCGAACCTTGGATAACTGCTTGGGCATTGTGCAGCGGACTCCGGCTGCGCAATCAACTGATTCACCAATTCGAGCAATTGCTTCCGGTTTGGTTGCTCCGGATTAACGCCAAGCTCGTGACGATAGGTAATATATGTTGCCTTCACCGGCATTGGCAATATCGGGCTGTTAAAGTACAGATAGTCCAACCGCGGACGCAAAGGCGCGCAGAGGACAATCAAGATTGATTTTCCCCTTCGACCGCTTCTTACGCTGCTGATAACCACTGTAGCGCTTCGTCAGGCTGACTGGCCCAATTCAAAACATGACAATATTGACGGCCTGAATGTTAGCTGTTATCTTGTGGCCGCTCCTACGTCATCAGTAACTGAGCTTCCAGTTCTGACCTTCGTTTAGTAAAGCTCCCAAAAATCTGTAGAGACCGCTCTTTGCCGCCAGTGGATTTTTGCATTCGTTCACTCACGGCGAAGGAGCGCCTCTATAAATCTCTCAGAAGGGCCCCTCAACCAATTAAACTCTCTTACCTGGGAAAGGGCGAAAACATATGATAAGACCGACGCCTTCACTGAATTTCAAGTGAATCGGTCTGGGACTCAGACGCTTGTTATCCGCTACGGCGCCAGCGGCCTTGGCCTGTTTCTAACGCCATTTCCCCTAACTCGCGAAAGAAGCCATACACAACATACAGGAGGTAAAACAACTTTATGAAAACAGTGTTTCGAGTTTTTCTAGCCGGGATGTTCCTGGTAATTGGTGGCGGACTCTCGCTTGTTTCCGCTACTGAACTGTCCACCTTTGACATTAATTTCCAGGTTCAATTAAGAACCAATGTCTCTGTGCAGATGGGCGCAACAGTCGCGGTAAACCAGCGCAATCCCAGTTCTGGCTTGCAAGTACTTTTCCTTAATGGCACAGGGCAAACGGCAAATACTTTCAAACCTCTGACTCAGGCAATCTTCTCGGATAATTTTGGTTTTGTGGTTTCGAAGGCAATACTTTTGAATTACCCGGGGCACGGAAACAGCGGCTTTCCCACTGGCATACAGTTCGGAAGCCTAGGGATCAATGATTATGTAACTTCTCTACTGGCCTCTCTCGATAAGCTTCCACAACTGGGATTTCGACCGAATGTACTGCTTGGTCATAGCCTGGGAGCAGAGATCATCATGTTGGCTCAACAGAGATTGATTAATCAGGGTGTTACATTGCGAAGCAAATATGGCGTCTTCGGAGCCGTATTCCTCGTTCCTGATATCCCAGCGCCATTGCCATGGGCCTTCGTCGATAGCGGCGCGGCGGGTCCTCTGGTTGCGCAATTCGTCAGGCAGGATCCAGTCTTGGGAAGCGTCCTGGACATTCCTGCTCCAGTCTGGGTTTCTTTGTTCTACAGTGACCGGGCCGGCCAAATCATTCCCAACGCCACCACTCCGGAAGAGGCCGTCGCCAAAGGGTTCATCTCTCTTGATTCAGCTACCGTGGGAGCGGAGTTGATCGGAGCTACAGGCTCTCGCCCACCGATTAACCAGGGCATCTTCTCGCTAAATCGAGGAACAGTGACTTCAGTTATCGCATTTGAACAAGACGGCCTGTATGTCTTCCCAACCGAGCATCGAGGACTCTATTCCTTTATCACTCAAGATCAGAGTGGGAGGTTATTCTTTACTGTCAATGGCGCCGACACGGTCCATAACTTGCACGTTGTGAATCCTAAAGCGATATTGTCGGCGGTTAAGGCTGGGATTCTTGCCTGCCTTTAGAAAGGGAAGGGAGCGCAAATAAAGCGCGCGAGATCGGTACAGTACCGCGCTTGTAAGCAAGCGGTTGACTTATTTAACGGCCGCTTGCTTACGCGCGCGGTACTGTACCAGTTTATGTTTGTCATTTGTCGTTACAGGAGTTGCGCGACAAGGGGCATTGACAAATAACAAGCCTAAAACGGCGACTGAAAAACGGTATCAACTCAACACCTCCGCCTTCTCAGACTCTCAGATCAAGCTTTCCCGTTGTGGATAAGCGTTCAGCGCGAATCGTAGACAAATGGCGGCGCGGGCCGGCGGTCGTCAATCGCCACTCGTCAAGGAATCAACGTCCTTCACTCGAAGGAGGTACGATGCTCTTCAGCCTGAGGTAGACGGCCATATAGCCGTATTCTTCGTTCGAGTGGGAGACCATTCCGGTGAGCATGCCTAGTCTGGAGCGTTGGCGCTGCCCCATCGAGACTAATTCTGCGGCCTTTGCGTCGGTGAGTGAATCGAAGGCTTTATCGCACATGTCGTAGGACTCCTTGAGCGCCGCGACCAGGTCGGCCTTCGAGGTCTTCGAGCTGGCGTTGAGCGCCTTCTGCTCGCCGTTCACTGTGGAGCAGGTTCGTGCCTGAGAGTCGGCGACGTGGCCGACCAGCTGGCCGAAGGAGCGGATGTCCGACGTGGCCTTGAAGCCGTAATGCTCCTCCGGCATCTTCTCCGCCATCTTGAGGTGGTTGTTCTTGACGGTGGTGTACATCTGCTTGAGTTCCGCAATCATCGGATTCGCGTTCTGTGGCGCGCCCGTGGTTTGCGCCTGTTGGGCGAAAGCGCTCGCTGACGCCGCGGCCACGAAGATCGCGGCAAGGATAATGGTCGAGTAACGGTTCATATGCGTCTCCTGTTCTTTCATTGTTTGCCAATTGAACATGGTTGTTCGCTGTGGTTCCCGCCGCCCGCTTGAGCGGCGGTTCTAGATCGTCCGCCGGCCTGTGTAACTTGCTTGAAATCCGCGCCGTGATTCTCGAAAGTGGAGCTTTGGTTTTAGCGTACATCTCTTTAGCGAGACCCGCAATATCCAGGCGCTTCTGTGATCGGCTTTTTTGTTTCATTGACAGCGCAAGTGATTGCGCCTAATTTGGCCACTCCGTCGCCGCAAACCGAGCAATCATTCAAATTCCGGACAGGAGATTACACATGAAGACCAAACTGTTCTGCATTCTACCTGCGCTGATTGCAGTCGCGTCGCTCTCCGCTTCGCCACGAACCGTGGCGCCGCAAAGCGAGTCTTCGTCGTTCGCCTTGACGCGCGTCAACGTGATTGACGGCGCGTCGAACGAGCCGCAACTCGATGTTACAGTGATCGTGCGCGACGGGAAGATCGAACAGATCGGGAAGATGAATCCGCCCGCCGGCGCCGAGGTGATTGATTTGAAAGGCCGATGGCTATTGCCGGGATTCGTTGACGCGCATGCGCATATATCCAATCTGGCCGCAGCCCGCGCCGCGCTCCAATCAGGCGCGACGACGGTGCGCGATTTGGGCGTCAACCACTTTTTCGACATCGGCGTCAGGGAATTGAATCATGCGGGCGTGGCTGATTTGCCGGACGTCGTCGCCGCCGGTTATCACGTGCGCCCGCGCCCCGCCGACGAGTTGTTCATTGATATTCCCAAGCTTGGCGCCTTGATGGGCAAGCCTGTGAGTGGGACAGAGAATGTCCGCCGAGTCGTCCGCGCGCAGATCGAACGCGGCGTCAATGTAATCAAGGTAATGGCCACCGAACGCGCCGGGCTTCCGGACACCGATCCGCGCAAACGCGTCTTCACCGACGATGAGATCGCCGCGGTTGTTGACGAGGCGCGTAAATCGGGCGTATACGTCGCCGCCCATGCGCACGGCGACGAGGGAGCTTACGCGGCGGTTAAAGCCGGAGTCCGCTCAATCGAGCACGGCACTTATCTGAGCGACCGGACGCTTGCGCTAATGAAAGAGCGCGGGACTTATTTCGATCCGACCATCGCCACCGTCGCCGACCTGATCGAGCCGGGCGGCGATTATGACAACCCGATCCTTTCGATTCGCGGACGTCACATGCTCCCGAGAGTGCGCGAGACGTCGGCGAAAGCCTGGAAGCTGGGAATCAAACTGGTCGCGGGCACGGACACCGGCTACGGCCCGAACAGCAATCGCCGAATGCCGCATGAAGTGATAGAACTGGTCGCAATCGGAATGCCTCCGATGGAAGCGATCAAGGCCGCGACCTCCGTCTCGGCCGAATGCATGGGCATTGAAAAGCGCACTGGATCCATCAGGCCCGGCCTCGAAGCCGACTTCGTAGTGATCGAACGCGACCCGCTCAGCGACATCAAAAACCTTCAGGACGTTCTACTGGTGATCAACAACGGCAAGGTGGTCGTGAACAGGCTGGATTGGTGATGACATAAGGCGGCGAAGGCGGGGTATAGGTTTATCCCGTGAAGCTTGACCGCCAATGAATGCTCTGTAAACAAAGTTATTTGGCATTTGTTTAAATCAGACCACGTGAGATCGGTACAGTACCGCGCGCGTAAGCAAGCGGCTGACTTATGAGACGGCCGCTTGCTTACGCGCGC
>DATCXQ010000750.1:0-2585 GCA_036565725.1 Blastocatellia bacterium
TTGACTGACGCTACGACTTATGAGCGCCACCGGGACGCCAACCGCCGCTCCGATGACGACGCCGAACAGAGACGCGTAATTTTCACGATACGCGCGCAGAAGGGCGAACAATAGGGCTCCGGCGATAGCGCCCGTGAACAGCAAGCCGGCAATCGCCATTGTCTTTTCGGCAATCTTGGCCGTCTCCGCCGTCGGGCCGAGATGGAGCGCGCGAATGACGCTCACTATCGCATCAATGCCGAAGGTGATGACAGAACCAGGTAGCGTGCGCGCCAACCAGTCGAAGACGTCAAACGCGGCGAAAGGCAATCCGGCCAGCCGCCACGCCAGATAAAAGACGGCGATCAGCGAAGCCATCAGCATCGCCCCGACCACGGCCCCACTCAGGATGCCCGGCCTGTTTGACGGCGCCACGTCTGCAATCCTTTCAGGCATTCTCATCTTGCTCCGCGCGCCAAATTATCCCGTCGGTCCCGATTTGTCTGTACGCCGAGGCGCCCAACCGGCGCATATCGCAAAATCATCTCGACGCGCTTTGAGTCAGGAACATTGGATTGACCGACTCGGAAGTCGAATTCATCGGCGCGCGCGACGGCTTTTACATTGCGACCATCGGCGAAAACGGTCAGCCGTACATTCAATACAGCGGCGGCAAGCCTGGATTCTTGAAAGCGCTGAGCGCGAATACGCTCGGTTTTGCGGATTTTCGCGGAAACCTGGAATACATCAGCGTCGGAAACCTGCGCCGGAACGACAAAGCCGCGCTTTTCCTGATGGATTACGCTAACCGCCAACGCTTGAAAATCCTGGCGCGTATCGTGGTCATAGACGCGCGGGAAGCGCCCGAACTAATTGAAAAACTTGCCGTTTGAGCGCACCGCTGCCGCCAGCTTTGTCTCCGAGTAAGGAAAGAAAGAACTGAAGAGAAGGTGTTAGATGAGGTTAGACGATGGCATCATGAAGACTCATCTTGAGCCTCAATCGACGCTCGCATCCTGGCCCGCGACTCGACTGGAGATGGAGCGACACGACTGAGCGCTTTCAGCAGCAGCCAGAGTCGCGCGTAGAGATGGTAGTTTTTCCATGCCAGGTCGACCTGGTAATGGCCCGCTCTGCTACGGAGATCCGCCTCTTCTTTGGTTTGGTGCGCGTCGAAGTGGCTGCAACCGTAGGGGGATACACTGTGGATTCGGCATCTATTTTCCTCATCCAAAAAGAGACAGGCGCCATCTTGTCGTCTGGCAGGCGCCAGAGTCCGAATCCGGCAAATTTGGCCGTGGTCCATCACGATCGCTCCCGGGCTCGCCAGCAGGTTATCGAGCGCAAATTCGACCGGATTGCTGTACCCAAGGTGTTCGGCGATCCGCCGAATGTCAGACGGGAGCAAAAAGCCTGGAATGAATTTGCAGTTAATTTTACAGGCGCCGCAATCGCATACCGCGCGCTCAAAACCGAGCTCAGTCCTTTGATCTGACATGGCGGCTTCACCTCCGGCTGAATGTTGATCGCATTCCCCCTGTGCGGACAAGAAGTGAGGCTCAGTCGGCGGCCTGCGGCAGAGGCGGCATCTTCATTTCATCACGGGCCTCGACGATACCCGGCGCCTCCTGAATTATCGGAGGGCCGGCCGATCTCTTCCCATTTGTTCCCGCAGGTTTCGCGTCGCGCAACAACAACCTGCGGGCCTGCGTTTCGAGTTCGCCGATTTCGGCGCGCATCCTGTCCAATCTAAGGCCGAGCAGGTCCGCGTATACCTGGGCCTTAGCCCTGACGCCCTGAAAAGTGGCCAGACGTGTAATGACCGTGTCCTCGCGGACATTCGTCCCTTCTGCGATCAGGCGCCGCAGATCTGCGCGCAAGCCGGCGACCTCATCGAGCATGCCGGCGTGAAGCGCCTGCGTCATCTGCGCCTTCGCCTCATGAAGATCGGGCACGCCGAAGGAGCAAACGAACGGTTGCTCTTCGAGATGAGGGAGGCCTGCGACCATCTCACGCAGGCGACCCAGTTCGTCGCGTTTTCCTTTCGGAACGAAATAGACCCCGCCGGCTCGCCGCAACGCGGTCGCCTGAAGCGAATCGATGATCCGGCGCGTCATCTCCGAAAGGTCGCACGCGACATGCAGGTCTTTGAACTCACGCCAGTACGGCTGCAGCTCGGCCGCGACCTGCTGGCTTTCGTGGTAAGACTCGATCCGCCCGGTCGTCTGGGTCGTGCAGATCATCTGGCCCGTCTTCTTATGCAGTTGAATTCGCAAGTCGGTCGCATAATTCAACCCGAGCGCACTGTAGTCGACGTCCTCCATCACGAGAGCGAAGACGATGTGCTCGCTGCCCGCGCGGTTGATGACCCGGATCAGCGTGCGCTGCGTCGCGTCAGGGCTTGTTTGTTGAGCGATGACATGCTGGGCATGGGCGGCCAGGGCGCGCGCGACGACCCAGGCCTGAAGGTTACTGCTGGCGAACTCAGAGGAGTAGTATAGGTTGAAGAATGAAGTTAATAAATTGCCAGGAGAGTTGAAGCCGGAGATGAGCCTAAAAGCCAAACCGCTCGGGGCGATTCCAGAAGATACGCGGTCAATTGGTCA
>DATCXQ010000754.1:0-11649 GCA_036565725.1 Blastocatellia bacterium
CTCCGGGACGAAAACGCATCCACGATTTGCGTAGATATCAATGGGCTGGCGGCGCCGGCTAATTTGCGGAGCGCCTCCGGAGCGAAGAACAGCCATTTCGCGATTTACTGACTGTACCAATCTTGATTGTTCTGGATTAGACTGAGGCGAATATCCTCAATTATTTGCAGGTATTCTCGCTGTATTTGCGGGTGCAAATGAAGCTCGGGTTCGTCAATAATCAGCACACCATTTTCAAGGTCAAAGCCATATAAGGTGAAGAGAAAGTGGAGAATACCCTTTTCTCCGGAGCTCAATTCAGGCACTTCAAGGTTGTCGTTGCCATTTCTCACAAACCGGATTTCAAGATTTGTGCTGTAGGGAGTGGGTTGCAGAACCCGAATGCTGAGTCCCAGATA
This sequence comes from Blastocatellia bacterium, assembly GCA_036565725.1. Taxonomy (GTDB): domain Bacteria; phylum Acidobacteriota; class Blastocatellia; order RBC074; family RBC074; genus JAJVID01. The sequence goes on from DATCXQ010000754.1 coordinate 399, forward strand.
TTTGGAGAGTAGTTTGTTTATATCCGAAAGAGGGGGCTCTTCATATAATCTGCGTAGAGTAGTCTCCTGGTCACACTCTCGAAAGATATCATGATATTGGTAACCTATCTTTCGCTTGACAAGCTCGAAAACGGCTGGTTCTTGCCCTTCATTGATTCTTGTGCTCTCCTCCCTCAATCTTCGGTTTACTTGTTGGAATGACATACTGGCGTCAACCGTAACGCCACGATGAATGCTCGCGTAGTTGCGGTACGATCCAAGTAAGGCAAAAGTCCGCTTAAGACTCGGCCATACTTTATCGGTAGGAGCTTTCTTATACTTATTGTATATTTCGATAGCAGCTTGGAATACTTCGAAATACTGCAAATACCGCTTGATAAAGGCTATGGCCGGTGTGGTGTCGTTTTCAAACGATAGGGTAGGCTCCTTAGCTCCGGTGCGTTCTATTCTTATGATAACCTCGCGGCATTCTTTGAGCCCATCTCGATCAATGTCTCCAGGCACATTTACTTCATAAGAGCTGTAGTGATTCAGAATGTTGTTGATTGTGTCTCGATTATCCAAAAGAAAGCTCAGGTTGTTGAAATCGTTTTGGTTGAGTTCAAGGATAAGCTTGATAAGCTGATTTGCGTTGGGAGACTGGTGATGTCTCATAAGTGACCAACCGCTCCGATTCGAGTCACCCTCGGGATTTATGGTTTGTTTTAAATTGTCGCCGGTAATACCGCCTCCGCGTTGCTCCATAATGAGGTTTTGCTCGTTAAAATGCGTCGGCAGAAATAGAGCTTTCCTGAAACAGTGAGTCACCACCTCGACAAAGTTGCTTTTACCTGAACCGTTTGGGCCAATGAGAATATGAAGTCTGCCCTCTGTGCCCTGAGTGTCGAATGTAATGTCTGGATTTGTTTCGACGTCAGTTCTAGCGGTGAAGCTGAGGAGATTTGAAATGCTAACCGTCTTTATTTTCATAAGGGAAACTGCAACTCCTAATTTAGAGGCAACCTGTTAAACCTACAGCATTATAGTCAGTGAGTTTCCGGTGCGCTGGCGCCCATTATCTTACCGGCGCACAAAAAGCTCACTAGCATTCGGCAAGCTGTCTGAATTTTTATCATAAGCCTGTCAAGATAGCTCGCCGAATGCTCACCCTAAATAAATACAACCGATTCGTTGTACAACAGGCGCGTTGCACAACGAATCGGTTGTATTAGTCAATAAATTAATTCACTTGAGAGGATTTATTTCGCCACTAAATTGACCAGTCTCTTAGACACGACGATGGTCTTGACGATCTCCTTGCCTTCCAGCTTGGATTGCACGCGGTCGCTGGCCAGCGCGGCATCCTTCATCGCATCGTCTGACACATCGGCGGGAACGACTACGCGCGCGATCAGCTTGCCGTTCAATTGAACCGGGATCTCCAGTTCTTCTTCCTTCGCCAGTTCGGCGTCGAACTGCGGCCAGGCCGAAGCGACCAGGATCTCGTCGTGGCCTAACGAAGCCCACAACTCTTCGGCGATGTGCGGCGTGAACGGCCCCAACAACTTCGCCAGCGCTTCCATCGCCTCTTTCATAGCGAAGCGGTCGGCTTCGTTCACATCGCCTTTTAACGAACCGTCGAAGGCGTAAATCTCATTGGTCAACTCCATCATGGCGGCCACGGCGGTGTTGAAGTTCAGTCGTTCGCCGACGTCGTGGGTGACGCGTTTGATGGTCTGATGCGTCTTGCGGCGTAACGCGCGCGCTGCGGGCGAGAAGTCAGAATCCGCAATCCGCAATCCGCAATCCGCAATCCGCATGTGCCATTTGTGAATGATGCGCCAGACGCGGCCCAGGAACCGCGACGCGCCTTCGGCTCCGGCCTCGCTCCATTCCAGGTCTTTTTCGGGCGGGGCGGCGAACAGCATGAACAGACGCACGGTGTCCGCGCCGTGGATTTTGATCATCTCGTCGGGGTCCACGGTATTCTTCTTCGACTTCGACATCTTCTCGATTCGCCCGACCGCCACCGCGCGACTGCAGTGGATGCACTTGCCGTCAATGACTTCGTTTGGGTACAGGTATTCGTGTTCTTCGCAGCGAAAAGTCGCCAGGCAGACCATTCCCTGGGTCAGCAATCTTTTGACCGGCTCGTCGAAGGTGACCAATCCCAGGTCGCGCATGATCTTAGTCCACAGCCGCGTGTAGATCAGGTGCAGCACCGCGTGCTCGATGCCGCCTATGTACTGCTCTACCGGCGTCCAATAGGCCGCGATTTCGGGCGCGAATGGTAACTTGTCGTTTTTCGGATCGCAGTACCGGAAGTAGTACCACGACGAATCGACGAAAGTATCCATCGTATCGGTGTCGCGCCGGGCCGGCCCGCCGCACCTGGGGCAGGTCGTGTTTACGAAGGTCGCATGTTCGGCCAGCGGCGATCCCGTGGTGTTGAAATTCAGGTCGTCGGGCAGTTCAACCGGCAGTTGCTCTTCGGGCACAGGCACGATGCCGTCTTTCGGGCAATGGATGAACGGGATCGGCGTTCCCCAGGCGCGCTGCCGCGAGACGCCCCAATCTCGAATCTTGAAATTGGTCTTCGCCTCGCCGAAGCCATGCTTTACGGCGTAGGCAGTCATCGCTTCGATCGCTTCGGGAACTTTCATTCCGTTAAACGGGCCGGAGTTAATCAACTCGCCGGTCTCATCCTTCGCGGTGAACGGCGCTTCGACCGTGGCGTCGTCGGCTTCAGTCGAGCCGACCAATTTGATCACGCGCGGAATCGGCAGCCCGTATTTCTTCGAGAACTCGAAGTCACGCTCGTCGTGCGCGGGCACGACCCCGACCACGCCCGTGCCGTAACCGGTAACCACGAAGTTTGCCGTCCAGATGGGCAGCTTTTCGCCGTTGAACGGGTTGATAACGAACAGGCCGGTCGCGACCCCCTGTTTTTCCCGGCCTTCAACGATGCGGTCTTCGGGCGAGATAGCCTTCTGCTCTTCGACGAAAGCCTTCAACTCGTCGCTCGCCTTGCCCGACGCGATCAGCTCGTCGATCAGTCGATGTTCGGGCGCGACGACCACCGCGTTCGCGCCGAAGATCGTGTCTATGCGCGTGGTGAAGGTGCGGATCTTCTTCGATTGATCGCCGGCGATCTCCCAGTCCACTTCCGCGCCGCGGCTACGCCCGATCCAGTTGCGCTGCATCGTGATCACGCGTTCTGGCCAGCCGCCTTCCAGCGTGTCCAGGTCGTCCAGCAATTGGTCGGCGTAATCGGTGACGCGGATGAACCACTGCTCCAGCTCACGCTGCTCAACAGGCGTGTCTTCGTGACGCCAGCAGAAACCGCCCTCGGCCTGCTCGTTGGCCAGGCTGGTGTTGCATTTCACGCACCAGTTGACGGTCGCGTTCTTGCGATAGAGCAATCCGCGCTTCCACATCTCGATGAAGAACCATTGGTTCCACCGGTAATACTCCGGCGTACAGGAGGCGATCTCGCGCCGCCAGTCGTAGCCGAAGCCCATCCGCTTCAACTGCGCCCGCATCGCGTCGATGTTCTCGAACGTCCACCGGTCAGGCCGCGAGTTGTTTTTGATGGCGGCGTTCTCCGCCGGCATGCCGAACGCGTCCCACCCCATCGGGTGCAGCACGTTGTAGCCGCTCATCCGCTTGAAGTGGGACAGCGCATCGCCTATCGAATAGTTGCGCACGTGGCCCATGTGAATGCGCCCCGACGGGTAAGGCAACATCTCCAGGCAGTAAAATTTCTCGCGCGCGGGATCGACCTCGACTTCAAAGACGCGCGCCTCGGCCCACCGCCGCCGCTGGCGATCTTCAATCTCTTCAGGAAAATATTTTTCGTTCATATCAGCAATCCTTTTGGCCATTTTGGCAGCCCTGCAAAATCAAAAACGCGTCCGACAACATCGCGTCAGGATGCAAGGCGAAATCAGAAATCTGTCCGGGGAAAAATGCGATCGGAAGGCGCAGCGCAATTTCAGGCATTGCGCTGCAATGTAAGGTGGAGGGCGGTCAGAGATGTGAAGCGCGTCGCGCGCGGTTTGACCCGGCGATGATCAATAAACCCTCGATTCGATTTTCCTATTGCTGACGTCATTGCTACATAACTCCGCATGGGTATTCGTGAAACGCGATTCTACACAGCAAAACAGGACGGTTCAAGCTGAATTTCCGCGTGGGAGTAGGAGAGCGGGAGATATAGAGTATCCATTTTTTCTCTCACTCTCCCGCTCCCTCGCTCTCTCACTCTTAAATGTCCAGGTTCTTCACATCCAGCGCGTTGTCTTCAATGAAGCGTCTGCGCGGCTCGACCTGGTCGCCCATGAGGACGGTGAAGATTTCGTCGGTCTCGACAGCGTCGTCGATCCGGACTTGCAGGAGCGTGCGCTTTTCCGGGTCCATCGTAGTCTCCCACAACTGCTCCGGGTTCATTTCGCCAAGGCCTTTGTAGCGCTGAATCTGCAAATCCTTCTTGGCGGCCGTCAGGATGTGGTCGAGCATTTCCTCGCGCGAGGCGACCTCGGTCTCGACATTGCCCTCGCTGATGATGAACGGCGGCTGGCTGAGTTGGACGAACGACTTGTAAAGCTCGACCGCGCGCTGGAATTCGACGTGTGTGGCCAACTCCCAGTCGATCAACACGCTCGAGCCGTTGTGGGCGAGCTTTATCTCGACCTCGAAGAGGCCGTGCTCTTCATCGGAGATCAGGTCGGTCTTGAAACCGGCTTCGGCCAGCGCGGCTTCGACCTTGCCGAGCAGGCTCTCGTCGGCGAAGACGTCATGCAGCTTGCGCCCTTCTTTCTGCATCAGCCCTTTACGGCCGGCCAGCGCTTCGAGCGCCGTGTCCAGGAGCTTGCGGTCGTGCAGCCGGCGCTCCAGCTTGCCGTAGTAGGTGTTGAACTCGATCAGCCTTTCGAGCAGGCTGGTCAGTTCCTTGCCCTCGATCGTCTCGCCGGTCTTTTTGACCTTGATCGAAACCTCCTCGGTCGCCTTGCGCATCAGGAAGCGGTTCATCTCGCGGTCGTCCTTGATGTACCGCTCGGTTCTGCCCTTCTTGACTTTGTAGAGTGGCGGTTGCGCGATGTAGACGTAACTCTTCAGATCGGTCTCCACCACGCCGTCCTCGTTCTTGCGCTCGACCTTGTGTTCGAGCAACTGCGGCATCTGGCGGTAGAAGAACGTCAGCAGCAGCGTGCGGATGTGCGACCCGTCGACGTCCGCGTCAGTCATCAAAATAATTTTGTGGTAACGCAACTTCTCGACGTCGAAATCGGTCTTGCCGATACCTGTGCCGAGGGCGGTGATCAGCGTCTTGATCTCGCTGTGCGAGAGCATCTTGTCGAAGCGCGCCTTCTCGACGTTGAGAATCTTGCCTTTGAGCGGGAGGATCGCCTGCGTGCGGCGGTCGCGGCCTTGCTTCGCGCTCCCCCCGGCCGAATCGCCTTCCACAATATACAACTCGCACAGTGCCGGGTCTTTCTCCGAGCAATCGGCGAGTTTGCCGGGCAGGTTCATCGAATTGAGCGCGCCCTTGCGGACAATCTCGCGGGCTTTGCGGGCGGCCTCGCGCGCGCGGGCGGCCTCGACGGCTTTGCCGACGATCTGTTTGGCGTGAGACGGGTTCTGCTCGAAGTAGGCCATCATCTTATCGTAGATGAACGAGTCCACCGGGCCTTTCACGTCGGAATTGAGCTTGCCTTTGGTCTGCCCCTCGAACTGCGGCTGCGGAATCTTGACCGAGATCACAGCGACCAAGCCTTCGCGCACGTCGTCGCCCGTCAGCCCGCCTTTGAAATCCTTGATCAGGTTGGCGGTCTGCGAATAACGGCTGATGGCTTTGGAGACCGCCGAGCGGAAGCCGGACAGGTGCGTGCCGCCGTCAACCGTGTTGATGTTGTTGGCGAACGAAAAGACCTTTTCGTCGTAAGCGTCGTTGTATTGAATCGCGACCTCAATCGCCAGGTCGTCGCCCTCGGCGGGGTTGGCGGCTTTCTCGAAATACATCGGCTTCGCGTGGAGCACGTTCTTGTTCTTGTTCAGGTGCTTTACGAATTCGGCGATGCCGCCTTCGTAAAGGAACTCGTGCTTCTTCTCGGCGTCGGAGCGCTCGTCGACGATGGCGATCTTGATCCCCTTGTTGAGGAACGCTTTTTCGCGCAGCCTTTCGGAGAGCTTGTCGAAGCTGAAATCGGTGGTCGTGAAGATTTCGGCGTCGGGTTTGAACGTAATCTTGGTCCCGGTCTTTGCAGACTTGCCGGTCTTCTTCAGATCGGTGGCTTTGACCCCCTTCCTGTATTCCTGCTCGTAGACTCCGCCGTCGCGGCGGATCTCCATTCGCAGCCACTCGGAGAGGAAGTTGACGACCGACGCGCCCACGCCGTGCAACCCGCCGGAGACTTTGTAGGCGTTGCTGTCGAACTTGCCGCCCGCGTGCAGCATGGTCATGACGACTTCGGTGGTGGGACGTTTTTCGGTCGGATGCATTTCGACAGGAATGCCACGCCCGTTGTCCTCAATGGTGATCGAATTGTCCAGGTGGATCGTGACGTTGATCTTGTCGCAGAAGCCGCCCAGGGCTTCATCTACGCTGTTGTCCACGATCTCATAGACCAGGTGATGCAGCCCCAGCTCGCCGTTCGAGCCGATGTACATCGCGGGACGTTTACGCACGGCGTCGCGGCCCTCGAGCACGGTGATCTGTTCGGCGCCGTAGCCGTTCGACCCCTTAGCCGAATCTTTCTTTGCGTCTTTGGCGGAGCTTTTGTCCGAGCCTTTACCCGGGCCTTTGGCGTCTATTTCTTCAACATCATCCATAATCTGACTCTTCTTCTCTTTTGCCTTCATATATTGATCTCAACTAGAAGTTATTTCCCATTTCTCAATCCTTGATCCTCAGTCACGCGGCCGGATTGAACGAGCAACGTTCTGGCGCGCTGACTGTAGCGTTCAGCGATTGTTCGCTTGGAAGTCGAGACGATGGTTTGTGAGCGTCCGTCAAGGTGATTGAGCAAAATCTCGATTCGCGTGCGGTCCAGTTCGGCATCAAGATCATCAATTAGGAATATGGGGTACTCTTCAAACACTTGATAATACACGCTTATTTGCGCCATATCAAGAATCAAAAGCGCGCTTCTCTGCTGCCCGGAACTGCCGAAACGGGCGATTTCGTGGCCGTCGCAGAGGATTTCGAGGTCGTCGCGGTGAGGGCCCACCAGCGAATACCCGACCGCGATTTCGTTCTTCAGGCGCAGTCCCAGCCGCTCTTTCAGCAGATTAGCGTAACCTCCAAGATCGCCCCGGCCTTCAAGCGAGGACTTATAGCGAATGGTGATCGCTTCGGCCTGAAATAAACCTGGGTTCAGATGGGTGCGCAGTTGTTCGACGTGGTTGACGCGCGCCTGATGAATCTCGGAGCCTAGCGCGACCAGTTGATCGTTCCATGGCTGTATCAGGTCGTGGAATTTCAGCTGGTCTTCAGCCTCCGAAGCGGCGCGCAGGAGAGCATTCTTCTGCTTCAGCACGCGGTTGTACTCGTTGAGCGTGCCCAGATAAGAGGGCAGCGTGAAGAATATCCCCCGGTCCAGGAAGCGGCGGCGGGCATCTGGCGCGCCCCGCACCACCTGCATCTCGTCGGCGGTGAAAGCGATGGCGTTGAGTGCGCCCAGATATCGGGCCACGGCCTCGCGCTTGCCGTTGACGAAGGTCTGCTTAGCGCTTTCGGTGACGAGCAGTTGTAAATCCTTGGTCAGGTTGCCGCGAGCGACCGATCCCCGAAGAATGGCCTCGCCGGCGTTGTGAGTGATGACCTCTTTCGGGTGGGACGAGCGGAAGGATTTCGTAGTAGCCAGGAGATAGGCTGCTTCGAGCCAGGAGCTTTTGCCCTGCGCGTTCGCCCCGTAAATTAGATTGAGTCCCGGAGAGAACTCGATTGTCCCGGTCAGGTTGCGGAAATTGATCGCCTCAAGGCGCTGAAGTCGCATAACAGGCAGTTCACCGGGCCGTCGCCTTCCATAAAGATTCGACATAAACACCGGCGGCGGCTCCGGCGCATTTCTAAGTCAAGGAAAGCGAATTTTAGCACAATTGGCGGACGGCTGACGTCAAAGTTCCCGTGGCGAAATACCGCTTCAGCTTAAATATCGTAATCAATTAGGACGGGCGCATGATCGGAAAAAATCTGGTCGCGATAAATCGTCGGCGAGTGAGCCGCCTGATTGAGCCCGGGCGTCGTGAAGTGATAATCCAATCGCCAGCCGACGTTGTTCTCCCGCGCCCGGCCGCGATTCGACCACCACGAATAATGAACGGCTTCAGGGCCAACCAACTTGCGAAACGTATCGTGAAACCCGGCGGCCAGGAAGGCGTCCAGCCAGGCGCGCTCTTCGGGTAAAAAACCGCTGTTCTTCTGGTTGCTGCGCCAGTTTTTCAGATCGATCTTCTGATGGGCGATGTTGAAATCCCCGCAAAACACCAATTCACGTTTGCTTTTACGCAACCGCCGGCAATGCAGCAGGAACTCGTCCATGAACTTCAGTTTGATGGCCAGCCGCTCCGGGCTGCTCGTGCCTGACGGAATATAGGTGGAGACGACGCTCAGGTCGCCGAAATCTGCCCGCAGCACGCGGCCTTCGCCATCAAAGGCGGAGTTTATGCCGCACGTGACGCGCTTCGGCCTGGTCTTCGAGAGCAGGGCCACGCCGCTGTACCCCGGACGCTCCGCCGGATACCATTCCGCATGATAACCGAGATCGCGCCACTCCGGCGGCGCCTGCTCGGGAAACGCCCGCACTTCCTGCAAACAAATCACGTCCGCGCCACTCGCGGCCAGCCACGAGAGGACGCCTTTCGCAGTCGCCGAACGAATGCCGTTGAGATTGAGTGTGAGTATGCGCATAACTCTTCGCTTTTGCCTGCGGCGTTCAATTTTCAGGCACGGCGAGGATGGGCACGTCCCAATGCGCGATCAGTATCTCGAATCGCCGTTGTTCTTCGCGTTTGAATTTGTCCTGCTCGGGGTAGAGTTTTTTGACGATCGCCTCTTCGGCGCCCGGGGCGTTCGGGTCGTGGAAGGCGGCGGCGCTTTTGAAGGCGATGGTGACTCGATAATCCCAGCGCCCGTCCTCGGTCGAATGGTAGCGAGGTTTTTCGATCTTGACGCTCAAGATGCGCCCGCTCTCGACCTGTTTTTTCAAGACCGGCAGGTGGTTCTTCTTGAAGAGTTGGATGAACTCGTCGGCGAAGCCCCATTTCGCCTTGTAGTAATACTCCACGACGTAGGGCTGATCCTGCCGCGCCTCCTGGGCGATTGCCTGCGGCCCCGAGACGAACCCGGCGGCCAGTAACAGTGTGATCATTGATAACGCTCGCGCAAATCCGATCATTTTCTTCTCTCCTTCAAAAAGACGTCCACGAAGAAACACAAAGAAACACGAAAGGAAAAAATCTTCGCGCCCCTTCGTGTGGCTTCATGGATGATCATGCTCTAGGCGCCGCAGATTGTACCGTTGTAGGATTGCAACCCAAAAGAAATCTCAACATAAAACGAAAGGTAAAAATTATGAAGAAGCTTTTCGTCTCGCTGTCTTTCTTTATCCTAGCGATTGCGGCTCAGGCTCAAAAGCCGTCCTCAATATCAACTGGCCCGAAGAAAGGCTCGCTGGTGATCGTAGGCGGAGGCAAGATTCCTCCGTCCATCCGCGAAAAGTTCATCGCTCTGGCAGGCGGGCCTGACGCCAACTTCGTCTACATCCCGACCGCCACCGAAGATCAGGCGCTTAATCTCGGCGGAGACGAATCGCCGAAGCTCTTCGGGTTGAAGAACGTCACCGTGCTGCACACCAGAGACCGCAACGAAGCGAACACGGAAAAATTCGCGGCGCCTCTTCGCAAAGCCAGCGGAGTCTGGTTCGGCGGAGGCCGCCAATGGCGGCTCGTTGATTCTTATCTAAACACGCTCGTACACAAAGAGCTGGTGGCGCTGCTTGAACGCGGCGGGGTTATCGGAGGCTCATCCGCGGGGGCCACCATTCAGGGTTCTTACCTCGTCCGCGGCGCGCGCGAAGGCAACCAGATTATGATGGCCAAAGGTTACGAGGTCGGTATGGGATTTCTGAAGAACGCCGCGATCGATCAGCACATCAATACGCGCAAGCGCGAAAACGACATGACCGAAGTCATCGCCGCCCACCCCGAACTGCTCGGCGTCGGCCTGTACGAATCGACTGCGATAGTGGTCCAGGGCAATAAGTTTGAAGTAATCGGAGACGGTAAGGTCGCCATCACTGACGGCAAGGAGCGTGAGGGGAAAAATCACTATCTGCTTTCCGCCGGAGAGCGCTTCGACCTGAAGGCCCGCGCAAAATTGTAGTCGGGTTCGAAAACACAAGCGGGGACTTGGCCGACTCTATTGACTTCCAAGCCCCCACCACCGGGAATGATTATGTCCGGTTGCAAGTAGCGAGGCGGCGGCGCCTCCTTGAAATGATTTAGCGGGAGCCGATAGGCTCGCCCGGGCGATATTCGCCCGCGCGGTGGCGTGTTGTGGTCTCCTCCCGGCGGCGGCCCGCAAGACCAGCCAGCCCGAGAAGGCCGAGAAGGCCGAGCCAACCCCAGTCGCTGCCCCTCCCCTCTCGAGTGGTTGTGGTGGTTCTATCCTGGTAGCCCTGGTAACCCTGGCCACCCGTCTGAGCCATCGCCGACAATCCCATAGGCAATGCCGAAAGACTCAGAGCCAATATTCCAGATCGAATGTACCTTTTCATAAGCTGTTTCCTCCTTTGCAAAGTTTTGCTTTAAAGATACTCCGAGACGCAAACTGCAACCTACATGCTAAATCGTAAACTGCAATAGTCGTACCATTAGAGCGGATTGCAAATGAGTATACGGTGTCGAGCGATTCGTTTAATCGTCCTGGTTGCGGCGCGGTACGGTACCGGGAGCGCTCCTTACCGTACATCCAATTGAAAACTGCTCTAGCTTCCGGAAATGAACTTCTGCGGGGTGCGCATTATTGAATTGAACTGACTATACGCTGAGGCGCGAGCAATTCTGGCGGGAATTTGGCGCCGCTCATGCTTCCAATTCGCAGTAAGAACTAACGCGCTGTCGTGGCGCCAGCTATATGCCGGGCACACCAAGAAGTGGATAGCGTAGGGGCAGACCTATGTGTCTGCCCCGCAGCGGCGCAATTGCCAGACCGGGGCAGACCTATGTGTCTGCCCCGCAGCGGCGCAATTGCCAGACCGCGACAGACCTA
>DATCXQ010000759.1:0-11648 GCA_036565725.1 Blastocatellia bacterium
CAGCGTGGTCTTGCCCATGCCGTTGCCGCCGATGATCCCCAGCCGTTCGCCGCGCCGCAGCAACAACGACAGGCCGATTGCAAGAGTCTTCGTGGGAAAGCCGATCGCCAGTTTATCGAGAACCAGCACCTGGTCGCCCGTGCGCGCCGTCGGTTTAAGTTTGAAATTGGCCGTCTCCTGATCGCCGACGTTCTCCAGCCGATCCATCCGCTCTAAAAAATTGCGGCGCGATTTGGCTTGCTTCGTCTTTTGGCCCGCGAGGTTGCGGCGGATGAACTCTTCGGTGCGCGCGATCATCTCCTGCTGCTCGCGGTAAGCTCGCAGCCGCTGCTCGCGGCGCTCCTCCTTCTCAACGAGATAATCGCTGTAATTTCCCCTGTAACTTTCGACGCGCCCGTTTTCGAGATCGAGAACGCGGTTGACCGTGTGGTCGAGAAAGAAGCGGTCGTGCGAAATGATCAAATAGGCCGACTTGTAGCTAGACAGAAAATCTTCCAGCCACTCGACTGCCTCGACGTCCAGATGGTTCGTCGGCTCGTCGAGCAACAGGATGTCGGGTTCCAGGAGCAGCAGCCGCGCCAACCCCAGCCGATTCTTCTCTCCCCCCGACAAATTTTCGGCGCGTTTGCCGAATTCGTCTTTCGAGAATCCTAGGCCGAGCACCACAGCCTCGGCGCGCGCGTGGTAGCTGAATCCGCCCTCCTGCTCGTACGTCTGTTGCGCTTCGCTGTATTCATGCATCACGCGATCAAGTTCGTCGCCGGAACTTTCGGTCATCGCGTGTTCCAGGTCGCGCATCTTCGCTTCGAGCGCGCGCAGCTTCTCGAAAACTTCGAGCGCCGAGTCCATCACCGTCTGTTCGCCGCGAAAATCGACGTGCTGCGCCAGCGCCCCGTAGCGAAACCCGCGCAATCGCTCGATCTCACCGTCGTCGGGCGTCTCGGCGCCCATGATCAGACGCAGCAATGTCGTTTTGCCCGCGCCGTTGCGGCCAACCAGACCGACGTGTTCTCCGGGATTGATCTGGAAAGTGACGCCGCGCAGCACCTCCTGCGCGCCGTAGGCTTTGGTCACTCCTGCGAGACGGAACAGCATGTTTGGAGACAAGGGATGGGGAGAGGGGCGACGGGGCGACGGGGCGACGGGGCGAGTGGAAATGGCTCCGAGTCTCTCCATCGCCCAGTCGCCTAGTCGCCCCGTCGCCTAGTCGCCACTACTTCTGCGCCTCTGCGGTCGGGGACGGGCTTGCGCTTGCGGCGCCCGTGTTCGCCGCCGAGACTGGGCGCAGCACGCCGAAACTGTTCGGGTTTTCGAGCATGCGCCTGGACAAGAAGTTCTCGATCTTGGCCTCATCGCGCGCGCGGGCCTGAATCGCCGCGTCAAGGACCTGTTTCCGCTGAGCCAGGATCTGGTCCTGAATCTCTTTTCTCACGTTCGCATCGTCCAGAGAGCGATCCCGAGATTCGGACTGCTTGCCCGTGACCTTGAGGATGTGCCAGCGGTTCTCGGCGTCCTTGAGCGGTTCGGTGGCGTCGCCCGGTTCCATAGAGTAGAGCTTGTCACCGACGGCGGCCGGCAATCCCATCTGCTGCGGCAGCGCGTTGGCGAATTCCGACCTGGGAAGGAAACCGATGTCGCCGGATTGGTATGCGCTCTGATGTTCGGAGAATTGGCGCGCGATGGTGGCGAAATCGGCGCCGTTGTTGAGCCGCGTCTTGATATCGCGGATGCGCTGTTCGGCCTGGGTGTCTCCCTTGGCGTCGAATTTTGCGCCGTTGTCCCTCGGATCAATGACGATGTCCGAAAGCGCCACACCGGGCTGGATCGAAAACCGCTTCGGGTTGGCGCTGTATATTTCGGAGATCTCGCGGTCCTGTACCTTGAGCTGCGTCTGCGCCTTCTCGTAAAGCTTATTGATCGAGAGCGTCTTCTTGACGAAATCGCGGAACTGCTCTTCGGTTTGATTGGTCCTCTGCAGCTCTTTCGCGAACGCCTCTTCGGTGAACCCCCTCTCGACCTTGTAGCTCTGAATGAATCTCTTGATATCGTCCTCGCTGGGCACGATGTTTTCTTTCTGCGCCTGTTGGTAGAGCGCTTCCTGCGTGATCAAACTGTCCAGCGCCTGTATTCGAGTCGCGGCCTGCTCGATCGGAGAGAGTTGGCCCTCCTGCCCGCCGAGTTGCTGCGCGATCACACGGTCGACGTCTTTGATCAGGATCTTCACGCCGTTGACCGTGGCGGCGGCCTCATCACCTCCGCCCGCCCCGGCGGAGCTATTCGCCTCGCCGCACGACAACGCCAGAAATGAGAGTGAGAGAATGATTGTTGGCAACAAAATTTTTCGCACTGTTTTTTTGCTCCTCAGAACCCCATGGGAGCGTCAAGAATAGGACCTATAAGATTCATAGGACCTATAAGTCCTATCCATGACGCTCCAGGGAATTTTCATTTTTCAGGGTAACGCGTCACGCCAGCGCGACGACGTCAATTTCCACCTTGACGTCGCGCGGCAGCCGCGCGACCTGCACTGTGGCTCTCGCCGGTTTGGTCGCGCCGAAATACCTGGCATATATCTCATTCATGGCCGCGAATTCGCCCATGTCGGCGAGATAGACCGTCGTTTTGACCACGCGGTCGAGCGACGACCCGGCGGCTTCGAGAACGGCCTTCAAATTATCCAACACCCGCCCGGTCTGTTCCTCAATGCTGCCTTCGACGATTCGCATAGTGGTCGGGTCGAGAGGAATCTGCCCCGAGGCGAAGATGAAACCATTCGCCTTGATCGCTTGTGAATATGGGCCAATGGCTTGCGGCGCGCGGTCGGTTTGTATGCTCTCCATCTTTTGATTTTCCGCCTGATAGTTCGATCGGGATTGCGAAAGTAGGGCGGGATTCTACTCGAAAAGGCGGTCGGTTAAAAGACAGTCCGCCGCGTCAGTTCAGCATAAAAATTTTATTTTAGGGCGTTTTTCATATCGTCGTACTGGTCAATGGAACGCGGATGACGCTTAAACAACTGATCATCCCGGATAAGGATTAAAAGAAACCAGCGTGAATCCGCCCTCTCCGCGTCACCCGCAGTCCTTTGAACGAATGTTCGTTAAGAATGTCGGCTACAAGGCCCGTATACCAAATAAAATCCGTTCTAGGCGACGAAGGCCGCGACGTTCAGGCGTTCGACCTCGATCACGCCTTCGACTCCTTTCAGGGCGCTGACCACGCGCTCCAGGTGTTGTAAATCGTTGACGTCCACGGTCAGGTCTATCCTTCGTGTCCCGTCGTTCAGAATCTCGTCATCGGTGCTCGCGTTGCGGATGTTGGTTTTGATGTTGGCGATGGTGTTGGTCAACGCCGCGAGCTGTCCGGTGCGGTCTTCGGTCACCACTGCGAGCTTCACCGCGTAGGGATCTTCGCCCTTGGGCGCCCACGCGACCTCTACGATCCGCTCGCGGTTGACCATCAGGTTCGCGGCGTTCTTGCACCGCGTGGCATGGACTCCCACGCCCTTGCCGCGCGTGATGTATCCGATGATCTCTTCGCCCCGAATCGGGCTGCAGCAGGGCGCGCGGTAGACCAGCACGTCGTCGACGCCTTTGATCAGAATGCGCTCGTCGCCCATGCGCAACGCGCGTTTGACGGCGTCGGCCACTTTCTGCAGCTTCGACGTCTTCGTCTGCTCGATCTCGGCCAGGTCTTCGGCCTTGACGAAGCGCGCCAGGACGGTGCGGGCCATCAACTTGCCGTAGCCCACGGCCGCGAACATGTCGTCGATTTTTGCGTAGCCGTTGTCGTTGAGAAACTTCGCGAGCTGCGGGTCTTCCAACACCTGTTTAGTTTTCAGCCGGAGCTTGGCCGCCTCTTTCTCAAAAATCTTACGCCCGACCTCTACCGACTCGGCGCGCTGGCGCTCGGCGACCCAGTGCTTGATCTTGCTGCGCGCCTTCGAGGTGGCGACGAAGTTGAGCCAGTCACGGCTCGGTTTGTGTCCCGGCGTCGTCATTATATCCACCACGTCGCCGTTCTGAATCTGGTACTTCAAAGGGACGATCTTGCCGTTGACTTTCGCGCCAACGCACTGGTCGCCGACCTGGGTGTGAATGGCGTAGGCGAAGTCGATCGGCGTGGCGTTGCGCGGCAATTGGATGACCTTACCCTTCGGCGTGAAGGCCAGGACCTCACGCGGGAAGAGGTCGAGCTTGAACGAATCCACGAAATCGCGCGCGTCCGAAACGTCCTGCTGCCACTCGGCCATCTTCCGCAGCCACTTCATCGCGTCGTCTTCGCTGGTGTCTTTGCCCCTGCCTTCTTTGTATTTCCAATGCGCGGCGATGCCCTCTTCGGCTATGCGGTGCATCTCCTCGGTGCGGATCTGAACCTCGAAATGATAGCCCTCCTCGCCGACGACCGAGGTGTGCAGCGACCGGTAGCCGTTTTCGCGCGGCATGGCGATGAAATCCTTTATCCGGTCGTGGAAAGGCTTCCAGTACTTGTGCATCACGCCGAGCGCGAAATAACAGTCCTTCTCTTCCTGCGTGATGATCCGAATCGCGGCCAGGTCGTAGACTTTATCGAGTGAAATCTTTTGGCGCTTGAGTTTGAGATGAATGCTGTAGAGTCGCTTGATGCGCCCCTCGATCCGGACGAAGTCCACGCCCTCCTCCGTCAACCGGTCGGCGATCCTGGCCTTGACCTCTTCTAGAAAAGCTTCGGTCGAAGCCCGGCGGCTCTCAACCTCTTCCTTCAGCCGCTTGTACTCCTCCGGTTCGAGGTACTGGAATGAGAGATCTTCCAATTCCGAGCGGACTTTGCTCATCCCGAGGCGGTGGGCGATCGGCGCGTAAACTTCGAGCGTCTCCTCCGCAATGCGTTTGCGCTTTTCGGAATGCAGGTATTCGAGCGTCCGCATGTTGTGAAGACGGTCGGCCAGTTTGACCAGCACGACGCGGATGTCGCTGGTCATGGCCAGAATCATCTTGCGCAGGTTCTCGGCCTGGGCCTCCTCTTTGGACTTCTTGCCCAGGTTGCTGATCTTGGTTACGCCGTCGACCAGATTAGCGACCTCTCCGCCGAACACCTTTGAGATGTCGTCCGTGCTCGCCAGCGTGTCCTCGACCACGTCGTGCAGCAAGCCGGTGCTCACCGTGGCCACGTCCATCTTCATATCCGCCAAAATGGCGGCGACCGAAAGCGGGTGGATCAGATATGGCTCCCCTGATGCGCGCACCTGATCCTTATGCGCCTTCGCTGAGTAAATGTAAGCGCGCCTGAGTAAATCCAAATCGGCTTCTGGATGATGCCGTTCGACTTTCCTTTCTACATCTTCAAAACGGATCATGCAAAACGATTATAAGCAGGATAGAGATTCAGAGCCAGATCGAAGGCATTCGGAGGGCGACAAAAGGCAGGAATGCAAGATTAATATAACCCCGCGCCTATTACGACCAACCATGCGCGCCGTTTCAACGCCCCTTTTCCAGAGATTGCAGGGCCACCGTCTGCTTGCCGGCGTCTGTTGCGACCAGTACGTCCTTCATCACAATTTCTTTCTTCTCCGCATCGATGGCGCCGTCGAATTGTATATACTCGAATCGTTCCTTCTTGAGAGCGCCGATCCTGGAAGTCTTTTGTTTTCAATGCACACATGGGACACAACTGACTCATGTCAGTTCTTACAGAGGCATCGCCATTGTCGATCTGGAAACAGAAACAGTAGCGAGAGCCATATTATTGGGCGGCATTCGTCCTGCATGGCGAGTGGAAATAGCGATGAGCGCATCGATCTCCCAAAAGAAGGGAGGGGTAATCACCCGAAAGGCGTTTGATAGGATGCTGGCCGAGCCCATCCTGATAGCGAGCGGGCCGGCGACTAGGAGTTGGTCCGAAGAGGCGTCGACAGGCGCTTGCGCCAAATGATTGTATCTTGTATTTTTAGCGTCGTTGCAGTGGTTTAATTGTGTCCCGCCCTTATTCACTTCCCCCCTGGAGGTTACAAATCATGCGCTTCGATCTGAGGCAATCTATTCGATTGCTGGTCGCTTGTTTTCTGCTCACTCTCTGCTCCACGAGCATCCTGGCTCAGACACACGTTGTAAGTTCATCTGACATCCACAAAGAATTGGTAAACGCCGCCCAGACGCGGCGGGAGAACCTGCAAAAGGTCAAGGGGCTCTTCTCGTCCGACGAGACGCGCAAAGCCATGGAAGCGGCTCAGATAAACCCTGAGCGGGTCGACACCGCAATTTCGACGCTGAGCGACGAGGAACTGGCGCGATTGGCGGCCCGCGCGGACAATCTCGATAAGGACTTCGCCGCCGGCAGGATAAGCGACAGAGATTTGCTGATCATCATCCTGGGCATTGCGGCTCTCGTCCTGATCATTGTCGCAGTGCGTTGATATGTTTTACCGCTTCGCCAATCTGGTAGTCCTGTCTTTCTGTCTCTGCGGGGTCATGCCGGCCGCGGAAGATTCAGGCGTGTGGCTGGACGTTCCCTTCGTGAAGCAGGAGAAGAATGGCTGCGGGGCGGCTAGCATCGCGATGGTGGTGCAATATTGGTTCAAACGGCTGGGCCGCGCAGACGGCGAAAGCGTCGACGCGGCCGAGATCCATCGAACCTTGTATGAACCCGGCGCTCGCGGCGTCTATGCCTCGGCGATGAAGCGATATTTCAAACAGCGCGGATTCGACACGTTCGCGTTCAGCGGCGAGTGGGAAGACCTGCTCAATCATCTGCGGAAAGGGCGGCCTCTGATCGTCGCCCTCAAACCGCCGGAAGCCGAGGCCCCTCTACATTACGTAGTCGTGGCCGGACTCGACTCGAAGGCAGGGCTTGTCTTGTTGAACGATCCCGCGCAGCGCAAGTTGCTCAAACAGGATCGGGCCGATTTTGAAAAACAATGGAGCGGCGTCAACAAATGGACATTGCTCGCTTTGCCTCAACCCGACACCAAGTGAAAGCGGCGTCCATATTTCTCATCCTCCTCTTTTGCGCGTTTCCCCTCCGGGCGCAGCCCGCTCCCCCTGATCACGCCACAGAAATCAAGCAACTACTCGCGGAAGCGCGGTGGGAGGAGATCGTTCGGATCGCGGAGGCCGACGACGAGCGCTCCGCCGACCTTAATTACTACTACGGGACGGCGCTGGCCCGATTGGGGCGTTGGGACGAAGCCAAGAAGGTCTTTCAAATCGGGCTTAGCCAACAGCCCAGCGACAAGCGATTTTCTCTTGAACTGGCCGGCGTCTGCTTCAGAAAGAAGAACTATGAGGAGGCGGCTGGCCATCTGCGGCGGGCGCTGCGGATCGACCCGGCGGACACTTATGCTAACGACTTCCTGGCCAGCGTCTATTTCCTTCAGGGCAACGTCGAGGCGGCGCTGAAATACTGGAACAAGGTTTCCAAGCCTGAGATCGAAGAGTTGCGGATCGAGCCGGCGCCGAGCGTCGCGCCCGCGCTGCTGGATCGCGCCTTTACCATCGCCCCCGCCACGGCGCTCGACCTTCGTGATCTGCAAACTACTAAAGCGCGAGTGCGCGGACTGAACATCTTCTCTAATCACAGGTTCAACCTCGAAGCGCGTTCGGACGGAAAGTTCGACCTGGTCTTTCGCGCGCGAGAGCGAAACGCTGATTCCAAATGGGCATGGCTGCTCGCGCTCCTTCGCGGCCTCCCGTATCAGACCGTCAATCCGGAGTTCTTCAACATCAACCGTCGGGCCATCAACTCGGAATCTCTCATTCGGTGGGACGCAGAGAAGCGACGCGCCTGGACAAATCTCTCCGGCCCTCTCTTCGGAAACCCGAAGAGACGATTCCAGCTCGATCTGGACCTGCGTGACGAAAACTGGGACGTGGGACAGATTTCAGTCTGTCCTCAAGCTGTACAGACTGAAGTCTGCCCCGCCGGCAGTTTGAATCTGCGCAAACAGGCGTTCGCAGCGTCGGCGACCTCGTTTGTGAATGGTCGTTCGGATTGGTTGACCGGCTTCGAGCTCTCCCACCGCGGCTTCCGCGACGTCGACGCCGGGGGCGTTTTGACGCCGGGCCTGTTGGCGCAAGGTTTACAACTCAAACACCTGGGACAGCTCAATTACAAACTGCTGGACGCGCCCGAGCGCAGGTTCACCCTGGCAGGGAGCGCCTCAACCCAACTCAGCCGCATCTGGTCGCAACAGTCGCGCGTCTTCGCCAAACTCCAGGCTTCGATGGAGACGCGATGGTTCCCAAAGAGCGCGGGCGACGATTACGAGATGCGCGGAAAGATCAGCGCCGGCCAGACGCTGGGAGAGAGCCCTTTCGACGAACTCTTCATCCTGGGCGTCGAGCGCGACAATGACCTCTGGATGAGGGCGCACGTCGGGACCCGAGACGGACGCAAAGGCAGCGCCCCCCTCGGACGCGACTATTTCCTCTCCAACTGGGAGATCGACAAGAACGTCTACGGCAACGGGCTGATGCGCCTTAAATTGGGCCCCTTTCTGGATAGCGGCAAAATCACCGACCCTTCATCAGGATTGGGTTCGCAGACATGGCTCTGGGATTTGGGGGCGCAGGCCAAGATCCAAGCGCTCGGAGTGGGAATCGTCTTCTCCTACGGAAAAGACCTGCGCTCGGGCAATAACGCCTTCTACCTCCGCTTCATGCGATTCTTGGAGTAGGGCAAACTACTTGGGATCGCCGCGATTTTCATTCGGCGCGTGGCAATGCCACAGATATCTTCTACGCTCACCAAATAAACGGAATCAGCCTGTATTTGACCCTCTTCGTATAGTCCTCATAGCCTCTCAGCTCTCGCTTCAGAAACCGCTCCTCGAAACGTAATCGCACGACGGTCAGCGCGATCGGTACGATCGCCAGCGCGGCGGCGGCGTAAGATTCCAGCCACAGAGGCAGGCCGACCATCAGGAGCGCGGCGCCAGCGTACATCGGGTGTCGCACCACACTGTAGACTCCGGTATCAACCACCGTTTGATGCCTTTCTTCCTGATGCCTCACCACAGGCGCGGCGAAGGCGTTCTCTTTGAATGTGAGCGAGATGAGGAGCCAACCCGCGATAAACAGGATCAGCCCCAAAGACGAAACGAGCAGGTCGGGCTTGCCCATCAAGTGGAACCGGAAGACGTCCAGGGGAATGAACACAATCACTCCGATGAACGAAGCGATGAGTAAGAGCACGATGATCTTGTCCGCGAGCGGTTGTCCTTTCTGCACGGGCGGCTTGAAACGTTCGTTGAGTAAATCCTCTCTTCCGGGGAAGACTATGATCATCGTCGCTAACGTGGCGACGATAAGTACACCCAGGAACGCCCAGGCGCGGGGCCAATCGAACGTGCCCGCCGGCAAAAATAGCATTCCGCCGAAGAAGAGGACGTTATAGAAAACGCTGAAGATCAACTTGTAGACGAAGCCGCTCGTCATACCGTCCTCGCGACGCGTCTTCATTACGCCCGGCTTGCTGACTCTTTTTCCATCTGACATAGGCCACTCTTACGAAAAAAGCCGCGTAGGCGCCGAATAATGGTCTTTGAGAATTAATTGCGCCCACGCAATTCGGCGTAGGGGCGGGTTTTCCCCGCCCCGGTCTATGATCCAAGCGATGGGGCGGGGAAAACCCGCCCCTACAATACTGGGCGCGTCATTTTTTCAAATGCCATTATTCGGCGCCTACGTGGATCGAGGATCGAAGATCCCGTCATCCTTCGACCCTCGATTTTCGATCCGCCACCCTCGATTCAGGCGTGTCGGCTGGCGTTATCAGAGATTCCGTAATAACAAGGTCATTGACGCATAACCGCCCTACTTTCAGATCGCTAATCTCAAGCGAGTTGATATGCGACTCCGAAACTGCGAGACGGCGTATGGCCAAACGGCCGATCGCAATTGCGCCGACCGCGATCGCGCCTATCGCCAAGGCGCCGACGGCAGCGGCGCCAATAGAGATTGCGGCAGTCTTCAATTTTCCCGGTTTAGCCATTTGAACTTTGTATAAACGCAATACGTATGCCGCCACGAGTCGCAATTCCATTTCAAAGGGCTTATTATTTCGCCAGTTCGTTCGAGAGATTTTTCAAACAAATGTGATGTGTCGATACAGGGGTGAATGCGCTTTATGTCGGAAGGCGTTGAAGAGCGATGTAGGCATTGCGGGGCGACGCTACTGCCGGGGCGACGCTACTGCGTGGCTTGTCTTGCGCAGGTTCCAGTCGCGCGTGTGATGCCCGAAGACCGATTGACCGAGATGATGCGCGAGATTCCTTCGACTCATCGGCCCGACAAAACATTGGTCTTCGTCCCGGAGCTTCGCGAAGCGCGGCTAAAGCGCGAGCGCCACAACCGGCGAGCGCTCATCGCGGCGACAATAAGTTGCGTCGTCCTGGCCTTAGTGGGTTTCGCCATTTGGCGCGCCCACGAGCGCAAACAGGCGCAGACTCAATCGCAGCGGCGCGAGGCCATGGCGCGGCGCGAGCTTGACCTTTACGCCAAAGCCCTGGAACTCTTCCACGCCGATTTCGGCCGCTACCCTAGCGCGACAGAAGGACTCGCCGCGCTCGCCAGACAACCCTCCACACTGTCCGGCTGGCGTGGCCCGTACATCGAAGGCGATTACTCGGTGGACCCCTGGGGCGTCGAGTACGTCTATCAGGTATTCAATGACGGGGCGGGTTATATCCTTTCCACCTATGGGCCGGAGGGAGAAGCGTCCGGGCGCGCCTTTCTGCAAGTTCATTCAGGAGGGCCCGGGCCGTCAGTCAAGGCGAGGTAGTGGCGGCGGCTGGTTACGATCGCGTGCGTCGCGCGCCAGTAATGTAGAGGGCGCAGCCCAGACAGCATAGCGTCAACATTCCCACGCGCCAGGCCAGGATCAGTCGCGCGCCGCCGCCGTAGCCGACCGACCGAAACAATCCTTCAAACGCCGCTTCGCCGACCCCCAATCCGCCCGGCGTGATCGGCAGCGCGTTGGCAAGCAGGCCCAATAACGCGAGCAGGCTGACAGTGAGAGGCGGCGCGTCCGGCATGAAGGCTCTCGCGGCGGCGTTCATGACGCCGAGCAGCGCCAGATGCCCGACCACCGAGAGCGCGGCTGCCCTGGCGAGCGCCGCCCTGTTTTCCCTGAAGACGTAGAGCGCGTCGGCGGCTCGCGTCAGGTAGCGACGAAGCGGCGCCCTGTCCATTATAAAGGCGTACCAGCGGCTCTCGCGCAACCGCGACGAAAAGGCGATCGCCCCGCACACCAACAATCCCACGGCTCCGACAGCAGCGGCGACCACCAGAGAGCCGATCAGCGGATAATCCCAGACCAATCGCCCGTCGAGCAGCGCCAGCGCGACCACCAAGCCGAGCATGCAGACGAGCGCTACCGCGCGGTCGACGAAGATCAGAGTCGCGATCTCGACCCGCCGCCCGCGACTATCAGCGGCCAGGTAATACAACTTCATCACGTCACCGCCCGTGCCGCCCGGAATGCAGAAATTGAACAACGCGGCGATGGCCACGGCGCGGTAGCCCTCGACGAACGACAGGCGCATGCCCTGAGCGCCGAAGAGAACTCCAAGCCGCCTCGCCTCGATAGCTGCGCTGAAAATAGTCAACGCAGACAGCCACGGCAGAAGCCACTTCGCCGAAATCAATTGCTTCGCCGCAGCCCACCCGCCA
>DATCXQ010000782.1:0-6393 GCA_036565725.1 Blastocatellia bacterium
ACCAAGCAACTTCAGAGATTTTACGTGGTCGAAGTTTTCCAGCCACAACCTCTTATCCCTGGTTCTCAAGGATCAGAAACCGTTTCTCTCCCTTACGGGGCGAGTGCCTTTGACCGAGGGCAAAATACCACAAGAGACAACTGTATGCTCATCGAAGGGACAAGCCCTTCAATTCGCATCCGGTCTCGATTTCCTCTCCCTCCATGCCTGGCGGCTATGGATGGAGTATCCATCGAGGTAGGAAGATGAAATTACAGGTCGTCACCATTTGCCTGATATTCACAGTCGCAGCGCAAGCGCAATCGAAATCACCAGCAACGGAAACAGGCGTTGTTTGTGTTTCGGCTGTTCCCAAACCAAACTCAGAACCGATTTCGCTAGGGAATCCTGACGGGGGGGACAGATCGTTCAACTACACAATTCAGATCAGTTCACGAAAAATCGCCGCTTCGACAGAGCGCACAGTTACGATTGATGGCCTATCGCTGAACAAGACTCATCTGGTCAAAATCCTGCGCGCCGGTAAAGTGGTTGAATCATTCCGCTTCAACTTTGCCAAAGAGGGCAGTAATCATCTCTGCCTATGGTACAAGCCGCTTTACGAGACGTGGTCACTGTGGCCTGCTAAAAGCTCAAAAGATAAATGCCGCTGTTGATGAGAAAATTTCGACTTGCGCTTCCTGGTCAGTACCGCGAGCGGTAGCGAGCGTGGCTTTCGAAAAGGACTTATGGATAGGGCCACGCTCGCTATCGCTCGCGGTACTGACCAGGAGATCGGAGGCGCATGTCGAAAATTTTCACGATAAGCGTTATGAGCGTATCGAGGCGTGAGTAGCTATGAATACGGAACCGATTAGACTTCAAACTTCCTTTTACAATGCGGGCACGTCACGAGAAGTCGCCGGCCCTTCATTGGAATACTGAGCCGGCCTTCGCAATAGTCACAGACAATGACCATCTTCTCCACGCCCGGCGCCGATCCTCGCTCTGTAGCGCCCGCGGAGTGAAAAGAGATTTCTCTCTCTGATCGAAGATAATCCTCTGGCTGAGCGTAGAAAGAGGCCCCGCATCTGGCACATACCAACACAGATTCGCCTTTGGAAATGGGGAAAACCGGGATGAAAAAGAGTGTGAAATATTGCCTGGAGATATGTTCCTGCATATCGGACAGGAGGCGGCATCTGTCGCAATGCTTCCTCAGATTCAGCCCATTTTTTAAAGGAGTTTTGACCGTCTTGGAGCCGAATAGGATGAACATATGCGCTCGCTGAAATCTTCCAACTGTCGAGCCTTCCTGCAAAGCTCAAATTTCAATATGTGGCGTGCGTTTATGAAGGCGGCATTATACAATGCCTGCCTTAAACACCCCTTGGATTAATCCGCTAAATCATTCAGGTGTTGGTCGCCCGAACGACGATCTTCGGGCGAAAGAAAGGACTGTCTTAATGTCGAGTCAGAAGCGAAGAGTTTCAGGCCCTCCTGTTTACGATGTCGTGATCGTCGGGTCGGGCGCGGCGGGAGGCACGGCGGCGTGGGTGTTGGTTCAGGCGGGATTGAAGGTCGCAATGCTCGACGCCGGGCCGTTGCGCAGGCACTTGAACGACGAAGATTTTGTGTATCACGATCCGTGGCCGTACGACGACCCGCATCGCGGTTTTAAAGAGCCGCTCGTCACCCCCGATGAGTTCACCAGGAAATATAAGCTCGAAGGCAGCACAACGGACGAGCCGTACACGACTCCGGAGAAGATGCCTTACAACTGGTATCGCGCGCGCAACGTCGGCGGGCGCACGATGTTCTGGGGGCGTTTCGCGAATCGCTTCAACGAGAACGATTTCAAGATGCGTTCGATTGACGGTCAGGGGCTTGACTGGCCGATCGAGTACAAAGACGTAGCGCCCTATTACGACAAGGCCGAAATCTTCATGGGCGTCTGCGGCGCGAAAGAGAATCATCCCGACCTGCCCGACAGCGACCATTTCCTGCCCCCCGTGGCCTTCAAATGTTCCGACGTGGCCATCAAGAAAGCGGCTGAAAAGGCCGGGCTGCGCGCCATTCGAGTGCGCCGCGCGATGTTGACCAAGTCTTACAACGGATACGGCCAATGCCATTATTGCAGCGGCTGCGAAAACGGCTGCGAAACGCATTCGTTCTACAATTCGGCGTTCCGCCAGGTCGTTCCGCTGATGAAGAAATATCCCAAAACCTTCACGCTGATTCCCAACGCGATGGCGCACAAGATCAACGTCAACGCGAAGGGGTTGGCCTCAGGCGTCAGCTTCATCGACAAGACGACCGGAAAAGACCGCGAGATTAAGGCGCGCCGCGCTGTGGTGGTGGCTTGCGGTACGCTCGAAAGCACGCGCCTGCTGCTGCTATCAAACGTCGCCAATTCCAGCGGAATGATCGGCAAGAATTTCATCGAACACCTGGACTTCGGCGCGCGGGCCTATTTCCCCGAACTCTTCTTTATGGACCGTGAAGCCGGCGACGGCATCGGCGGCTCTCACATCGTCATCCCATGGTTCGGCTATTTCCGACCGGACGAGAAGCGCGATTTCGCGCGAGGTTTCCAGATCGAACCTTCGTCGCGCATCAGGATGCGCCCCGACAAGCCCGCGAAGAACATCCGAGGCTTCGGCAGCGAGTACAAAAAAGAGGTGCGCAAATGGACTGGCGCGCGCGTCACGTTGGCTTCGCATGGCGAGATGCTGCCGAGTCCGAACAAATTCGTCGAACTCGACCTTTCGGTAAAAGACAAATGGGGAATGCCTGTTCTGAAGATACATCATCCGTTGGAATCGAATGACATAAACATGTACAAGTACATCCGGCGAACATACGAGGAGATATTTGCGGCGGCGAAGGCCGTTGACATAAGTCTGCCGGAAAAGCCGGATGATCCAGGCCATTCGATTCATGAGATGGGAACGGCGCACATGGGGGGCGACCCCAAAACGTCCGTGCTCAATAAATTCAATCAGAGCTGGGACGTGAAGAACATCTTCGTGATGGACGCCTCCGCATTTGCTTCGGGCACGCATAAGAACCCGACGCTGACGATCATGGCGCTCGCCTGGCGCGCGTCTGAATATATGCTGGATGAGATGAAGAAACGGAACCTCTGATCAATGACCGATTCACAGACCAAGACCAGAGCCGGCGAGCCTTCTGAGGCGTTCGAGTATGAGGCGTTTGCGGCGCCGCGCGCCCCGTGGCGGAGATCGCTCCTGCTCGCGGCTCCAATCATCCTGATTTCACTAATCCACCTGCTCACGCTCGTTTATCTCGCCCGGCGGCATCCGTTCGGCAATTACGCGACCGAGACCGATTTCTATCACTTCTACGCGCCTGACGCCGAACGCCTCGCCTCTGGACAATTCCCGCAAAACACGTTTCAAGGACCCGGCTATCCGGCGACGCTCTCCCTCGTCGCAAAGATCGCCGGGATGAGCGGCGACCTGTTTACCGTCGGCAAATGGATGTCGGTCGTTTGCGCGGTCCTGTGCGGGCTGCTGGTTTTTGTTCTGTTCGCGCGGCTATTCAGTTATTGGGTAGGAGTCGGCGCGCAACTCATCGCCGTCGCCAGCGGAGAGTTCCCTCAGTTTTCGATCAACGCGGCGACGGACGTCTTCTTTTTGTTGTTGTGCCTGGCGGCCCTGGTTGTTTTCACTGGCAAACGGCTTGCGCCGGGATGGCGCGTGGCGCTCGCGGGCGCGCTCGCGGGCGCGGCATATCTCACCCGTTACAACGGCCTGTTTCTGCCAGCCGCCTGTCTGATCGGAATCACGCTGCTCGATATTTTCAAACAGAGATGGCTCGGGCGTTTGGCGCTGTCGGCGATCTTCGTCGCGCTTTTCCTCGCCGTGTCGTCGCCCTGGCTGATCGCCAATTACAAACGCAACGGCTCGCCGTTTTACAACACCAATTACCTGAACGTCGCGACGGAGTTCTACCCCGAGCTGGTCGCCAACAAGACCAATCAGGACGCCACCCGCGCGCTCGCTGAGAGGTTTCAATCGTTCGGCGACGTGCTCGGCTACAATCCCAGGCGTCTGATCACGCGATATCCGGCGAACCTTTACGAGAGTCTACGCAACAGTTCCAAAGAGACGCTGGTCAATCAACTGGTGGCGTGGATGGCGGGCTTTGGCGTTTTGCTGGCTTTGGCCAGACGGCGGTCGAAGAATGTGGCGCTGGTTTTGATCGCGGGCGCGCTCTATCTGGTGCTGATGGCGCTCAATCACTGGGAAGCGCGATACTACTTTTTCGTGATGGTTCTTTACGCCGGCTTCGCCGTCTTCGCCGCCGCGGCATGGCTTGAAATGGCGCGGTCTCTGGGGTGGCTGAAGAATCGCGCTTTCGCCTTGATCCCCGTCACGATGGTCGCCACGATGGTTGCGCTTTCGCTGGCCGAATCGCGCAAGGACGTGACGCGTTTTTTGGACAGCCAGCCTACGGAGATTATCGCCGCGCGCGATTATCTTTCGGCGGTCGGCGCGACGGGCGGCAAGAGAATCGTCGCGCGCAAGCCGCACCTGCCATATCTCTCCCGCAACGAATGGGTCTTCTTCCCGCAAGTGAAATCGCTCGACGAATTTCGCGCCTGGGTCGAGGCCAATCGCGTCGATTACGTCGCGATCGGCAAGCGCGAGTTGAAAGAACGCAAGGAGCTGTCCGCGCTCGGCAAGCCTCAAAGCGCGCCCGATTGGTTGAAGGCCGTCTGGATCAACGACGAGCCGGTGTTTATTCTGTATCAACCAAAATTGATTAACGATCCTGGCGACCCCGCGACAACGCAATAAGGGCGGCTATTCAGAAACCGAATCTGACGTTGAACTCGATATGGCGCGCCGGGTTGACCCGGTTTGAGCGCCTAAAGAATGGCGATGTTAAGACTCCGGTGAACGCGCCCGGATTGACGTGATTGAAGAGATTCGTGATCTGCGCCGAGAACTGAAGATTGAAGCGGCCAGACTCATTGCCTTTGGCGCCCGACCCGTCTTGTTCTCCCCGCCCGTTCCGCGACGCTTGACCGACGCGACCTCCCAAGCGAAAGATTTTGCTCACGCTCAAATTGGCTGTAAAGCTTCCGGCGCCAATAGCGCGTACGCCGTTCGGGAAATTGGTCGCCAGGAAATTGGCCATGAGCAGCGGCGTCTGTCCGGGGCCACAGTTCTGGGCGCAAATGGCTGGTAGCTGCGCGTAGAGGCCGGCCGGCAAATCAGAGTTGCGACGGATACCGGCGGGCCGATCATTGATCGTAGTGTCACGATTGTCGTCCTGCCCCGTTGTGATATTGAAGGGCGCGCCTGAGTTCACCTGGATAAACGGCGTCAGGTACACGTCATACTTGAGAGCCACTGGGCCGGTAATTAGCAGGCTATGCCGCCGGTCGGCGTCAGCGCGCGCCCACTCCGAGCGCAGATCGTAATTATTCGCCGGCAGCGACTGCGGGCCATCCACATCGTTATTCGTCCATGCGAGCGTGTAGTTGGTGATGACGGAAAAGGAGCGGCTGAAGCGGCGATCCAGGCGAAAGCTGAAACCGTGGTAGCGCGACGACGCGGAGGATTCAATTTGATACAGGTTGCCCTGCGCCGGCTCGGGCCGCGTATTTGTATCGGGCAAGGGGGCATTGATGTTGCGCGTGCGGAAGAGATGCGCGCCTCGCAGGTAATTGTGCGTAACAGAGGCGATAAAGCCGCGCGATAACTGGCGCTCGACGCTGGTCATGAAGTTGATCATGTAGGGGGCTTGCAGCTTCGGATCGAGCGCCCGCCTGGTGTTGTTTCGTATTTCGATTTGCGACTCACCGGAGATCGGATCAGGCATCGCGGGCGTGAAGTCCGGGATGAAGATCGGGTTACGGATGACGAGGCTCTGCTGCCTCACGCCGTCATACCGCAAGGTGTTTTCATAAAGACTCCCGGTCAGGCGATCAAAGAAAACGCCGCCGCCCGTGCGAATCGTGGTCTTGCGATTCCTGAAAGGCGACCACGCGACGCCGAAACGCGGCGCGAAGTTGATCTTGTCCTGTAGATGATTCTGGAACTCGTGGCGCAGCCCCGCAGAGAGCGTCAGCGATTGGCTCAAGTGAATGTCGTCCTGAATAAACCACGAGGATCGAGCCTGCTTGTAGCGCACGAATGGGTCGCCACGATTGATCGTGAATTGGGTCGGGCGCGCCAGAGGGTCATTGTTCACGACGGCGCGAAACTGATCCAGGCTGGAAAACGCATACGCGCCGTTGAAATTGCTCGCGCTCAGATCGCGGTTGTTTTCGTACTCGAATTGGAACCCGCCGCGAAGCGAGTGTTTCTTGTAAGAAAAGCTAAGGTAATCCTGGAAATCGAGTTGATCCCGCCTCGACTCGTTTGGGCAACAAGGATC
>DATCXQ010000788.1:0-8629 GCA_036565725.1 Blastocatellia bacterium
CGTGAGAAGGGAAGTCGCGTGAAACCGGCGCGGGCGTCGGAAAAATTCATAGTCCTGATCGCGCGCGTCAACTCTGAAAGTTCCGCGTCAGCCGCCAGCGCGGCCGTCGTTTCTCCAGAGGATTTCCCGTTTTTAGCCGGCGCCAGGCGCGGGTCGCTCGCTTCAAAGACGGGGTCGGCCAGGACGGCGACCGATTTGGCCGCCCGCTGCCGGCCCGCCGTCTCACGGCGAATGATCGATAAGACCGACGCGGAAGGAACGCTCACGACCTCATGCTTGGCGATCAAGGGCTCATAATCTCCGGCCGGTCGTTTCTTATCTTCCGGCGCTGGCAGCGCGGCGAAAGGCAGATAAGACAGCGCGCCCGGCGCCACAACAACCAATCGTTTGCCACTGAGTTGCGGAGCTACCGGGCCTAGCAACATCCCGCTGAGCGCCCTGGCCTGAGCGATCAATTGCGGATCGGGCGGAGTCCAGCGTTTCGGACGCAGAATAAGTAGTTCGTAAACCCGGCGAGCGGCGGCTTCGATTTCTGCGCGCGGAGGAAGCTCGTAGCTATCGATGGAGCGCTGCGAAACGAGCCAAAGGTAACTGCGCTTTTCGCCGAGCGCGTACTCGATCAGCAGAGTATCTTCATCAAGCGCCTGTTGTTGAATTTCTGTCAGACCCAGTGGCTGAGGCTGTGTCAGAGCCGCGTATCGTGGGCTGCGAGCCCGAATCTGTGCCTGGACCTCTTCATATTCGGTGGTGATAGCGGCGATCTCTTTGGCTGTTGCGTCGGCCTGTTCGGGGGTATGCTTACGATTTAATAAGTTGACTTGCGCAGCAGCCCTCGCATTGAGTTGCTCTTGCAAGGAGCGTTCGCGCTCCAGCAATGAGCTATCGATGCCTTGACGAATGTCGGCGCGGGACTCTTTCAGCAATTCCAGCAAGGAGCGCGCTCGGGCGCGCTCGCTCATTGCCAATGCGGCGGTGTCAAAGGCCGCTGCCGGGTTCTGCTTATGCAACTGCATCAGCGCGTCAATGTAGAATTCAAAGAACTCCTGCCTCTTGGCGAAGTAGGAGGAGCGAAGCGCTTGGCCGGATATATTTGTGCGCAGGGATTCGACCAGAGCGATTGCCTGTTCAATAAGTTGGCGGGCCCTGGAGAGATTGCTGCGTTGTTGCTCGACACGAGCAATGCCGAGCAGGGTATCAGCTTCTCCATTGCGGTCGCCTACGGCCAGCCAGAGCAGCATAGCATCATTGAATTTCTCCAGCGCCTTTTGTATTTCTCCCAGTGAGTCATAGACCCCGCCAATGTTGTTAAGTGTAATGGCCTCCACTCTGCGGTCGCCTATCGGCTGAATCAGTAGCAGAGCTTCGTTGAACTTCTCAAGCGCTTTCTGCATCTCTCCCCGTAACCGATAGATCGCGCCGATGTTGTTGAGCGTATGAGCCTCCTCCCTGCGGTCACCTACCGCCCGACTGATCGGCAAGGCATCATTGTAGTGCGCTAGCGCCTTCTGCGTCTCTCCCAGTGAATGATAAACCCGGCCGATGTTGTTGAGTGTGATGGCCTCCCCTACGCGATCACCTATCGCCTGGAGAATCGGCAGAGCTTTGTTGTACTTTTCCAGCGCCTTCTGCGTCTCTCCCAGAG
Organism: Blastocatellia bacterium; assembly: GCA_036565725.1. Taxonomy (GTDB): domain Bacteria; phylum Acidobacteriota; class Blastocatellia; order RBC074; family RBC074; genus JAJVID01. Next base: position 1,643 of record DATCXQ010000788.1, read on the forward strand.
ACCAATAGACAAATCCGATACCGTTAAGTGTGGCCGCCTCTACTTCGCGGTTACCTATCGCCTGGAGAATCGGCAGAGCTTCGTTGTACTTCTCCAACGCCTTCTGCATCTCTCCCAGTAAATGATGGGCCTTGCCGATGTTGTTGAGTGTGGTGGCCTCGCTACTGCGGTCACCTACTGCCTGTAAGATCGGTAGAACTTCGTTGTACTTCTCCAGCGCCTTCCGCACATCTCCCCGTGACCGAAAGACTACGCCGATGTTGCTGAGTGTGATGGCCTCTCCTCCGCGGTCGCCTATCTCCCGTCTGATCAGAAGAGATTCATTGAACTTCTCCAGCGCCTTCTGCAGCTCTCCCAATGAATAATAGACCTGGCCGATGTTGTTGAGCGCGGCAGCCTCCCCACTGCGGTTGCCTATTGCCCGACTGATCGGCAAAGCTTCATTGTACTTCTCCAACGCCTTCTGCATCTCTCCCAGTGAATAATAGACCTCACCGATGTTTTTAAGTGTGGTGACTTCCATTCTGCGGGCACCTGATCTTCGATATAGATCCAACGCTTCAGAATACTTCTCAACGCTCTTTCTTCTGTCCTCCATCGTCCCATTTTGTAGCCGCTCCGCCTCTCGAAAGGCTGCATCTCCGGCGACTCGATACTTATCTTCGGCGGTCGCCGCTCTCAGTTCTTCTACCTTGATCTCATAGCGTCCTGTCTTGGCTGTTTTCTCCGCCGAACGCGCCTCGATCAGATATTCGCCTGCCGACTCTGCGATGGCCGATACAGTCTCTGATCCTTCGACCAGATGTTCGCTGTCGGCTTCATTGATCTTCTTACCATCAGGCGCAAACAGAGCCACCAGCGCGTCTATTCCTCGCTGGCTGACGGTTATCCGTAGGTACTGGTCAGAGGTCATGGTGATCTTGTAGAAATGAGATTGACCACCGGAAAGCTCTCGCTCGACAGGCTTGCCGGGTTCCAGCGAAATACTCTCCTGAGCGCTTGACGCCGCGCCGCGTTCACTAGCGAGCGCTTGCACAGGCGGTGCCACTGACCGCAGGTTTGTATCTACCGGCGCCCCGGCCCGGATGAGCAGGTTGATCATGAGAGGAGTCCAGCGGATTGAATGCAACCCACACCCCTGAGGGTCTGAGAAGGGTGTGCACAGCAATATCAAAGCGGATAAGGCGGCAATCATTAAACGGCGCATTTATCCTCCTCATCTCTCGCTAGAGGGATTTTGATTGTTTTGCAAATCTTGTTGTTTGAGAGCGTTCCGCAGGGCCGGCGGGAAAATATAGCTGGGCTGAGGATACAAACCGCCGCTAAAGGCGTCAATAGTTCGAATGTAATGGGGCAAATGGAAATGAAAAGGGCGAGACCGTTCACCCGATCCCACCCTTTTTGTTTATCGTTTCGGCCTAGCTACTCGACTTCCTCAATCCCTGTAACTGCTACCTTACCATCAGTCACCTTGCCAGTGACTTTGAACTTAGCGCCTTTGTCCTTTTTGCTCTTTTCGAGCGCGGCCTTGGCCAGGGCAACACCGTTCTGGTCAAACTCGTAGTACTTACCGCCGGAGTAAACACCAAGCCCGCTGTTGACGCAACTGAGCATTAGTATGCAGGCTTTGGTTTCATTGGCCGCCGCCGTTTGCAGGTCGGCTTGCTTGGCCACTTTGCCGGTAGCGCAGGCTTTGTCAACGATGGTGCCTACCAGCGCTTCGTCTTCATAAGCCATAACGACGAGACTCAAGGCCATGACCGCCGTCATCGAAAAGATGAACTTTTTGAGCATTTTTCTGATCCTTTCTGTTGCAGTTTGTTATAGGTCGAGTGTAGGTTTGTCGCCATTTTGCGACCTCGGATTCACCCGCTCCCGCAGTGAATCCGGGGGATCCGCCGGCATGTTGTCTCAAAACCAAAGGCCGGAGCAGCGCTTACATTTTTCATTTGTTATTGCCGGAGGCGGTCATTCCGGCAATAACAAATGAAAAATGTAATATGGCAAACGGAAAATGAAAAAGGGCGAGCCCTGTTGACCAGTCTCGCCCTTAATTTTTATCGTTTTGGTCGAATTATGAGGCGTCCTCAGCAATAGTTTTGACCGACATCTTGCCGTCAGACCCCACTGTTCCGGTGACTTTGAACTTGGCACCCGCGTCCTTTTTGCTCTTTTCTAGCGCGGCCTTGGCCTTTGCGGAGCCATCCGCATCGAATGCGTGGAACTTGCCGTCGGCAAAGACGCCAAGTCCGCTATCGAGGCAAGCTTTCGATGTCACGCAGCTTCTTTTGTGGGTAGCCATATCGGCCTTGGAGCAGTGTTGGTCAACGAGGTTGCCTGTAAATGATACTTCCTTACCCTTGTCTTGGGCCATGACGACGAGACTCAAGGCCATAACCGCCGTCAGCGAAAAGATGAACTTTTTGAGCATTTTTTCTGATCCTTTCTGTTATCTGTTATAGGTTGTTTTAGGTCTAATGCTGGTTTGTCGACAATTTCGCGACCTGGGATTAGGCCGCTCCCGCAAGGGATCAGGGGGATCCACCGGCATATTGTCTCATAATGACAGGCCGGATCAAGTGCGGCGGCTTACATTCCTAATGAATTTAAACGCCACTGGTATTGTCTCTAATGCAAGAAATCGAGTTGAAGCCGGCGCTGTCACAATGCCCTTGGGCTTCGATACTGCTCATAACGGCGAGTCGGTTCATATTTGTTGGCCGACATCGCCAGGTCTTTCTTCGGCGGTCCTTCGAGCCGGATGATTTCAATAGCTTCCTGGTATACTCGCTCAAGATTTTCTGGCTGGAACCCGTTCAAACGGCAGGCGCGGATGTGGGCGCGTACGATTTGCTCGACGGCCTCTCGCCCCGTATCGTCCAATTCCTGGAGCGCGCGCAGGGCATGTGCTGATAGCTTCATAAAAAGAGACACCAGTCCTTTCGCTTTGATTTTCGGTGATTATTCCTTGTTTTTTTAGAACCACAGGGAAGGAACAGACGCAGTGTAGCACAGTTTTAGGGCCTGTCCAGAAAATTTTATTATAGGGAGTCGCGTCAAGTTTTTGCGGCGTGGCGCAGGCGGCGTGTTAAAATAACCTCCCATCGTAAAATCCAATCGCTGGCAAGTCATTGTATTTATGCGTATAGCAGCCTCGACTTATCTGAACTCTGCGCCCCTGGTTTACAGCTTCACCCAGGGTTTTCTTCGTAAAAAGTATGATTTTATCGGGGACGAGGCGCCTTCGCGGTGCGCCGAAATGCTCGAGGCGGGAGAGTGCGAAATCGCTTTGATTCCGGTGATCGAGTTTCAGCGCATCCCCGGGTTGCGGATCGTGCCCGAAATCGCCGTGGCTTCTAAGAAATGCGTCCGCAGCGTTCTGATAGCCTCGCGCCGCCCGCTCGAGGAGGTTCGCAGACTGACGCTCGACCCCGCGTCACGCACTTCACAGACACTGGTCAAGATACTTTTCCTGCGACGATACGGTTTTCTGCCCGAATGCGCCGAACGGGCGATGGGGCCTTCGGCAGGAGTCCAGAACCTGTTCGATGACGCCGACGCGGCGCTGGTCATCGGCGATCCGGCGATGAGGCTGGAGGCTTCAGCCAGGGGCCTCGACCTGAAGATTTACGACCTGGCTGAAGAGTGGCGGGCAATGACGGGACTGCCGTTCGTTTTCGCCGTCTGGGCCGCGCGCGAAGATGTTTGCGACAAAGCGCGCGGCCTGCCCAATCTGCCCAGTCTTGTGGATGACCTCATCGCCGCCAAACGCGAGGGGGTTGACCATATTGAGCAAATCGCGACGCAATACGCTTCCGAGTTGGAATTGCCACGCAGCGAGTTGCTTGGTTACCTCACGCAAAATGTCAATTACGATATGGACGACGAGAACCTCCTTGGGATGAGCGCTTATTTCGACCTTGCCCACGAATGCGGTCTGATCGGGCGCCCGCGCCCGGCTCTATTTTTATGATCACTGCTCTGGCCGGCGGAGTCGGCGCTTCAAAATTCCTCGAGGGGTTGAGCCGGGTCGCGGCGCCCGAAGAGATATCGATCATCGTCAACACGGGCGACGACATAGAGATGTTCGGGCTCTACATCGCGCCCGACCTGGACATCGTTACCTACACGCTGGCCGGGGCTGTCAACCCGGAAACCGGCTGGGGACTGGCCGGCGACACCTTTAACTGTCTCGAACAACTCCTCGGCTATACGCAAACCGAACGCTGGTTCAACCTGGGCGACCGCGACCTGGCCGCTCACATTTTTCGCGCGCAACAACTGAGACAAGGACGCACGCTTTCGGAAATCGCCGAACGGCTGCGAACGGCGCTCGGCGTTAAATCGCGCATCCTGCCGATGACCGATACCCACACGCCCACGACGATCATCACCGCCGAAGGCGAGATGCATTTTCAGGAATACCTGGTCAAACGTCGCGCCCAACCTAAGGTCACCGGCATCCGTTTCGAAAACATCGAATCGGCGAAACCCGCTCCCGGAATCGCCGAAGCCGTCCTGCGTTCCGACGCCATCATCATATGCCCCAGCAACCCGCTGATCAGCATCGGCCCGATCATTGCCGTGCCTGGTATACGCGGTCTGCTCGAACGCGCGGATGCGCCTGTGGTGGCCATCAGCCCTGTTGTCGGCGGCGCGTCGCTCAAAGGCCCCACCGACAAAATGCTCGCCGATCTCGGCATGGAAGTCTCGGCGGCGCAGGTCGCGCGGCTCTATTCCGATTTCGCCGACGTCTTCATCCTCGACGTTCAGGACGAGGAGGCGAAGCCCGAAATCGAAAGTTTGGGAATGAAGGTCTGCGTGACCGACACAGTAATGAGCGGGTTGGAAGAGAAGATCAGGCTGGCCGCATTTACCCTCGGGGCCGTTCACTAAAGGCGATATACGCTCGGCTTGCCGTTCGACTTTCAATTAGTTGGAGCGGGCGTCGTGAAGCATTGCTCTCGCATGGCGATCTTTCGCTCAACCCAATCGCGCGCCCATTGGTCGGCGGCGAGCGCCGTCTCAAGGCTTGAGGCTGGCTGCGGCGTATGGGCCTCGCAGGCGGCGCGGATCAAACGGGGGATGTCGCCGAATTTGATCTTTTCGTCCAGGAATGCGGCGACCACGACCTCGTTCGCGGCGTTCAAGACCGCCGGCGCCGTGCCCCCGCGACGCAGCGCGTCGTAAGCGAGCGTAACGCAAGGAAATTTCTCGGTGTCCGGCGCGAAGAATTCGAGCTTGCCGAGCAGGGTCAGGTCTAGCGGGGGAAGTTCCGCCGGAAGGCGTTCAGGATAAGTCAACGCGTATTGGATCGCGTGGCGCATGTCCGTGACGCCCAGTTGCGCGATGATCGAGCCGTCGACCAATTCGATCATCGAGTGCGCGACCGATTGCGGGTGCACCAGGATGTCGATCTCGTCCGCCGAGGCGTTGAAGAGCCAGCGGGCCTCGATCACTTCGAGTCCTTTGTTCATCATCGTGGCCGAATCGACGGTGATCTTCGCGCCCATCCGCCACGTCGGATGCCGCAGCGCCTGGGCCGGCGTGGCGTTCTCGATCTCTTCTTTCGACGAATTCCGGAAAGGGCCGCCGGACGCGGTCAGAATCAGCCGCCTCACTTCGCCGCGTCGTTCGCCGCGCATGCACTGGTGCAGGGCGTTGTGTTCGCTGTCGACGGGCAACAACTCGGCGCCGGATTTCTCGGCCGCCCGCGTCATCAATTCGCCGGCGACGACCAGCGTTTCCTTGTTCGCCAGCGCGACGCGCCGCCCGAGTTCCAGCGCGCGATAAACCGGCAGCAATCCCCGCGCGCCGACGACCGCGCCGATCACGATCTCTACGCCGTCACAGGTCGCGACTTCGCACAGCCCTTCGACGCCGACGCCGACCCTCGGCGGCTTCACGCCACGCCGCCTCAATTCGTATCGCAGCTTCTCCGCGCCCTCCTCGTCGCGGGCCGAGACTACGCGCGGGCGATATTGTTCGACCTGCTCGGCCAACAGCTCGACGTTCGACCCCGCGCCCAGGGCCGCCACGCCAAACCCTCCTTTCAAGGCGTCGACGACGCGCAGGGTGTTGCAGCCGATCGAGCCGGTCGAACCGAGAATTGCAATCTGTTTCATAAACTCAAGCCTGCCGGAAGCCGGCGCCGCGCTACCGGTGGGTTACTTCAGGAAAATCAGGTAAAAGTAGTAAAGCAGAGGAGCGTTGAAAAGCATGCTGTCCAGACGATCGAGCAGCCCGCCGTGCCCGGGAATCAGATTCCCGGCGTCCTTAGCCCGCGCGCCGCGCTTGAGCATCGATTCGCACAGGTCACCAGTGATTCCGAGAACGCCCATCACCAGGGCCAATGGAACCGCGTGAACGATCTTCAACTCGGGAAAGAACGTGAGATGCGCGATCAAGGCGGCGATTACATTACCCACGAGTCCGCCAACCGCGCCTTCCACAGTTTTGCCTGGACTGACGCGCGGCGCGAGCCTCCTTCGCCCCATCGCGCGTCCAGTGTAATAGGCTCCCGTGTCTCCGGCAAAGACGACTATAAAAAACAGCGTCAATAGCTTCGGCGCAAGCTGCGGTATGTCGGGCTTTTCGATCACGCGAATCGCGATGATGTAACCGCCGAGGACGGCGATATACAACACTCCGAAAACCCTCATGGCCGCCGCCGGCAGCATCTCGCTGAAGTCTTCGTCCTTAGCGCGAGTAAATAGCTGCGCGAGCATTTCAACGATCACGAGCGCCGCTATGATTGCGACAATCAACTCATGCCGTTCGAAATAAAAAGCGGTGAGCGCCGCCGCCGCCGCCGCCAACCCCTGGACCTCGCCGCCGTGCGAGGCCAACCGGTAATACTCATAAAGCCCAATCAGTACGCCCGCGGCGGCAATAGCCGAAAACCAGATCGGCCCCCCCAACCAGAGGGCGGCGAAGAGAATCGGCAGAAAGATGATTGCGCTAAGAACTCGAGCCATAGAGGGAATG
>DATCXQ010000821.1:0-8586 GCA_036565725.1 Blastocatellia bacterium
GGCTTTTCAAAGCCGGGGGAGCAGTCACATAGTGGTTTTAGTCGCGGCAGCGACGGTTGACACCGATCTGCAAAATCAACCGTCGCTCCGCGACTGAGAACGGATATGCGTTAGTCGACCCGGCTTTGAAAAGCCGGGCTAAGCTCACGTGGTCGCTCCGCGACCGGGAAGACGGTTGTCGCATTTATTTCTCAAAGACCATTAGTCGGCGCCTACATAGTGGTGGGCTGTTGTTTATGAACTCTTCTTTCAACGACGATAGTGACGAATTTATTCATCGCCTACGTGGCGATCCGTCTTCAATCCAGGGCGGGGATGAGGTATGATGCGCCGGCTGATGAACATAGTTCTTTACGGGAGGTAGAATTATGACGCGATTATACGCGTTCCTCTCCCTGCTTATCGTCACCGGAGTTTTGCGCCCCCTCTCCCTCGCGCAAGAGCCTTCGCCCCAATCCCCGACAATCAATCGTCAATCGTTCCTGGCGGAAATTATGCGCCGGCGATTGTCGCCGCCGACAATCGCATCGCCCGTCGGGACGGAGGAAGAACCCGTCTTGCGCATCAAGACGGTCGTTTTGCGACTGCCCGACCCGAACGCCGGGCTGGACAAATCCGGATTCTGTTTAGACAATTTGTCGGGACTTTACGAAACGGCGCTCTTCCAGCGCCAGAGGTTCCGCGAAACCGGGCAGCCGATAGAATTCGAGCGCAGGAATTTATATTTCCGACAGGATCGTTTCGTCGTGACAAAAGGCCTGATACTTCATCGTGTCCGGAATGACCGAATCGATTTCGGACTTTACCAACGCAGTTTTCATAACGAGGCCTCGCCCGGCCGCGCGCGGGATCTGCGTTCCGGACCTCTGAGCCGGGAGAATGATCTCGGCGACGAGCGGCAGTATTTTTTTGGCATACGATTCAGGCTTGGCAAAGCGAGTCAGTACCGCGAGCGTTAGCGAGCCCGGGAGCGCAGGCATCCCTGCCTGCCTGCTTCGGTAGCCCGCAGGCATCGATGCCTGCGCTCCCAGGCGAGCGTTAGCGAGCGCGGCTTGTGACGCCGGGCGATACGGAGATAACGCTCGCTACCGTTCACGGCGCTGAAACAATCTCATCAACGAAACTGATAACCGAGAATGTCATCCCCAATTACTCGTGTCGAAATTGTACAGAGCAATCTCGAAAACTATTTAACAACCGCTCAACCCGTTCATCGCCGCCTCAACGAGACCGCCCCCCTGCGGCCGGGCGGCTCCCTGACGGCGCGGCAGGCGCTGGAGGTCTTTGAAGACCAGGTGACCAGCCGTCTGCTCGACGTCGCGGCGCGCGAGTTGAAGAAGCGCAATCAGGGCTTCTACACCATCTCGAGCGCAGGCCACGAGAACAACGCGGTCATCGGCGCGCTGCTGCGATTGGACGACCCGTGCCTTCTCCATTACCGCTCCGGCGCGTTAATGGCGGCCCGTTCGCGCAAACTGCCCGGCGTCGATCCGGTCTTCGACACGCTGCTTTCGTTCTGCGCTTCCGCCGACGACCCGATCTCGCAAGGGCGGCACAAGGTCTGGGGGAGCCGCGCGCTGTGGGTCCCGCCGCAGACCAGCACCATCGCGTCGCACCTGCCCAAGGCGGTCGGGTTGGCGTTCGCGCTCAAAACGGCGCGGCGGATTGGGCAGGCGCGGGATTTGCTTGAGCCTCAGCCCGAATTTAAAGAAGACTCGATCGTGCTCTGTTCGTTCGGTGACGCTTCGGCCAATCACGCGACCGCGCTAGCCGGTTTCAACGCGGCGCGCTACGCTGTCAGGCGCGGCGGCTCGGCGCCGATCCTCTTCCTTTGCGAAGACAACGGCATCGGCATCTCGGTCGAGACGCCACGCAACTGGATTCACGATTCGTTCAGCAATCAGCCCTACCTGAAATACTTCGAGGCGGCGGGCGAGATGGACGAAGTCTGGGAAGTGGCCCGGGATGCCGTCGACGCGTGCCGTCGCTCGCGCGCGCCCGTCTTCCTGCACTTGCGGGTGACGCGGCTCTGGGGTCACGCGGGCACGGACGTCGAGACGACCTATCGCACGGTCGAAGAAATAGCCGCCGAAGAGGCCAAAGACCCGCTGCTCCTGAACGCGAGGCGGCTGGTCGAGACCGGCGCGGCGGCGCCAGGCGAACTGCGCGCGATCTTCAACAGGGTCCAATCGCGGATCGACGAATTGATGGACGAGGCCGCTCGGAGGCCGAAACTCACGAGCGCCGAGCAGGTGGCCGCGCCGCTCGCGCCTTACGACGAGCCGGATTGCCGCGCGCTGGCCGACATGACGGCGACGCCCGAAGCCCGCGAGAAGCTCTTCGACGGAGCGCTGCCCGAACACGCGAAGGCGCCCACCAAACGGACGATGGCCGCCCACATCAACTCGGCGCTCGCCGACGAGATGTTGCGCTTCCCCGAAATCATCGTCTTCGGCGAAGACGTGGCCAGGAAGGGCGGCGTCTATTACGTCACCCAGGGCCTGCAAAAGAAGTTCGGCGTCGCCCGCGTCTTCGACACGCTGCTCGACGAGTCAACCATCCTGGGAACCGCGCAAGGGGCGGCGATGGCCGGCCTGCTGCCGATACCGGAAATTCAATACCTGGCCTACATCCACAACGCGCTCGATCAAATTCGCGGCGAAGCCTGCTCGCTCTCGTTCTTCTCTTCGGGACAATTCACCAACCCGATGGTCGTGCGTGTTCAAGGATTGGGCTACCAGAAGGGCTTCGGCGGTCATTTTCACAACGACAATTCCGTCGGCGCGCTGCGCGACATTCCCGGACTGCTGCTGGCCGCGCCCGCGCGCGGAGACGACGCCGCTAAAATGCTGCGCGGGCTGATCGCGGCGGCCCGCGCCTGCGGACGCGTCGCGCTCTTTCTGGAACCCATCGCGCTTTATCACGAGAAGGATTTATACGAGGACGGCGACGGCGCCTGGCTCTTCGATTATCCGCAGCCCGGCGAGACGCTGCTGCCCGGCGAAGTAGGCGTCTACCATCCCGAAGCCAAAGACCTGTTGATCGTCTCTTACGCGAACGGGTTGAGGTTGTCGCTTCGCGCCGCGCGCAGGCTGAAAGACGAATTCGGCGTGGCGGCGCGCGTGATTGATATTCGCTGGCTCAATCCCCTGCCCTTCGAGGCCATCAGGCGTCACACCGATGAATGCGGGCGGCTGTTGGTCGCCGACGAATGCCGCGCGACAGGCGGCGGAATCGCCGAAGCCGTGATCGCCAACATGGCCGAAAACGGATTCAAAGGCCCGATGCGCTCAGTGCGCGCGGTAGATTCCTACGTGCCTCTCGGCGCGGCTGCGAACCTGGTCCTGATATCTGAAGAACAGATCGTCGAGGCGGGACGAGACGTGGCTCAATCCTAAATCAGAACAACCAGGATTAGGACATCAAACCGCAGAGGGCGCAGAGAAAGATCTGTCTTGATCGCTCTCTGCGCCCCTGCGGCGCCCTCTGCGGTTTGACTATCCGTACTAATATTACATGGTCTGAACCAGGATCTCATTGAGCGCCGTGACGATCATTTCGGCGAGAATATCGAACACTCGGTCGCCTTCTTCAGCAGTCGCGGCCGCGGGGTCTCCGAAATAGGCCTGATCGCCTCCGATTTCAATGAAGCTGCGCGCGCCCGCTCTGATGGCTTGTGAGAGGCTGATCAGCTTCGGCTCCAGCGCCAATCTTATTTCTTCGCGCACGAGCTCGGGCCGCGCGCTCAAGACCAGCGAACTCTCGTACTGTCCGGCGTGACAGGCGCCGCTTTGAAACTCATCCGTCAACATTTGCGCCCACCTGCGGCGCGTGACGTCCGGGAAGGCTATCTCGACGCCGGTCTCGGCTTTGACCGCTTCGCAGGCCGCTCGCAGCGTGGCGATATGCGCCGGTTCGAGATGCGCGTTGGCTATCGCGATACGCCTGAAGCCTTGTTTGATGAGCGAGAGCAGGATGTCGCCGACCAGCGCCGTGGCGGTTTCGGCGCGTATCGAGACGCTGCCCGTAAACCCCTCGCTGAAGTCGGTCACGCTGTAGGCCAGAGGCGGCAACGTCAATGCAGATTCCCCACGCGATTCGAGCGTTCTGGCGGCGCGCGCGGCCATCTCCTCGGCGATGATCACATCAGCGCTCAAAGGCAGGTGCGGCCCGTGCGCTTCAGTAGAACCGACCGGGAGAATCAATGCGCAGGGCGGAGACTGACTCAGCAAATCGCGCAACTCGGGCCAGGCGTGATGGGCAAAGAAATGATCAGACACTTATACCACCTGCTTTAACTCCAGCCTCGCGAAGCCTGCCGCAAATCGCCTCGAACTCGGGCCGTGATCGCAAGGTCTCGAGGTCGGAATCCGAAGCCATCGCGTCAACATTGCGGAAGCCCATCTCGACGGCGCGTTCGATCCAGGCCAGAGCCTCATCGGCGCGGTCCGCGCGCGCTTCGGCGCAGGCGATGTTGTATGCGATTCCCGGCTCTTTCGTCCGCTCGAAAGCCTGTCGCCCCGCCTCGGCTGACAGTTTGTAGTCGCCCGAATGGAACGCGGCGACTTGCAGCGTCTTATACGCCTCCGCCGCGTATTTGGGATGTTGCTGGCGCGTGATCAGCGAACCCGCATCCTGAAAACGCCCGGCGATCATCAGCGCGTTGGCGAGCGTAAAATTGAGGTCGGGCGACGGCGCCGTCGCATAGGAGTATTCCATGAGGTTGATCGCGCGCGGCAACTGATCCTTTTCGAAACCGGTCAAGGATCGCAAAAGCGCCGCGTGGCCGTAAACGGCCCGTAAACGATCTGCCTCTTTCTTCGCCTGCTCAATGTCGCCGCCGAGAATCAACCCCTGCAACAATATCCGCTGCGACTCTTCCTTCACTTCCACAGAGCGCGCGGAATTTAAAGCCTCTTTCGCCAACTGAACGGCCGTCGCGCCGTCATCGTTCTTAACCGCCTCCTGCGCCTGGTCGAGCAGCGGGCGCACGCTTCCGTCACGGTCGTATTGAAACAACTGGAAAAGAGAGCTACCGTTGTTCCAGGCGAAGAGGGCCATCAGAATAACTACCCACACCCATCCGACCGAGAGCGCCCACAGCCCCACGCCTCCGGCCACGAGCAGCGAAACCACTCGGGTGATGACTCCGCTGTGTTTCTTCGTCACCCACTGTTCAATGCTGTAGGCCACGTTTCCGCCATCAAGCGGCAACACAGGCAGCAAGTTGAAGACCCCCCACCCCCAGTTGACAAATAACAGGTCTCGATAAGTAACTCTTCCGAAATCATTGGCAAACAGGTCCGGCATAGCGATGTTCGACAGGTAAATCACTCCACCGAATAGAAACCCGGCGAACGGCCCCGCCAGACTGATCGCGATGTGCTTTGGAGGCGAAACATCCTTCTCTTCCGTCCATGAAGTCACACCTCCAAAACCATAAATTAATATCTGCGGCGACATGCCGTAAGCGCGAACTGCCAACGCGTGTCCAAACTCATGCGCAAGGATGGAGATAAAAACAACTATGATCCATTCGACCAAAAACTCGAATGGCAAATTCCTGCTGTACCCCAGGAACCCCACCACCAGGAGAAAGAAAGGTTGAACTTTTACAGGTATTCCGAAGATTTTCATTTCAGACTCTTCCGATCAATTTTGCCGCGGTCGTTCTTAGGTAGGCCGTCACTGAAGATGACGCGGCGCGGGTATTTGTGCATGGCCAGCCGCCCCTTGACGAAGTCTTGCAGTTGGCGCGCCAGGTCGGCGCTTTGCGCGAAGCCTTCGTTCAGCACGATGTATGCCGAGGTCTTGGTCAACCCGTCCTCGTCCTGAAAGCCGACGACGGCGCATTCACAGACGGCCTCGTGTTCGAGCAGACAGTTTTCGACCTCGGTCGGCGAGACGAAGACGCCGCTGACCTTCAGCATCTCGTCGGTCCGCCCCCCGTACCAGAAATAGCCTTCGGCGTCGCGGGTGAACTGGTCGCCCGTCGTGCAGTAATCGCCGGCGAAGGTCTCTTTCGATTTTTCTTGCGCCTGCCAGTAACAGATCGCGGCGGAATCGCCTTTGATACGCAGCGTCCCCATCTGCCCGTCGGGCAGCGGCCGTCCGTCGGGGCCGATGATCTCGGCCTCGTAGCCGGGCACGATCTTGCCCAGACAGCCCTCACGCACGTCGCCGAACCGGTTCGAAATGTAAATGTGAAACATCTCCGCCGACCCTACGCCGTCGAGGATTTCGACGCCGAAGGTCTCTTTCCACCGGCGATAAAGTTCCGGCGGCAGCGCTTCGCCCGCCGAAACGCAAACGCGCAGGCTGCTCAGGTCGCGTTCGCCCGCGCCCGGCGTGTTGAGCATCGCGTTGATCATCGTCGGCACGTTGGTCAAGACGGTCGGGCGGTAACGTTCGATCACTTCGAACAGCTTTTCCGGCGTCGACCGCTCGGCGAACAGGGCCGCCTCGGCGCCTACAGCGAACGGAAAGAGCAGATTCGTTCCCGTCGCGTAACCGAAAAATAGCTTCGGGACAGCGACGGTCACGTCGTCTTCGCGCATGCGCAAAATCTGTTTCGCGTAACACTCGGTGTTGTAGGGCAGGTCGTGTTGCAGATGAACGGCGGCTTTCGGCTTTCCGGTCGATCCGGAAGTGAAGAGCCAGATCGCCGGGTCGTCGCGATGCGTGTCGGCGGCCTCAAGCCCGTCGGGCATTTGCGGCGTGAGGTCTTCGTAATGCGGGAAGCCATGCGATTCGGCGCCGACTACCAGAACGTTCTTCAGATATTTTGCCCGAACCACTATGGGCCGCAAACTTTCGACAAGCGACTCGTGAACGACGAAAACTTTCGCGCGAGTGTAATCGAGATAGTAGGCGTAATCGTCGGCGGGCAGCAGCGGATTGACCATCGCGATCACCGAGCCGATCTTTGCCGCGCCGAACCAACACGCGACGAACTGCGGGCAATCGGGCAACGCAATTAACACGCGGTCTTCGACTCCGGCCCCCAGCTCTCGCAGAAGCCGGCCCGCGCGGTTCGAATGCATCACAGCCTCGGCGTAAGTCCATCGCTCGTCACCGAACCGCAAACAAACCTTGTCGCCACGCCCGGCGGCCAGATTATGGTCGAGAAAATATTCGGCCATGTTGAAACGTTCGGGAAACATCGTCATATATACACCAACATTATTGATCCAGAGCCAACCACGGGGATCACGGGGAAAAGCAATAACGATAAGCCTCGTGTTCCCCGTGATCCCCGTGGTTGAATGGCAAATGCTTTCCTATTTCAGATGCGCGATCCCTTCCATTTCGATCATCGCATCGGGGTTGAACAATCCTTTGACTTCGAACAGCGCCGTCGCCGGATAGTGACGGCCAAAATACGCGCGATGGATTTCGCCCAGCGATTTCAATTGCGCGCGGTAGGCGGCGCGGTCGGTGACGTAGATGTTGAGCTTGACGACGTCCTGCAAAGTTCCGCCGGCGGCCTCGACCACGGCCTTGAGATTCTTGACTACCTGTTCGTACTGGGGCGCCAGGTCGCCGGGCGCTATGATGCGGCCCTCGGCGTCGCTCGCGTCCTGCCCGGCCAGCATTAACAACCGCCCGCCTTCGACGGCTATGCCGTGGCTGAAGCCGCGAGGCCTGGCGAGTTCCGGCGGATTGATAATTTCTCGTTCGCTCATCTCCCTATGAACTCCGGCTTCTGTTTGTTCCTGAAAGCCTCGAAAAAGCGGCGGTGATCCTCGCCCATCAGCAGGAGCGCCTGGGCCTGCGCCTCGGCTTCGATAGCGGAAGCCAGGTCCATACTCCATTCGTTGTTAATCATCGTCTTGGTCATCGCCAGCGCGAAGGCCGGGCCTTGCTTCAAACGGTCGGCCCACCCGCGCGCGGCGCTCATCAATTCGTCGCGCAAGACGACTTTGTTCACCAGGCCGAAGCGCTCAGCCGTCGCCGCGTCGATCGTGTCGCCTAACATTAACAATTCGGTCGCGCGCCCCTGCCCCACGACGCGCGGCAGAAGATAGGCCGCGCCCATGTCCGCGCCGGTCAGTCCGACCCTGGTGAAGAGAAAAGCGAACTTCGCCTGATCTGACGCTACCCGCAAATCAGAAGCCAGCGCGATCACCGCGCCCGCGCCCGCCGCCACCCCGTTCACCGCGGCTATGATCGGTTTGTCGAGCGAACGCATGTTATGGATCAGCGCGCCGGTCATTCGCGCGAATTCCAGATGCGAACGCATGTCGCGTTCAAGCAGTTCGCCGATGATTTTATATACGTCGCCTCCGGCGCAGAAGGCGGCCCCGGCGCCAGTGACAATCACGACCCTGGCTTGATCGTCGCGCCTGAGTTCGGCCATCAGGTCGCGCAACTGCGCGTAGATTTCGAACGTCAGCGCGTTGAGCGTCTCGGGACGATTTAGCGTGATCGTCGCCACGCCATCTTCAACTTCATATAAAAAATCGTAGGCCATATTTTTTCATATCCTTATAGTGACGAATTATGGTCTTTGAAAATTAACCGCAACCACGCAATTCAACGTAGGGGCAGACCTATGTGTCTGCCCCGGCCGGGAAGTGTGCGCAC
>DATCXQ010000479.1:0-4072 GCA_036565725.1 Blastocatellia bacterium
CGGGGCGGGGATAGATTGGAGGGGGTTTTATGAAGGAGAGCGTAGGCGGCGAGTTCCGCTGCCGACTTATCCCTTCGAGCGCCAACGCTATTGGATTGAACCGTCTCAGGCGGCGATTGCTGACCGCCGGGCGATATTGAACAGAAGGCCCGACCTGGCTGACTGGTTCTACCGACCTGTTTGGAAAGCCTCGTCGACGCCTGGCCTCGCTGACCATCGAGCGGACGCCCCGGCGGATTCATGTTGGGTGGTTTTTCTCGATGATTGCGGCGTCGGCGCCGGTCTCTCAAAACGGCTGCGGGAAAGGCGCTTTGATGTCGTGACTGTGAAGATCGGCGGGGAGTTCGTTAAGTTGAGTGAGGGAGAATACGCCATCGACCCGAGCCGGCGCGAAGACTACTCGGCCCTGATCAAAGGACTTCACGATTCGGGCAAAATACCCAGAGAGGTTGCGCACCTTTGGAATGTTTCCCATGACCCGCAGGGAAGGCAAGGGGGCGAGCTTTTCGATATCAACCAGCGGCTGGGTTTCTATAGCCTGATCTTTCTGGCGCAGGCTCTCGAGGAGCAGAATCTGACTCACTCGATACGAATGACGGTCGTCTCAAACGACCTCCAGAGGGTGACAGGGCAAGAACGACTCTATCCGGAGAAGGCGACTTTGCTGGGACCATGCAAAGTCATCCCGCAAGAGTATTCGAATATCAGATGCCGCAATGTGGACATCAGCCTTTCGGATCTGCGGGCTACCGAGAAAGAGTATCTTCTGGATCAATTGACGGCGGAATTTTGCGGCGCGTCTTCGGATATGGTTCTTGCTTATCGCGGCCGGGAGAGGTGGGTGCAGGAGATCGAGCGGATCGAGTTCGACGGTCGCTCGGAGGTCAGGAGCAAATTGCGGGAGGGTGGCGTCTATCTCATCACCGGCGGATTGGGGGCCATCGGGCTTGCGCTGGCTGAATATCTGGCCATAACGGCGCGAGCCAAATTGGCGTTGATCGGTCGCTCCGCATTTCCTGACAAAGAGGAATGGAATGCGTGGCTGGCTAACCACGACGAAGAGGACGAGGTAAGCCGTAAAATTCGAAAGTTGAGGGACCTCGAACGGCTGGGCGCAGAGGCGCTGCCGATCAGCGCTGACGTGGCCGATGAATTGCAAATGCGGGACGCCCTGAACCGGGTGACCGCATGCTTCGGCCAGATTCACGGCGTGATTCATGCCGCGGGCGACGTATCGCCCGAAGCCTTCGTGGCGATCCACAAGATCGTGAAGAGTGACTGCGAGCGACACTTCAGTTCGAAGATCCGGGGAGTCCTGGTAATAGAAGAGCTTTTGCGCGAAAGAGAGCTCGATTTCTGCCTGTTACTCTCTTCATTATCGTCATTCCTGGGTGGAATCGGATTCGCCGCCTACACATCGGCTAACGCCTTTCTGGATAGCTTCGCCCAACGACAAGACCTGGCCGGCGGCGCTCCCTGGATCAGCGTCAACCTGGACGCCTGGCAGCCGGCGCGGAATGGCGGCGGGCCGGCCAGGATGATCCCAAGCCTCTCCGCATTCGAAATGACGCCGGCGGAAGGGGTGGAAGTCTTTCGCCGAATTTTCCACACAGACCTGGGCCGTCAAATAGCGATCTCTAGTGGAGACCTCCATGCGCGAATCGAACAGTGGGTCCGGCTCGAATCTCTGAGTATAAACGGGGGGGCGAAGACGTCGAGTACATCTCCGGGCCTTTCGGCGCGGCGCCAGCGAAATGTTCATACCCTCGCCGGCGATGAGGTCGAGAGGAAAGTCGAGGCGATTTTAAAAGAGAGGCTCGGTCTCGAACAGGTGGGGATCGACGACAACTTCTTCGATCTTGGAGGAAACTCGCTCATCGGCATTCAGATCATCACCGACTTGAGGAGAGAGTTCGAACTTCAAATTCCCACAGTCGCATTGTTTGAAGCGCCCACCGTGAGAGGTTTGGCCAAATATATCGGCGCTCGGGCCGGAATCAATCAGCCTCAGGCTTCACGGCCATTGGTCAAGCAGAGGGTCGATGGAGTCGGCCAGCGAGAAGTCGCGATCATCGGCATGGCCGGCCGTTTTCCGGGAGCCAATTCCATTGATGACTTCTGGCGGAACATCGTCAACGGGGTTGAATCACTCTCGTACTTCCGCGATGACGAACTCAAAGCCGCCGGCGTAGATCCGGAGCTTCTCAACCATCCGAATTACGTGAAGGCCAGGCCGATCGTCGAGGGTAGCGATATGTTCGACGCGCGGTTTTTCGGCTACAGCCCGAGGGACGCAGAGATGACCGATCCACAGATTCGCCTCTTCCTGGAATGCGCCTGGGAAGCGATGGAGAACGCCGGCCATCATTCGGAGAACTATGACGGACAAGTCGGCGTGTTCGCCGGTACCAGTCTCAGCACATACATGCTGGGTTTTCTGACACACCCTGACATCGCGCGGTCGGTGAATATCTATCAATTAGGCATGGGGAATGAAAAAGATTCGCTGACCACTAACGTCTCTTACCGGCTCAATCTGAAGGGGCCGAGTTTCGCTGTCCAGACTCACTGCTCGACTTCATTGGTCGCCGTGCACCTGGCATGTCAAAGCATCTTTACCGGCGAATGCGATATGGCTTTAGCGGGCGGGTCGTCGATCCGGGCGCCGCAGAAGGTCGGACATCTCTATGACGGGGAGGGCATGGACTCTCCTGACGGCCGGACACGGAGCTTCGACGTCCGGGCGGGGGGCACCAGCCTGGGTGACGGCGTGGGGGTCGTACTGCTCAAGCGGTTGGCTGACGCAATTGCGGATGGAGACTTCATTTATGGTGTGATCAAAGGTTCGGCCGTCAACAACGACGGCTCGCTGAAGGTCGGATTTACGGCCCCCAGCGTGGAGGGGCAGGCTGAAGTGGTGGCGACTGCTCTGTCCCGAGCCGGGGTGGATGCCAGGACGATAAGTTACGTCGAAGCTCATGGCGCCGCCACACGGCTCGGCGATCCGATTGAAATCTCCGCGCTGACCAAGGCTTTCCAGGCGAGCACCGACGCCAGGGGATTCTGCGCCGTCGGCTCGGTCAAGAGTAACGTCGGGCATCTGGACAAGGCGGCCGGAGTAACCGGACTGATCAAGGCCGCGCTCGCGCTCAATCATGGGCTGATCCCGCCCAGCCTGAATTTTGAAGAGCCGAATCCGGAGATCGATTTTGAGAACAGTCCGTTTTACGTCAACACCAGGCTGTCGAAATGGGAGAGTAACGGCTACCCGCGCCGCGCAGGTGTCAACGGCGTCGGGATGGGCGGGACCAACGCGCACGTGGTGCTGGAGGAGGCGCCGAGGCGTGAGCCGTCTGGAGAATCCAGGCCGTGGCAGGCGCTGGTCTTGTCGGCTAAGACTGATTCCGCGCTCCAGCGGATGACGGAGAATCTTGCCGATCACCTGCGGCGGCATCCGGAAATCAACCTGCCGGATGTGGCTTATACCCTGCAGGTGGGCCGCCGAGTCTTCAACCATCGCCGGGTGGTGGTGTGCCAGAGCCTTGACCGGGCTGTGAGCGCGCTGGAACGGCTCGATCGCGAAGAGGTCTGGAGCGGCAATGAAAAGGGGAAAGATCGCCCCGTGATCATGATGTTTCCCGGGCTCGGTGAGCAATATGGCGATATGGCCGGAGGGCTATACCGGACCGAAACGACCTTTCGGGCCGAAGTGGACCGTTGCTGCTCACAACTAGAGCCGCTGCTGGGAGTGGATTTGCGAACGCTGCTCTTTCGCTCGGATGAAGTGGCGAACCGGGCAGCCGCGGCGACGGATGTGAAGCGCCCTGATTTGAGAATGATGCTGGGGCGGGGCAAGAGGAGATCAGGGGCGGCGGAGAATGAATTGAACCAGACCCGCTTCGCGCACCCGGCGGTCTTCGTCATCGAATACGCGCTGGCGCGGTTGCTGATGAAGTGGGGACTGCAACCGCAGGCGATGATCGGCCACAGCCTGGGCGAGTATGTGGCGGCCTGCCTGGCCGGAGTCTTCTCCCTGGAGGACGCCTTGAGGTTGGTGGCGGCGCGCGCGCGG
>DATCXQ010000487.1:0-3875 GCA_036565725.1 Blastocatellia bacterium
GACCTATGTGTCTGCCCCGGTGGTAGCGTGTCCCCCCCACCGGGGCAGACACATAGGTCTGCCCCTACGCTGATTTGCAAACCGATCTAGGCAATAGTATTGCGCCGCGAATTTGCGCGGGAATGCTAATTGGGATTCGGCGCCAGATCAAGCTGAGCTGTCAGAGGAACCTTTGCGCCTTTATTGCGAGGAACTCGCCTCAAACTGTCTGCTTTCTCGCAAAGGCGCAAAGTTCGCAAAGATTCGTCTCCGCGCCGAGCAATTAATCTTGCCGCATCAGCTCGCGGCAAGTTCCTCTTCAAGTAACTGCCGTTCGTACAAATCGGCGTAGGCCCCGCCGAGCCGCATCAATTCCGCGTGCGAGCCGCGCTCGACGATTCTGCCGTGGTCGAGCACGCAGATCATGTCGGCGTCTTTGACCGTCGAAATCCTGTGCGCGACGATCAGCGTCGTGCTCGAGCGCATCACGTCGCGCAGGCCCGAAAGGATCTTCTCCTCCGTGTAAGTGTCCACAGCGGAGAGCGCGTCGTCGAGGATCAGTATTCGCGGCTCGCGGATGACGGCGCGCGCGATGGCCGCTCGCTGCTTCTGCCCGCCCGAGAGCGTGATGCCCCGCTCGCCCAGGACGGTCAGATACTTCTGCGAGAACTCGTTCACGTCGTCGGCCAGCCCGGCGATTTCGGCGGAACGTTCAATCCTCTTCTCAAGGTCGGGCCGGCCGTTGTGGATTCCGAAAGCGATGTTTTCGGCCAGCGTCTCGCTGAACAGGAATGTCTCTTGAGGAATATAGCCGATGTTTTCGCGCAATCGCTTCAGCGGAATTTCCCTGATTGGCTTGTCGTCGATCAGGACCATTCCCGGCTCGGCGTCCAGAAGTCGCGGGATCAGGTTCATCAGCGTCGATTTGCCCGCGCCGGTCCGCCCGATTAACGCCACTGTCCGCCCCGGCTCGATCACCAGATTTATGTCCCGCAAAACCGGCGGCTCTTCGGGCGAATAACGAAACGTCAGATCACGAAACTCGATCATCCCGCGAATTTCGTCGTCCCGTCGCCCCTCTGGTGAGCCGCCCCGTCGCAACTCCGGCGCGTCCGCAATCGCAGGCTCGATCTGCACGATCTCATGCATTCGCTTCAGGCTCGCCGCGCCGCGCTGCACGAGGTTGGTCACGTACCCCATCGCGATCAGGGGCCAGATCAGTTGCTCCAGATAGAGGTTGAAAGCGGTGAATTCGCCGATTGTCATGCGGCCCCGCGCCGTCTCATACCCGCCGATCAGCAGGATCGCCGCGAATCCAAGCCCGATGAAAAATTGCATTAAGGGCCTGAAGACAGCTGACAGTTTCACCAGGCTCATGTTGCGGTCGACGTACTGCAGGTTGAGCCGCGCGAACTCATTCTTCTCCGCCTCCTCCTGCGCGAACGCTCGGATGACGCGTACGCCGGTCAGGTTTTCCTGCGCGCGCGCGGTGATGTCTGAAAAGAACGCCTGAATCCTTTCAAACCGCACGTGGATCTGATGGCCGAAATATTTCACAGTCAGCGTCACCAACGGCATCGTCAGCAGAAGGATCAGTGTCAGTCTGACGCTGATCCGAAACATCAGCGGCAGGATGATCAGCACGCGGAAGAGGGTCTGTTCGCTATACATGATCGCGGGGCCGACGATCTGGCGCACCGCGCCGAGGTCGTTGGTCGCGCGCGCCATCAGATCGCCTGTGCGGTGGCGCTGAAAAAATTGGAGCGGGAGCTTCTGCAAATGGCCGTAGAAATCCTGCCGCAGGTCGTATTCGATGTAGCGCGACATGTTGATCAACGTGCGTCGCTGAAAGTACAGGAAGACGCCGCTCAGAAGCTGCGAGCCGACGATCATCGCGACGTATTTAATCAGGCCCCGGCCCGTGGCCGCGGGCGCGCTCAGGTAATCGATCGCGACGCCCGTGTAGCGCGGCGTGAAGACGCCTAGCGCCACCGAAACGAGCACGAAGAGCGTGCCGAAGCTCAATCGCCATCTGTATTTTTTCAGGTAGTAGAGAAGCCAATCGCGGCCCGTCGCGAAGTTCGACGCCGAGTCGGACGCGAGCGCCAGCGCTGAAACGGATGTGGTTCTGTCGCTCACCTCGAATATGACCTCAACGAACGCGCCACCAACCCAACTCCCGCCGCAAGCAGGCCGAGCATGATCATCGTATTCGTCAGACTGGTCGGGCTGAAGTAGACCTGCAGATTCGCGATAATGCCGACCAGTATCACTATCACGCCGCCGAACGTCAGTATCCAGCCGAACACCGAACGCCCGTCGAAAAACAACAGGCCGATGCCTAGCAGCAGCGGTATCAGCGACACTCCGAAGGCGTTGTACCCCCACAGCATCCAATACCCGCTCGACACCGTCACGCGGCTCAGAAACAGGTAGCCTCCGGCGATCACCATTCCGAGGCCGAAAACGAACTGGCCGACGCCGCCGGGCGTGCCGCCCGCGCCACGAATTTTATCTTTCTCGTCCATTTGTTATTGTCCCTTTCCCGGGCGCATTCTACTTTGCGCGGAACGACCATCTCAAGAAAGAATCCGTTTCGAGGAATGAGCGACAGACCACTCCACGATCAACTTTTCGAACATCTGGCGGACGAAGCCGCCGCCTGTGTCATTTGCGAGCGGATGCGCGAGCGCAAGGCTGTGCTGAGCCAGCTTAACGGCGCGCTCAACACGCGAGTGATGTTCATCGCAGAGGCTCCGGGCCGCAACGGCGCCGACCGGACGCGAATCCCGTTTCACGGCGACACATCAGGCAGGAACTTCGAATCGCTTCTGGCCTCTATCAAACTGACGCGCGACGAAATCTTCATCACCAACGCTGTCCTCTGCAGCCCGCGCAAACCTTCCGGCGCGAACGACAGACCCACCCGGTCGGAGATTCGCAACTGCTCCGCTTTCCTGCGCCGCCAGATCGAATTGATCAATCCGCCGGTCGTCGCCACGCTCGGCGCGGTCGCGCTCGACGCGCTGAAATTGATCGAGGACCACGATTATCAACTGCGCGACGCGGCGGCGAGAATTCTTCGCTGGAACGGACGCTTGCTCGTGCCACTCTATCATCCCAGCCCCCAGGTCATAATCACCGTGCGAACGCTCGAGGAGCAGAAACGCGATTTCCGCTCGATCCTGAGAGCGATCAAGCAGTCAAACGTCAAATATTGATTTTAAGAAGATATTTCAACCACGAATGGACACGAATGAACGCGAATTCAATTTTGATCTCCAATCATCGCTCGCTCTCATGACTTTCTGCCATTCGTGTTCATTCGTGTCCATTCGTGGCTAATAGCCCTGGTCGAAACTTTTGGCGCCAAAATTCCCTTTCAACGTTTAATCAGTCAGCCGAGTAGATGTATTCGAGCGCGCGATTAGCTCCGCAAACTACACACCTATCACGGAGTCGACCATAAGAATGGAAATCGCGTTGATGCCTGAAAAAATTGAGGGTCGGGACGAGAGCCGCGACCGCGAGGGGGCGGTCGCAATCATGGCTCGTCTAATAATCCGCGCGAAAGCCGGCGACACGGCGGCCTTCGATCAGATTATCATCAGCCACCAACGGCGGGTCATCTCGCTGGCGTGGCGGTTGCTAGGCGACCGGGAAGACGCGCGAGACGCAGCGCAGGAAACCTTCCTGCGCGTTTATAAATCCTTCGCCCGATTCGACCCGGCGCAGGATTTTAACGGCTGGCTTTACCGCATAGCCGTTAACGTCTGCCGCGACCTGGCCCGAAAACGCCGAGACAATCATTTTTCGCTCGAAACCGAAGTCGAATCGGGCGCCATCGCGGAACCGGCCAGCCACTACAATACTGAATCGGCGGCTATGCTCGCGCA
>DATCXQ010000488.1:0-4380 GCA_036565725.1 Blastocatellia bacterium
GACCTATGTGTCTGCCCCGCAGCGGCGCAATTGCCAGACCGGGGCAGACACATAGGTCTGCCCCTACGCTATCGCGCCGCCGATCCAGATCTTGGTGTGCCGCTCATATAGGTAAATCCCCCTTTGACTTTCATCCGGTCCATCTCGTCGTTCAAAGCCTCGAGATGTTTTTTGATCTCATGCGCGGTCATATTCGGTTTGACGCTTGGGTCAGCAATGTCAGTTAGACAAAACCGCGCGTCATAGCGCATGCGTAGCGCCCGACTTATTTAGCATCGACTAAGGCCCGTTCTTTGCAAGCTCAGCCCATCGCGGTTTTCCCCCTTGCTGATATTTCCCCACGAAAGGGCGTTATGAATAGTAATTTTGCGCGCGGTGTAGCGCTCTTGATGATCATTCTCTCAACAATGATCGCAGCCTGTACGGAGAGGCAAGTGGACGACGCGATGTTAACGGCCATTATCAAAGCCCGAATGACGGCCGACGGGCGCGTCAGCCCTTCCCGCGTCGATGTGGACACCTTGAACGGTGATGTCACGCTGAGAGGCGAAGTGCCTACGCAAGAGGAGAAGGACGCGGCGGTGGATGTCGCGCGTAAAGTCGAAGGCGTCAGGAGCGTCAGCAACCAGATCATAGTCAATCCGGCCGTGGCCGGAACCGGAATCCCATCTGGAGTAGAGATAAAGCAGCAGGCTGAGAAAGCGGCTAGCGACGTCGGGGAAGGTGTGAAGAAAGGCGCGGAAGACGCGTTCTTGCTTGGTGAGACCAAAGCGCGACTCGCCGCCGCAGGTTACGGCTCCGTCGCGGTCGGCGTCGAGCGGGGCGTTTTGACTTTGAAGGGCGAAGTGTCGAAGGATAAGGATCGAATCGCAGTGGAGGCCATTGTCGAAAAGATCAAAGGCGTCGAGAAGGTCGATAATCAATTGGTAGTTAAGAGTCAGACGCCGACTCCTACTCCAACGCGTTCTCCCACTCCCTCTCCGTCGTTACGGAGGCGCCATCCGTATGCTATATCGCATATGAGATATGCGATATAGCATAGGAAAGAGGTCACGGATTACAAATTGTCGGGCGGCGCGCTCACTCACTTCAGAACTTCTTTCACTTTCGCGCCGATGTCGGCCGGGCTTTTTACGACGTGGATGCCCGCCGCCGTCATCGCGTCCATCTTCTCTGCGGCGGTCCCTTTGCCGCCGGAGATGATCGCGCCGGCGTGTCCCATGCGACGTCCGGGAGGCGCGGTTTGGCCGCAGATGAAACCGACCACGGGCTTCTTGACGTGTTGCTTGACGTATTCGGCGGCCTCTTCTTCCGCCGAGCCGCCGATTTCGCCGATCATCACGATGGCGTCGGTGTCGGGATCGTTGTTAAACAGCTCGACGGCGTCGCGCTGCGTCGTGCCGATGACCGGATCGCCGCCTATGCCGATGCAGGTCGACTGGCCGATGCCGAGAGCGGTCAACTGCCCCACGGCTTCGTAAGTTAACGTGCCGCTGCGCGAGACCACGCCGACGCGGCCTTCCTTGTGAATGCGCGCGGGCATGATGCCGACTTTGCATTTGCCCGGAGAGATGACCCCGGGGCAATTCGGCCCGACCAGTCGCACGCCCCGCGACCGGACGTAGTGAAATGCCTCGACCATGTCGATCGCGGGAATGCCTTCGGTGATGCAGACGATCAGAGCCACGCCCGCGTCCGCCGCCTCCATGATCGCGTCCGCCGCGAATGGGGGCGGAACATATATGACCGAAGCGTTCGCTTCTGTTTCGCGCACGGCGTCGGCCACGGTGTTGAAGACCGCGAAGCCTTCGTGTGTCGTCCCGCCTTTGCCGGGCGTGACGCCGCCGACTATGTTCGTGCCGTAATCGCGCATCTGCAACGCGTGAAAAGTCCCTTCCTTGCCGGTGATGCCTTGGACCAGCAGCCGAGTGCTTTTATCAACCAGGACGCTCAAGTGTTCTCCTTCGACTTCGATCTGAAAAGGTTATTCTACCGAATCACAATAATGGATCGGATTTGATGGGGCTTGGTGAAAAGAGGGCGCAGCATAGCACGGCGAAAATTCAAAAGGCAAAATTGGCGCGCCTCGGGTTCGGATAAAATTCAACCGCGCGGTTGAATTTTTGTCTTGACATGCCGACCGGTTCGTCGGATATTAAACCAAAGGGTTGAATTATGACGTCTCTGGCGACACAGACCAATTTGGACCGTACTCTGACGGCGCTGGCCGACCCGACGCGGCGAGCGATCCTGGAGCGCCTTTCGAAGGGGGAGGCTCGCGTCACCGAACTGGCGCAGCCCTTTACAATGTCGCTCAATGCGGTTTCGAAGCACATCCGCATACTCGAACGCGCCCATCTCGTGCGCCGCCGGTGTGTGGGGCGTGAACATTTTCTTTCACTTAACCGGGAACCCCTCGACGAGGCCGCGGCCTGGATCGAGGCTCAGCGCGCTATCTGGACCGCTCGACTGGACGCCCTTGCCGCCATCTTGCAGGCCGAGGAGGCGCGCGCCGAAAGCCACGGAAAGACTCTTAAAAAGAAAGGACGATCTCGATGAGCGCAAAATCGAACGAACAAAATAGAGATAACGAGGCGAGGAGCGAATGTGGAAGGTCAACGCAAAATGTCACAGTCAGCGTCACCCGCCATTTCGACGCGTCGCCGGAGCGCGTCTTCGACGCATTGCTCGATCCTGAAATGATCGGCAAATGGATGTTCGGCCCCGCTTTGCGCGAAGAAGAAGTTCTGCGCATCGACGTCGACGCGCGAGTGGGAGGCGCGTTCTCTTTCCTCGTGCGCCGTCAAGGTCAGGAGATTGATCACGTCGGGAAGTATCGAGAGATTGACCGGCCCCGGCGACTGGTCTTCACCTGGGGCATAGCCGGCGACTCGGAGGACGAGAGTCTCGTGGTCATCGAAATAGTCCCGCAAGAGACAGGGGCCGAGCTTACCCTGACTCATGAAATGGACTCGAAGTGGGCCGATTACGCGAGCCGCACAGAGGCCGGATGGACCAAAATGCTCGACGCTCTTTCAGTAACCCTCGGCCGGATTTGACCGCCCGAAAGGGGAATCAGGCTGATAACAAAGCTTGCCCGCCCATATTCGCCGTGCGATAATTTTTTCACTATGACGCAATTGCCTAACTAACGTGACGTCGTCGCCTTCATTTCAGCCGTTCCCGGATTCCGTCCGGGGCGATAGAGAGGAGTGCGTGCGCGTCTCGTCAGTTGGGTCTTCCGCGCCACTCCCGCTCCAGCCAACGAGCCGCTACGCATTCCTTACCACATCCTTCCAGTGGTCAGTGAATGTTAGTAAAGCTCTTTTTCCTAACGACTCGCGGTTTAGAATCTGTGAGCGCGGATGAGATCGCCGCGCTTCCCGCGGTGACGATCGGGCGAATCGGTTACCGTCGCATCGCAGCCTCTTGCGCGGGATCGCTGGCCCCGCTACTCAAACTGCGAACAGTCGACGACGCCTTTCTTGATTTAGCCGCGTGGGGAACCGTGGGCCGGCCTCGCCGAACCTTAACGCTCCTTAGAGACCTCAGTTCGCGGCTAGACCTGCGGGCGGCCGTAGCCAATCTCACCCGGTTGAGGACTGTCCCGCAATCGCCGGCCTTCTCGGTAACGGCAAGCTTCGTGGGCAAACGGAACTACGGCGCTGAGGAGATCAAGAGCGCCGTCAGTGAAGGCGTTATGATCCGTCACGATTGGCGCTACGCCGATGATGACGCCGCCGACCTTAATGTACGCGTCTTTATCGAGCGCGAAACTGCATTCGTCGGCCTTCGCCTGGGCCGGAGGCCGCTGCATGAGCGTGAGTACAAAAAAGCTCATAGGGCCGGCTCACTCAAGCCCCCCGTCGCGGCCGCGATGCTCAGGCTGGTGGGAGTTGCGCCCGGACGATCGCTACTCGATCCTTGCTGTGGCGCCGGC
The DNA here is from genome assembly GCA_036565725.1 of Blastocatellia bacterium. Lineage (GTDB taxonomy): Bacteria > Acidobacteriota > Blastocatellia > RBC074 > RBC074 > JAJVID01. The sequence continues at coordinate 3,941 of DATCXQ010000488.1, forward strand.
ACGATCTTGGCCGAGGCCGGAAAATTCGGGGCCACAGTTTGGGGTGGCGACATTGACACTGCGGCTGTTTCGGCGGCCCGCATGAACCTGAGGGCCGTAGGGATCGCCGCAAATCTCAATGCATGGGACGCTCGCGCCTTGCCCATCGCCGACGGCTCCGTCGAACGCATCGTGTCTAATTTGCCCTGGGGCCGACAAATAACCATTAGCGGCAGCCTTGCGCTTTTTTATCGCGACGTGTGCGCGGAAATGCAGCGTGTCCTCGCCGCCGGCGGCCGCATAGCCCTGTTGACGAACGCCCCGCAGTCGGCGTTGTTCCCGGGTTTGCGCTGTGACGGTCAATTCGAAATCAGCCTCTACGGCCAAACGCCGACAATCCTAACCTTCTCCTCCTAAAATCAGTTTGCAGTCCCGCCTTTAGGCCAATGAGGTTAAGTTAG
>DATCXQ010000043.1:0-10188 GCA_036565725.1 Blastocatellia bacterium
GGAAAGTCGATCTCTGGAAAGCCCGTCGCTTGGAAACTTGCACAACGGGTTTGGGGAGGGGCGTGAGGGACATACGTGCTCAGCTCTGGGAGAACCAGAGCTTACAGCCAATGCAACGCGCCTTGCGCCTACTCTACATAATGGTGAATCGTTCTCGAGGCTCAAGACTTTGTGCGCCCCAGAATCGTAATCGACGATTGCAAAGCAAACTTGATCAATATCCACAATCGGGCCGCAAGCCTTTATTCCAGGCGCCAGTGGAGACATCATCATTGTTAGCATCAGGATTTCGAGTTCGATTCGCCTAAAAATTCTCCACTTCTCAAATCGTTGCCATGACCCGAATGCGGCGCGCTGCGGCAGAGATGGGATCTCTGCCGCCCGCTGCCAATCAGCATCGGGAAGCGCGATATCGTAGTTCCCGTCATCGAGGGCGCCGCCGAGTCTCAGCACATGCGCCGCGACCTTAACAGGCGCATGTGAACTCATGATCCTTCGGCGGCTCATTCGGTCCGTATAAAGCGAACGGAAATGTCACGCGGCGCGGACGAGGTCGAGTTGGTCTGCGTCGCTGTGCTTTGCGCCCCCCTGCCACACCGCCGGGAGACCTGCCCACGCCGTGCATGCGGGGAGCGTCTCCCCCTTCATGAGGAGTGAGAGGGCGTTGAGCCGCGCGCCGTCCTCCATCTTAGAGTCATAGAGGAGGACCGAGCCGGCCCCCACCGCGCAGTCCGCGCCGATGTACAACCTGGAGCCCTTCAAGACCCGATCCTCGAAGAGATGTGTCTGCAGGACGCAATCGTCGTTCAGGGCCACACGGTGGCCGACCTCGACGAGGTCCCACTCGAGCAGGCCGGTAGTGTGCATATAGACGCGACGTCCGATCCGCGCCCCAAGCAGCCGGAAATACCAGGGCAGCAGCGGCGTGCCCTGAAGCGCAAGGAGCGCGAGCGGCGTCGCAAAGAATTCGTATAGCGCGTTCACGAACTCCAGCCGCCAGACGAACGCGCTCCAGAGCGGGCGGACAAAGGGCCGGTAACGCCCTACGACGATCCACTTTATGAGCGCCACCGCGACGATCGCGATGGCGCAGCAGGCCCCGTAAATAAGCGGCAGCAGGCCCAGCGTGGCGCCAGCCCCGATGCTGTGCCAAAGGCTGAGCGCGGCCGTGATCACCGCTGCCGTGACGAGAATGAACCCGGCCGGCGCCAATGTGATGCGCAGGACTTCGACGGCGGCGCGCGTCAGCACGAGCCTTCGTGGTGGACAATAGGTTCTCTCTTCGGTGAAGCCAGCGCTCGCTTCGCGGCGCGGGAGAAGGCGGGGGGGCGAGCCGAGCCATGCGGCGCACGGTCTCGCGCCCTCCCCGGTGGGTGGAGCGAGCGAGAGGACGCCAACGAGCGATCCTTCGCCGAGTTCTGCGCCCGCCGGAACCACGGCGCTGTTGCCAATGAAGGCGCGACGGCCGACGCGGGTTCGCGCCAGGGTCATCCATCCGCCCTCGACGCGCCCTGCCCCCAGCGACGCTTCGTCGGCAACCGTGCCCCCGTCTCCAATCTCAAGCAGGTCGGGCATCATCGCGGTCGCTGTCGAAAGCTCGACGAACCGCCCAAGCTTGGCGCCGAACAGGCGATACCACGGCGTCATGTAGAGCGTCGCGTGAAGCGGCCCGAGGGTGTTGTGGCTGAGCGCGCGGAGTTGGTCCGCTATCCAGTTCCTCACATAGAACCCGCCGTGCAGCGGGTAAGTCCCGGCGCGGACACGTCCAACGAGAAGCCACTTGAGGATGACCAGCTCGGTCGTGATGAGAAGGACAAAAGATGCGCCAACCAATGGCGCCGCCGCCAAGTAAACCAACGTGTGCTCGACAAGATCCAAATGCATGAGGAGAGCCATGCCCGGCGCGAAAGCGCCCAGCAGGAGAATCGGCATAGCCAGGACGAGCGCGGCGTATAGCGCCGCAATCGCGGCGCGGCGGAGCGGTCCGCGCGCCAGCGGCGGCAATGGCGCCGGGTTCAAGACGGAGACGCGCCGAGCGGGTGAACCCGCCCAGGTCTCGCCCGCGGGGATCCGCGCCCCGCTAGGGAGGAGCGAAAGGTCTTCGAGACGAGCCCCATCCTCCATCACCGCGCCCTCGCGTAAGACCGCCCGGGTACCGACGAAGCACCTGCGCCCCACAGTCACCGGACCTATTACCAGCTCCCCGTTCTCGACCGTTTGGCCGAACAGCGAGGCGTCGTCGTCCACGCTCGCGCCGTCGCCGATGGAGATCAGGTCGAAGGCGGCAAACCGGTCCGTGGCGATGTAAACGTTCCTCCCAATCCGCGCTCCGAGGAGTCGGTAGAACAACGGCAGCAGCGGCGTCCCGAGGAGATAGTTCGCGGGTACTGATGCGACGATCGCCTGCGCGAACCACCAGCGCAGGTAGTACCTGCCCCAGAGCGGGTAGCGGCCTGGCCGCACGCGCCCGAGGACCAGCCACTTGGTCATGACCGCAACAAGGACGAGTAGCGGGAAGACCGCCATTTCACTCACCGCCGCCCACGCGGCGGACTCGTACACCGGAAGCTCGTGCTCGATGAGAAGAAAGAAGACGAGATAAGGGGTGATCCACTGCAGGCCCCTGAGGCCGAAAACAAAGTAGAGACCAACCGACTGAATGACGCCCACGAGGAAGTGCTGTCGTCCGCTCGTCGGGACGACGTTCCCGGCCTCCGTGGACCCTTCCGCGCCGGGCTGCTGCGAGCGAGGAGCCGCAGCTTCAAGCGCAGAGGCGAGCGAAGCGATCGTTGGGCGCTCGTAGACGTCTGTCACCGACAGACGCGCGAAACTCGGATTCTTCCGCAACATCGAAACCATGCGCGCTGCAAGTAGCGAGTGGCCGCCCAGGTCGTGGAAGAAGTGGTCGTCCAAGGAGACGGGCAAAGGACTGAAGAGGTCCTTCCAAACCTTAGCGATCCGCCGCTCCGTGATGGTCAGTGGACGCCCGGCCGCAGCCTTCGCCGCGCGCCGCGCCCGGGGCGCCGGCAGCGACGCGCGATCGAGCTTGCCGCTTGGAAGCAGCGGCAGGTCGGTAACCGTCTCAATCAGCGCTGGTACCATGTACGCGGGTAGATGACTCCGCAGGTATGAACGGAGGCGCTCTTCATCTACCGGGCTATCACCCGGAACCACGTAGCCGACCAGTTGTTGTATGCCGGCCACGTCCTCGCGCACGGCGCACGCCGCCGCGCGGAGGCCGTCTGCCTGCAGTAGTACCGACTCGATCTCGGTCAGCTCGACGCGGAAGCCGCGGATCTTCACCTGTCCGTCGACACGGCCGAGGAACTCGATGTTGCCATTGGCGTCCAATCGGCCCAGGTCGCCGGAGCGATAGATCCGCGCGTCCGCCTCGTCCGCCGGCGCGAAAGGGTCTGCCACGAATCGCGCGCGCGTCTCGTCGGAAAGTCCCACGTATCCGCGCGCTACGCCAGCGCCGCCAATGCAGATCTCTCCCGCCTCGCCGCGGGGCGCCGGCCGGAGATCGTCGTCAAGGAGATAGACGCGGTAGCCTGGAACCGCATGCCCGATTGTCACCGGCTTCCCGGGGAGCAGTTCGGCATACGTCGCGATGACGGTGGTCTCGGTGGGGCCGTAGGTGTTCACCAGGCGGCGCCCGGACCGCGCCCACCGCGCGACAAGCCACTCGGGACATGGCTCCCCGCCGAAGATGAGCAGGCGCAGGGTCGGCACGTCCTCGGCAAGCATTGAGAGCAGCGTCGGCACGCTCGAGAGCACGGTCACGCCGGACTCAGTGAGCAGGCTGGAGAGATCCGGTCCTGCGCGCTCCATCTCCGGTGTCGCGGCGACCAACGTCGCCCCGGCATGGAATGCGAGCCAGACTTCTTCAACCGACAGGTCGAAAGCGAGCGAAGCGCCCTGATAGACCCGGTCCTCGGACCGCGCCGCATAGATATGTCCCTCCGCCTGCACGAGGCGGCGCGCGTTTTGGTGCTCGATCATCACGCCTTTTGGCCGTCCCGTGGAGCCTGAGGTGTAGATGACGTAGCAGAGGTCCTGGGAATTCGCGCCTACCTCTTCGCGCGCCAGGCGCAAAGGCTTCTCGGCAGCGATCGCATCGCGGTCGGCGTCGACGCGGACGACCGCGCCCTCGAACGCCGCGTGGCGCCGAGCTAAGTCCGCGGACGTCACCAGCGCCCCTGCTCCGGAGTCTTCGAGGATATAGGCGACGCGGTCCGCGGGGTATTCGGGATCTATAGGCACGTACGCCGCGCCGCTCTTCAGTATCCCCAGGATTGCGGCATACGCGTCCACCGATCTCCGGAGCAGCATCGCGACGAGCGACCCGCGCCCCACGCCCCGGCTGCGCAAATGCCGAGCGAGGCGGTTCGCGCGGCTCTCCAGGCTTGCGTATGTTGTCTCCTCACGACCAAAGACCACTGCGACATTCTCCGGCCGCGCGTCTGCCTGCGCCTCGAAGATCTCGTGGAGGAGCAATGGCCACAGGCGCGCCGAGCGCCGCCCGGGAGACTCCTCCGAAGTATCAATCCGAGCTTTTTCAGAAGTATCAATGGAAGTATCTATAATCGACGAATAAGATTTCATGGTCTCTCCTTGACGAGCGAGAAATTGGAAATTCATTTGCGTAAACCAAACGCTAGTCCAAAAGTAACAATGTCGGCCGGCGCCAACTGGCGGCGCAGCCTCCGACATCAACACGTATGCTGGATGGCGTTAAGTTAGTAGTTGGTGGTGGAGCTTGCTGAGTTTGTTGACCGGTTGGCATCCCTTGTGATTGAGCGAAAGAAGGGGATATGGCTCCTGTTACTCCGGCTATCAGCAAAAAGACTAGCGATAAACGCTTCTCAAATGGCCTATGTATCATAAAGTCAGGTTACGCAGTCTCCCCACCCACCTCGCCTGACCAACCCTACCAGAAGACTGGCGAAGAGACCGTGTGTTACTGAAGCTCACTTGCCGCAGGGAAAGGAGATTCAGATCGGAGCTGGATTTTTACCGGGGGAGAACACTTTTAGAGGGGGAGAACACTATGGAAGCATCAAATTGCCCCCACCTTCTCGATAACTGATTTTCAATCACGCGTGGCTTGAGTTGGGCGCCGCCTTGGGGACTTTCGGCGATAGTCCTACGACCAATTGCTTGGCATCAAACGCATCGGGGGCTCGCGAATCATTCGAGGGCATAATCGTCTCCCCCACTTAAGAGACACGCGCCAACGCCTGCCGGCTGGTCGTGGCTAGTTCTAAGTCAACTGCCCCGGACTTCATCCGAAGCGTGAATAAAGCGATTGGCGCCAAGAATCCGCATAGGATCTTCGACTGACGGTCAACTCAAACTTCTCACAGTTTTCGATGGGTCAGATTGATATTGCTCGTCTGACTCAACTGAGTTCAGCCGCGTGATAAAAGGTGGCGCAAATTTTTGTTTTCTGTTGTTCTGTTGCTGTATTGCTGGAGAGCAAGATATAGGGCGAGTAAAGTGGCGTGTGTATTTTTCTACGATCAGAAACTCTACTCGGGCAACTCACGCTGAGAATTAAGCAATTAACGTGCCCTTGCACAGAGGCTCACTGCATAGCAACCGCATGAAATGGGTTATGAAACATTTCATCCCACTCGGCGGCAATCCACATCGTCAAATGGATCTTTATCCTCCACTCGGTGGTTGAAAACCGGACGTCGTAGCTCTCATCATTCCACCAGGAGTGGATTATGCGATTGTCCCGTATGAAGGCTCACTATGGTTTGCGGGAATTGCAGAACCTGATGAAGTAGCCTGTGTAGCTATACACCCCAATTGCCGTGGCATGAAGCCACAGTCTATTTCGAGGTACCGTCAGGCCCAGCAGGAGGGAACGTGCGATATGACCCAACAAGAAAGCTGGTTTTCCAGTCAAAACTCCCAGAAAATTTTCGATTTCTGCCGGAACCGGAATTTTTGTGACTGAATTTGGCAGATATCGGGCCCTCTGAAAGCTCATTCGCCCCGAGAGTGCCAGTGGCAATCACAAAAAGATTGACATCCTCAACGGGAAGAGCCGGAGCGAATAAAATAGCCTTGTACGTTGGCTCATTCGCTCCGGCGAGTGTGTTGATGTGTGGGCGCTGTCGCAAGCAGCGCTCTTTTCAGTTCAAACATTAATCCAAACTTTAAGCTGGAGCCGTAGACTGCTCTGGGGGGACTGGTCTACGCGCTCCAGCGCGTCGGCTAGTGCGGGCCTGGCGAAAGCGGCGAACGCTCGACCAGGCCCGTGGCATTTTCAGCCGACGACGCCGAGCAGGTGGACGCCGGCGGGGTCCGTAATCCGAATCCATCGCGAGGGCTGAATAAGCCAGCGATGGCCGTCGAGTTGGAACCGCCGGCCGACTATGTGATGGCCGTTTATTTGAGCGAGGACAAGCTGGCCGTCTTTGATTGGTCGGCGGGCTATCTGAAAACGGGAATTGCGAGGCAACTCGCAATGGTCGATTATGACGGCGTATGTTTTCGGCTTTGCTAGATGCGCACACATTGAAACTCCTTTCGGGTTAGGAGCGCCTGGGGAGCGCTCGCGGATTAATAGTGCTGGAGCTATGCGGTCTCGCGGCAATACTCGCCGTCGTCGGCCTTCTTCGCGCAGTAAAACTTGCCAGGCTTGCGGCTAGACTTCATCATCCTCTACCGCGAGCGTTGTTCGGGGCACGATAAGACTCCGGATGAGCAAAAAGAGAGCTGAGATGAGGACCATAAGTGTGAAGCAAACCATTGAAAAAAGGATGCGCCGGACGATGGAGCAGAATTGCTGATGATCTCTCTAACTGCAACTATTTCAAGGCCGGATGAGGTCTTCGGTAGGGACACCACAAAGGAAGGTTTTGCCTGATGCCAGATCGTGATTACGACGTTGTGCTTTACGGCGCTAGCGGCTTCACTGGCAGACAAACAGTGCGGTACTTTGCCGAGAACGCGCCCCCCGGTAAGGTGCGCTGGGCCATCGCCGGCCGTAACCGAGAGAAGCTTGAGGCCGTGAAGAGACAGGTCGGTGGCGTAGCCAAAGACGTGGACATATTGGTGGCTGACAGCCGTGATCAGACAGCAGTGGATGCCATCGTGTCGCGGACGCGCGTGATGCTGACGACGGCGGGGCCTTTTGCGCTTTACGGAAGCGCAATCGTCGATGCCTGTGTGCGGTTCAAGACACATTGCGCCGACATTACGGGCGAGACGACCTGGGTCAGAGATCTCATTGATCGCTATCACAACCGGGCGGCTGCTGACGGGACACGGATTATTCCGTTCTGCGGATTCGATTCGGTACCTTCAGATTTGGGGACCTACCTCATCGTCCGCCACCTGCAGAGAGAATTGAGCGTGCCGTGCAAAGAAGTAAAAGCCTATTTTCAAGTCTACGGCGGGGTCAATGGCGGGACACTAGCCACCATGTTCAATCTCTATGACACCGGCCAAGCCAAGCGGGCGCGCGACCCTTTTCTGCTGAGTCCGGGCCTTGAGCATTCCAAAGAGGAACTCGAACGGAGCCAGGATCCTACGCTCCCCAGGTACGATAAAGATGTTGACGCGTGGGTCGGGCCTTTTTTCATGGGGCCGATCAATACGCGAGTCGTGCGCCGCAGTATCGCGTTATTTGAACAGTGGCAAGCTTCTTACGGACCGAACTTCACATATCAGGAATACATGAAGTTCGAGGGAGCATTCGGGTGGATGCAAGCCGCAGGCTTGACGACAGGGGCGGCGTTATTTGAGGTCGCGCTGCAATCTCCAATCCGCCAGCTTATTAAATCGATCCTGCCGCAACCGGGCGCTGGGCCTTCAGAGAAAACCATGAATGAAGGCTGGTTTCGCTGTGAACTTCTGGGCCTGGCCGACGACGGGCGCAAAACGCATGGAGTGATCCGTTACCAAGGAGATCCAGGGAACCGCGCCACCGTAAAATTCCTCTGCGAGTCAGCTATGAGCCTGGCAGTGAACACGGACGAGTTGCCCGGGGGACAGCGGCGCGGTGGCATCCTGACCCCTGCCACAGGCCTCGGCGATGTTCTCATAGAAAGGCTTCGCAATGCAGGAATGACCATCGAAGTTGGCGGATGAACTGTAATAGTCACGGCTTGGAGAGCGTCAGATTCCAGGGGATCATGCTGCTGCTTTCTGCGGCTGCATGATTCCCTGGAATCTGACGCTCTCGGATATGGATGCCGTGGAAAAGTATTCGCGCGGAAATGGGTATCAGCGCCTGTAAGGCGGATTGATGGTGTGAATCCGAATTCATACTCACGATGGAGGTAACGACAATGACTCTCTTGGCTGATGACCAGTCAGTGGCGCAGCGGATTTTCGATCACATCGACAACCGGACTACCGATCGTAGCGATGAATGCTGGCGCGAGCCGGTGAAACACTATCGCTGCGAGCAACGGTTCGCGGCTGAGCTTGAACTGGCGCTGCGCCGATACCCAACCCCATTCTGTCCGTCCGCAGCGCTGCGCGAGGCCGGGTCTTATGTCGCGCGCGACGCAGCGGGCACGCCTATCCTCGCCGTGCGAGGAGGTGACGGGCGGGTCCGGGCCTTCCGCAACGCCTGCCGCCATCGCGGCGCGCAACTGGCGGAAGGATCGGGCTGCCAGAAAGCTTTTGTCTGTCGATATCACGGCTGGACCTACGGCCTCGATGGTCGTCTCCGTCACGTGCCTCACGAGGATGGATTCCCCGGCCTCGACAAGACCACGCGGGGATTGGCGCCGGTGGAGACCACAGAGATGCGCGGCCTGGTGTTCATCACGCAGGACGAGCCGTATCTGATAGAGCCGTGCCTGGCGGAACTCCCTGAGCTTATTGCGCCCAGCCAGCAGTTGTTCACAACCACCGAACAGGAGACGCCGGCCAACTGGAAGATTGTCGTTGAAGGCTTCCTGGAGGGCTATCACATCCGTTCGACTCATCGGGAGACGTTCTATCCCATCCAGTTCGACAACCTGAACGTCGTCGAGACTTTTGGCAGGAACAGCCGCGTGGCGTTCCCGTACCAGCGTATCAACAAGCTTCGCGCGATACCTCCCGCTGAGCGAAGCGTGGACGGGATGCTGACGTATGTCTACCACCTCTTCCCGAACGTGATGGTGGCGACGTTCCCGAATAATATCGCGATGGTCGTGCTTGAGCCTTTAGCCATTGACCGGACCAAAATCCTCACCTACACCTTGACGGACCGCCGCGACCACGATGTCGATGGAATGGAGGCGGTCAATCGCTCCCGGGATTTCCTGCTGGCCGGCGCGGCCGAAGATCGGGCCGTCGCCATTGCCGTTCAGCGGGGCCTCCAGAGCGGCGCCAACCAATTCTTCGAGTTCGGGCAATTCGAGGGAGCAATCAGTCACTTCCACCGCGCCCTTGACGCGGCGCTTTCTGCAACGCGCAATGAGGGAAGCGTCGATCGAATGCCCGAGTCTGCGTGATCGGCGCATCTCTCCGCACACGATTCGGCGCGCGACCGCCCTGCATTTGCTCCAATCAGGCGCGGATATTTACGTTATCGCTCTGTAGCTGGGCCATGAGAATATTGAAACTACTCATATTTATCTGGAAGCAGATTTGAAAACGAAGGAACGCGCGCTCGAAAAAATCACTCCTGCAGGACGCCGCAAGGCAGAAGACGAAATGTCGGCCTTCCCGGTATCGCTCTGATTATGCCATGAGAAATGCGACGAAACCCGCGCTAATAGCTTGTGCGCCGGCCTCATATGGCATAACCCGGTTCATGGGATAAACGTGTTTATGCTCCATGGAGCATAAACATCTATCGTTGGCATGGGTCATCAATGTCCGTTCGGTAACCAAGCTTGACAGTCTTCTTTAAACATTTACTGTATCAAGTCTGGTTGCCGAATTGACACATTTAATGCCGCTTGCAAAAGCCAAGGTTCCCTATGCAAGATTCATCGCTCACTGCCACCACGCTTTCTCGCTGGCTACGTCACTGTGGAACGCTACCATGCGGTGCGGTTGCCGACTTGCACGTCGATCTCGAATACCAAACTACAATCTCGAAGTTGGTCTTCCTGACAGCAACATACTCCCCTGGCGCGCCGGCCAATCTGCCTCGCTGTCTGGTCGTCAAATTACCCCTTGCTGGCTCCCTAAATCAAAACAATCAAGATTGGTACAGTACCGCGC
>DATCXQ010000047.1:0-7324 GCA_036565725.1 Blastocatellia bacterium
CAGGTTGAGATCGATGTGCGTTGTTGCATAGCCACGCGCTGTCGACGTGATCTCGAGTCATCAATTCGAAGAAGAGATCGGCGCCGCATCATCAGAGAATGGGCTCTTCATCGCCAAGATGTTGTTTTCGGTACGGACAGGTAGTTATTTTGGGCGAAACTTAGGTTTTAGAGTAAACCGTTTCGCAAATGGCAACACTACGCCGTACTGGGCTGTAATCCGGAGCTCCGGATTACAGCCCATGTGTCACCTATGTTCGCGATGGGTGCAATCCTGCAAGTATGGGAAGCAGCGCTTGCCGCGTAGGGAGAAGTTGAAATAGGCTCAGTCTGCCTTCCCTCGAAAAATTGCACCAGAACCGTTTTCGGGAGGGACACGATCTTTTTTGGTTTTATCCACGATGATCCGCGATCGTCCGCGTCATCCGCGTTCTATTGATGCGTTCTTTGCGGCAAACACCGACTGCTGCCCCGTACCCGCAATTGAAAACCGATACAGAAGCTCACGCATGGCGGCGCCGACCCGCGCCGCGACTGACTCCTCGTCTTCATCTATATTGGCGAAGAACCGGAGCGTGTCCGTCCAGCCTGGCTGCTGGTAGAAACGGAGCATCGCTGCAGGATCGAAGCTGAGCTTATCGTCAATGGGGTAGATCAGCCCGCGCGCGACGAAAGCGTGCAGGTCCGGAGAACCGTAGTCCAACCCTGATATGTAGCCGCTCGGACGGCCCGCCGTCACCGCTTCCACGAGCACGCTCGAGTTGCCCGCGAGGACAATGTCCGAAGCTTCGAGATCGCTGGATAAAGAGCCGCCTGAGCTAAAGCGCAGGCGTGGATTGTTTCGCGCGGCGGCCCACGCTCCAGGCTCCGCATGGAGATTGACCCAGAGGTTGGTTGGATGCGGGCGAACGAGGATGCGCGACACTCGGGGATTGTTGAGAAGGCTCTCGACCAGGGCGCGCAGCCGTCTCTCGTTCACCTCTTTGCAAAGGAATATCCCGACGGCCAGGCGGTCGGGAAGCGGGCAAGTCGAGATCGGAACGTAATCCTGCCGCCTGCCGTGGACGAAGACGCGATCCATTCGGCAGCCCGCCTCCAGGTACGCTTGTCGCGCGACCTCACAATGGACTACCGCCAGATCGTAATAGAGCCTCGCAATTGGCCGCACCGGCATGCCATGCGTAATGAGAACGACGGGTACGCCGCACTTTCGGGCTGCCAGGTTGAATGCAATGCCATGCGGGTTGCTGTGATTTGAAGTCACCGCGAGCCCGAAGCGCGCGTTTTGGAATATGCCCAGGTACCGTTTGTAGTAAGCGATAAGCTCGCTGACGCGGAGCGTTTTGAAGAATTCGTACCTTCGGTTGAGCAGGCGCGCCATCCTGAGAAGCCTTCGTAAAGCCGCGCCGAGGTTCCGGCCCAGAGCTGAAAGCGACGCGGGTTCGGGACGCCAGTGGAACTTCAGTTCGGCCCAACCCAACTCCGGAAACGACCGGGCCAGCGGCTCGATGGCCCGACGTTCGTTCCCCAGGCGGGCGATCCAGACAACGCCGACTGACGGGTCGCCCGGTTGTAATGAGTGTACGGCGAGAAAACTCTTCAATCCTCCGACAAGAGCGATCAAAGGCGGGAACAGTGTCCGCCGGCTCCGCTCGATCAAAGCCGACAAGAGCCGCAACCAGGCATGCTGAGAGACGACATAGTGGGCGATGCCGGAGATCACTTCAGCCTCGTCACAACGGAGAAGACTCTTGACGCCGCGACAGAGCAGCCAGACGCGGTCATCAGAGATGCGAGCGCTTTTCATTTTCCCTTTCCCTTTGATATTCGGCATTTGACATTTCGCGAAGTCCCCTGAAGAGGTTGTCGATGGTGGACTCGTGGACTCGCCTGCGGGCGGCGTGGCTGCTGTTCGCGTTGTGAGGCGCGAGCAGACAGCAGTCCAGGGCGCGCAGCGGACTGTCAGCGGGGAGCGGTTCGACTTCAAAGACGTCTAGCGCCGCGCCGGCTATCCGTCGCTCGCCTAGCGCCTGAATAAGCGCCGGCTCGTCAATCAACGGGCCTCGCGCCGTGTTGATGAGATACGACGATGGCCGCATGACCGCCAGTTCGTCGCGCCCTATCAGACGCCAGGACGTCGAATTGAGATCGCAATGGAGCGAGATGAAGTCGGCCTCCTCGAGCAATGTTCGCACGGGGACGAGGCGCAAGCCGGTTTCCTCGATAAACGACGCGGGAATCGGCGCCGGGTCGGCGCCGATCACCGTCATCCCGAACGCCCGCGCGCGACGCGTTACAGCCTTGCCGATGTTCCCTACCCCGACTACTCCGAGAACGCATTCTCTCAACGAGACCGCGTCAGGCTTGGCCCACAAGCCGCGGCGGATATCCTGATCCATCCACGGCAGTCGCCGCGCGAAGCAGAGGATGTAGCCGAGCGCAGTGTCAGCCACCGCGTCCGTGAATGCGTTGGGCGTGTTGTAGACCCGAACGCCCAGCTTCGACGTGGCGCCGGTGTCAATGGAATCAATGCCCGTCCCCCACTTCGAGATGACCTTCAACCGAGGCGCTTTACGTAGCACCCGCTCAGTGAACCGGTCGTCGCCGCATATCGCGCCGTCTATCGTCCCGACAATGGGCAGGAGTTCCTCCTCGCTCAACCGTTCGTTTACGCGCGTCGTAACTACCTCAACGCCTTCGGCCTCCAGGCGCGGACGAAACTCGTCGAGCGCCGGAAGCATATACGGCGCGCTGATCAGGACTCTCCACTTCATGCTTGAGCCTCCACGCGAGAAACCTCGTATCTGAGAATGAGCGGGTCGTCTTTCATAAGCGACTCGACCAGGCGCAGGTCTTCAGCCGTGTCCACCGCATGAGTGTCTATTTCGGTCGGAGCCATCCGCACACGTCCGCCGCTCTCTATCACTCGGAGCATGTCAATGGACTCCGCTCGCTCAAGAGGAGTCTGAGGGAGACGCGCGAACTCACGCAGGAAGTCATGCCGGAACGGGATCACGCACACCTGCTTGAACGCTTCCACACGCCCGAAGTCTGAGGAATCGAGCGTGGGGATGGGAGCGCGGGAAAAGTAGAGCGCATTCCAGTTGACATCAATCACTACCTTGATGGTGTTGCGATCAATGTATTCCTCCCAGGCGCCGATCCGGCGCGCCAGATTTACGCAGGTCACTGATGTGTCCTCGATCATGGGCCCCACCGCAGAGGTGATCATGCCTGGCGTGATCATCGGCTCGTCCCCCTGGATCATCACGACGATGTCGGCGCCGAGCGATGCGGCCGCCTCGGCGACGCGATCGCTGGCCCGATCGTGGGCGGAAGATGTCATAAGGACTGGCGCGCCGAACCCTTCGGCGACGCGGCGGATCTCTTCATCGCAGGTCGCGACGTAAACCGCGTCGAGGAGGCCACACATCGCCGCCCGTCGAAAGGCATGCTCGATCATAGGTCGTCCCAGAATCCGGGCAAGAGGCTTGCCCGGAAAACGGGACGACGCCATCCGCGCTGGGATAATTGCGATAATCGACGCCATAACCCTCCTGCGAAAAATGATTTTCACCCGTGAATGTCGATTCGGAATGTTGACCAGCAAAACCGGCGCCAAAAAAAGCGCCCAATGTGGACGCCTGGACGCCATGGGCATGTCCGTGGCATCTACACAAATCTTTGTGCCGGAGGCACAGTGGACATTAGCCGGTGGCGGAACCACCGGAACCTGCCCGAAAAGCCTCCCAAGCCCCGGCAGGGGCGACGTATTGAGTCTGGTCTGTCGCCCTTTCAGGGCTAGGAAATTGCTCGGACGCGGTTCCGGTGGTTCCGCCACCGGCTAATGTCCGGCGTCACTCCGGGTCGAAAACGCATCCACCAATTTGTGTAGACGCCAGTGGGACATGTCCGTGATATCTGGAAGCGCCTGTCAGAATCACCGGACAGATGAAAGATTCTGATTGCATCTGACGATAACTCGCCTGCTTGCCCGACAAAGCTTTCAACTGGTATCGCAATTGCAGCCGATGTTTTCACGGAGGAACACCAATGCACACACCCTTGAAATACTTCGAGAAAGCTTTATCCGTTGCGGCCAACGGCGCATGGTTCGTTTTCAGCAGGCTCAACCGAATCCGGCCGAACCCGTCATGGACGCCACTGTGGTCAGACAAACCGCTGCTCAAGTCTTATCAAAAAAACCGTCCGCCGCTCGGCTGGCCCCGGCAAACCGATTCGCTCTGCCCGGGCTGCGTAAGAGCAGCGCGGGTATCCATTATTGATGGCATTGACGGCGGAAGCGACCTGGGCGCCCTCCTCAACGACAAGATCGGCGAGATCAAGGCGACCATCCTGGAGCGGGACGGCCACATCCTGATGGTTAAAGACTGTCCCATCCACGGCCATTACGAAGACACGCTTGCGATAGACACGGCGTTCTTCAAGCACATCGAGGAGGTCTTCCCCGGCCGTGACATCAGCGCGCACAACGACGAGAAGCTGCACAACCACGGGAGCAGTTCCATCAAATACGGGCGCGGCGCTGTGCTCACTATTGATCTGACGAATCGCTGCAATATGATGTGTGATCCCTGTTTCATGGACGCCAACCAGATCGGCTTTGTCCACGAGTTGAGCTGGGATGAGATCGCCGAAATTCTGAACAATGCGATCAAGATCAAGCCGCGGCGACAATTGTCGGTGCAGTTTTCGGGCGGCGAGCCGACGCTCTCGCCACACTTCCTTGACGCCGTGCGCTACGCCCGTGAGATCGGGTACAACTCGGTTCAGGCGGCCACCAACGGCCTCAAATTCGCCCAGAGCCAGGAGTTCGCCAAAGAGGCGGCGCTCGCCGGGCTGCGCTACGCCTATTTACAGTTCGACGGGATCGGAAACGCAGCCAACTGTCATCGCGGCGTGGGGAACCTTTTCGACGTTAAGCTCCGGGCGATCGAGAACCTCCACAACGCCGGAGTCAACGTCGTGCCGGTCATCACGATCGTCAACGGCGTGAACAACCAGCAGGTGGGCCGGATGATCGAGTTTGCGTTCGACAATTCGAAGAAGATTTCCTTTCTGGCTTTTCAGCCTGTCTCGTTCACCGGCCGCGACGAGGCGATCACGGACGAGCGCCGCCGGGCGCAGCGCTACACACTGTCCCACTTGGCGCGCGACGTGAAGGGCCAAACGGGACTCGGCGAGCCGGCCCGCGACTGGTTTCCTATCTCATTCCTGTCCACTTTCACGGATTGGGCCGACCTGGTTCACGGGCCCAACTCACAGTGGGGGCAGCTCGCTTGCGGCTGTCATCCGAATTGCGGGGTCGGGATGGCTGTGATGGTGGACAAGGAGACCCGCGAAGCGGCGCCCTTGACGGCGTTCCTACGGACCGAGCAATTAGCCAGGGACGTGGCGCAGATAAATGACGCGGGCCGAGGATTGATTCTCTCGGTCATCGGGATGACGCTCGCGCTCTTTCGAAACTACGACCCATTCAAGGCGCCAACCCACTTTCGGTTTATCGATCTCTTGAAGAAATTCGACAAGAAACTCCGCGGGCGAAGGAGCCGGATCACGAGCAGCGTTGAATTTGAAGGAGACGACGTGCGCCTCGAGGACGTCTTCAAGCGGCGCGAGGATCGGTGGAACTTCCTGTTTATCGCGGGAATGTGGTTTCAGGATCTGTTCAATTACGACTTTCGGCGCACCGAGATGTGCATCATTCCATACGGCACACAGGAAGGTGAGATTTCTTTCTGCGCGTACAATACGGGCGTCGGCTGGCGCAAGATCATCGAGAAGATGCATATGACGGCGACGCTGACCAGGTGGTACGAAGAACATGGCCGTCACGAGATTTATGCGGGCGGCAGGAATGTGCCCATGGCGGCAACGGCGCACTCGCTCAGCCTGAATCAGGAGGCCGTCCAGGCTGACGCCCAGACCGACCTCGATGAACAGGGCGTCCCGAAGAACAGTCGCGAGGAGAAGATCATGGCCAGGCTCCTTCGCCAGCGCCTGCTCGGTGAGCAGCCGCCGGTTCAGATTCAGAGATCAAGCATCCACGATCCAATCAGAAAGAGAACTTCACCACAAACTGAAAACTGCGCGGACCACCAGCCGTGAAGAGCCTGCCCGCCGTAGTGAGCGGACGACCGAAACTCGATGATTGTGAGCTTAGACCGAAAAAAACCGGGGGAGATCGGGTAAAGTTCACTAAAATCAGCGCCTGCCCGAATCTCCGGAACCAAACATCTACCAACTCAGAGTCGTCTTGCTTGGTATCAGCCCGATCGGTTGTGTTGCAAAAAATGGGTAGGGACATAAAAGGTCTGACTCAGACTCCAACCTATGCGGCAATCAGGAAGAGATTCGTCACGAATCTGACCTGCCTCCGGATGTCACCTCTGCCTATTCCCGCAATTTGCCCCTTCCGAATTATGTTTATCGTTTCGTATCCTCTGATTGTTCGCCATGCTGTCTTGAAACTGAAGAAGCCGAGTCCGGGATTGACTCGACGTTTGATGAATCGGCGCCACTGCTCGACTATGTTATTGAGGTACTTGGATTGGAGTAATTGAGAGGCGACGGACAGGACTCCTTCATCCTTCAATTCTTCGACCGCGGGCGGGTAGGCTTTGTTCCGATCTACGTTAATTACTCGCAGAGATGAATGTTGCGGAAGCTTGAGCATTTTACGGAAGAATCGCTTGGCGGCCGGTTTATCTCGCCTGGCGCTGAGCATGAAGTCGATCGTTTGACCGGTCGAATCGACCGCGCGGTAAAGGTATTTCCACGCCTGTCCATCGCCAAAACTCCATCTGCCTTTAGTTTCAATAACTTGGGAAAGCCGAATATAACATGTTAATTGGAGTTATATGAGACCAATGTGAGGCATTTGGCGTAGTGATAAGGTTTTGGCGAAGGACAGGCTGGCGCTGAGGCGCTTAGGATTCCTAACGTACAGTTTCGAGGAAGAATCATGGTCGCGTTTAGAAGGAAGGGTACTGGCAGAAACGATGTGCCAGTAAAACACTTATTCTGGGTTTACTATTTCGTTTTGATATCGACCCTAGTTGGTCTGAAACATAAAGGTTATACCAACGAATTCATTATCTCAGTCGGAGGGTCATGTGTCGCATCAGGCATTGTAATGTACCTGCTTATCATAGGGTTGATTTATCGTAATTGCTCACGGGCTTGATGGTTGAAGATATTGATCAATTGGCTTGCCCATCAATTTGACCAATGCGTCAAAGATCTTTTCACCTTTGAGCTGCGCCGTCGCGATAACCGTCTGCAGTGCGGCGTAGGCTTTGGCG
>DATCXQ010000064.1:0-10928 GCA_036565725.1 Blastocatellia bacterium
AGCCGATACTCGCCGGCACGCGTAGGCCGTCCCAGATCAAGGTTCATGTTTACCAGAACAAGCCTTCCTGGTTTGGCCTGTCGAAGCAGGGCGCGGTACTGGTTGAGGGCCGCCTCGAAGCTGACTAGGAACAGCCGCTCGGTCTCCGGCGTGATCGGTTTGAACGAGAGGGTCTTAAGCGGCCCGATGCGCGGAATAATGCTGAAAAAGAAGGCCAGCAGTTTGTCCTCAAAATCAGGCTTATCGTATTCCTTGCCCCATTCCTTTTCATAGTCGGCGCGCGTGATGTTGTAGATAAACTTTTCGCGCGCGACGCCAGGAGTGAGTTTTTCAATCTCGTCTTCTTTCGTTTCCCACGCGACCTGGGTCATTTTGGGGATGATCGCGCTCGCCGAGCGGCGATAGCTGCCGATGGCGAGATCAAGGTCGGAAAAAACATCCTTCAACTCTAACGCGTAAGTCGCCTTGAACGCGCGTTCAAGCGCGCGCTTCGACACCTTAAACCCGATGAAGTTCCGATAGTCTGTAGGGGCGTAACGACCGCGCGCCACCTGTAACACGTCAAAGCCGAATTCAGTTCTCATATGCGCTGTGGGGTTTTCGACATACGTCACTTCGTCGCCGTGCTTCGCTCGCAACTTCGGATAGAGCGCCGGGACGACGCGGTTAACGGCCATTGAGTGCCCTTCATTATCCGCAGCGTAGTGCGAGAGGGCGCCGAGGGCGAAGGCATACTCGTTAATATCCTGCGACTCTGTGATGAGCGCTTCGATGAAATCACCGCTCCTTACATAGTGTGTAAGATCAGTAAACAACTTGCTCCCAAACGGGTAATAGCCCATGTCCTGGATGAGCGCTCCCCCGTAGGCGTGGGCGTAAGCCTCACGCAACTGCTCATCGGTCGCTTCAGGGAATCGTCTTTTAATCAGCGGCTGGATCGAATCACTCCACGTCGAATCAATGATCGCCTCGTGAGTGAGAACGGAATAACTAAAAGATAGCGATGGGCCGAAAGTTAGCATCGCCAACGCCGCCACATAGCGAAGAATACTCTGTCTCATAATAGTTCCTTGCACACGGCAGTTGTATTGATGGGGGACAGAGGCGAACCGCTCCTTATGAAACGCAAACGAGATGCGCGATCCGCAGCAGTAGGATAGCAAGAGAGGCGCCGTATTCGTTCTAAAGTCAGTCTTAGGTTATATGGAAGGTCTTCTCGCGTTTACCGTCCCTATGGCAGCGTCACGGCGCCGCTTTGCCTCTGCGGCCAGTTTTCGATGACCAACCACGCGATAAGCGCTCCCAGAACCGCCAGCGCCGCAGCGAGCGTCAACACCAACCGAAACCCAATGATGAACGAGTCCGCGATTGCGCGCCTGACGCTGATCAAAGTTTCCAGGTCCAACAGGGGAGGTGGTTCTATGGCCGCCAATTTCGCGCGATCATTATCAAGTTGACGCCGCGACTCCGGCGATAGTTCCAAGCTGTCGAGCTGCTGGTCGAGCGCGCTATTGAAAGTGTGGAGCATGGCCACGCCGAAGATGGCAATTGCAAGCAACGCCGCCACGCGCGCCATCGCGTTGTTGACGCCGGAAGCGACGCCGGAGCGGTCAGCGCCCACAGAAGTCATCACGACGGTCGTCAGGGGAGCGGCGCTCGTCGCCATCCCCAGACCGAGCAAAACTATGCCTGGGAAGAAAGTCGTCCAATAGTTTCCGCCCTGGCCGGGCAGCGCAAGCAGAACGAAGGCGAGTCCCACAACCAGGGGGCCGACAACCAGCGGCTTCTTTGGCCCCCACCGATCTACCAATCCCCCGGCCCAGCGTGACAGGAGAGAAAAGAGCAGGATGAATGGGAGCAGGGCCGCGCCCGCAGCCGTCGCGGAATAACCTTGTACCTGAATCAGGTTCAGCGGCAGGAAAAACATCGCGCCCCCCAGCGCCGCATACAAGAAGAGCGTCAGCAGATTCGCGCCGGTAAAATTGCGTATTCGCAAAAGCTCAAGCGGCAGGATCGGAGCTGCGCTGCGCGATTCGACGACGACGAACAAGACGAGGGCCACCACTCCCGCCGCCAGCCCGCCAATGACCCGCCAGCCGCGCCATCCGTGACCCGACGATTCCAGCAGGGCGAAAACGATGAGACCCAGTCCGATCGTTACCAACAAAGATCCCGGCCAATCCAGCCGTCTGGTTCGTATTTCTCCGCGGCTTTCAGGAACTTGCCAGAAGGTGATCGCCAGCGTCACTGCGGCCAGCGGCAGGTTGAGGAAAAAGGCCCATCGCCACGATGCGTGCTCGATCAACCAGCCGCCGATGACCGGCCCGGCGGCTCCGGTGATCGCGGACATTCCCGACCATGTGCCGATTGCCCGCCCGCGCTCGTTCTCCGGAAACGAAGCGCCGATGATCGCCAGGCTTCCTGGTACCAGCAGCGCCGCGCCGATTCCTTGTATTGCGCGCGCCAGTATCAGTTCATTGATGTCACGGGCCAGCCCGCACGCGACTGATGCGGCGGCGAAGATGGTTATGCCGAGCGCGAAGACGCGCCGCCGCCCGTAAAGGTCGCCCAATGACCCGCCCACCAACACCAACGACGCCAGAAAGAGCGCATAAGCTTCCACTACCCACTGCACCCCCACGAGCGTTGCGCCGAACTCCCGCTGCAACGCGCCCAACGCTACATTCACTACCGTGCCGTCAATGAAGGCCATGCTCGAAGCCAGAATCGTCGCCGTTAGAATCCACGGCTTGGCGGCTTGCCGGCACGGCGCGGCTATGGGAGAGGCCAGGATGACGCCTTCGTCGCAGGGTTGTTTGAGTATTCCGTTCATTGCTGGATAATCCGAGGAAGGGAACTCGAGGTCAACGTCTTCGGCGATCTCTCCGGCGCCAAGAGCCTTGAAATAATCATCCCGGCATGTTTTACGCGGGGGCATCCCTTCGCATAGGAGATCTAATATGTCTATTCGACCGGTTAAGCGACTCAGTAAATCCAAGCCGGCGCTTGAAGGCGCGGGAGTGCGGCTGCGCCGCGCGTTTGGGTTCGGCAATACTTCAGACTTCGACCCATTCCTCCTCCTCGACGACTTTCGCAATGACATCCCGGAGGATTACCTGGCGGGGTTCCCGTGGCACCCACACCGCGGAATCGAGACGATCACGTACGTCCTGGCGGGTACGGTGGAGCACGGAGATAGCATGGGGAACAGCGGCGTCATCGGCGCAGGCGACGTTCAATGGATGACCGCCGGGAGCGGGATCATTCACCAGGAGATGCCGAAGGGAGATCAGGATGGCCGGATGCATGGATTCCAGTTGTGGGCCAATCTCCCGTCTTCGCTCAAGATGACGGCGCCACGGTATCAGGAGGTGAAGGCGGCCGACATCCCAGTGGTCACTGACGACGACGGAACCCAGGTTCGCATAGTCTGCGGAAACTTTCGGGGGACGACCGGCCCTGTGGACGGGATCGCGGCGGACCCGATCTACCTGGATGTGGCGATTCCGCCTGGCCAGAGAAAGACCCTCCCGGTCGAGACGACGCGCAACGCCTTCGCTTACGTTTTTGCGGGAGATGGGAAGTTCTGCAACGCCTCAGTCCCTCTCGCGGTACCGACTGAGGGGATCAAATGGGCCGACACGACGCCTCCGCGGGAGGCCGATAATCGCTCGCTCGTGCTATTCGATCGCGGCGACGAGGTTACGATCCACGCCGGAGACGAGGGCATCCGGTTCCTTCTGGTTTCAGGAAAGCCGCTCGAAGAGCCTGTGGCCTGGTACGGGCCGATCGTAATGAACACGCAGGAAGAACTCCAGCAGGCTTTCGAGGACCTCGAGCGCGGGACGTTTCTGAAAACGGGACTGCGGGGGTAGTTCTTTTTATACCTCGCACGGTCATAATTGATCTCAATAGCCATATTCGCGTATTTCGCGGCGAGGATTACGTTTGGCCTCTGATGTCTGTACACTTTTGAAAACACGGCTTTGGTCTTCGCCGCGTCAGCGGCGGCTGACTTTAGCCCGGCGTTCGAACGCTTGTCATTACCCAAACTTTTGCGCGAAACGGCCCGTCACATTTTCAGCCGACTTTGCGCACTTTCGAGAACGGCTAGAAAGATTCGGATAACATCTATTGCTCCGGAGCCGCCGTATAGCCTCGATTCACTATAAACCACCGGCACGGCGGCCCGGTGAACACGGCCGTTAAGCGCCACGATGTTGGGAACAGATGTGGAACTGAAAGTTTTAGCCCTTGACCTTGAAGGAACCTTAATCTCAAATGCCGTAAGCCAAATTGCCCGGCCAGGGCTATATGACTTTCTAGAAGATTGCCGGAAGCTTTTTCCGAGAATCGTGATCTTCACTTCCGTCAATGAAGAGCGCTTCCGAAGCATAGCTACCCTCCTTATCACAGAAGGTTACGCTCCGAACTGGTTTGCTGAAATCGAGTACATCTCCTGGAGTGGAGAAACCAAGAATCTCATCTTTGTCGATGGCGCATTGCCTGAGGAAATCCTGTTAGTTGACGACTATGAGAAATACATCCATCCGGGACAGGAGAGCCAATGGATCAAAGCGCCCCAATTCGACTACCCGTACTCGGATGATGACCTCAGCCTAAGAGAGGTTTTGCGACATCTGCGCATTAGGGTTGCTTCTTGATTGTCCCATATTCACTGCTGTGAACGCAGGACGGCTCTGGCGACTGTGTAGCCGCCGTCATTGCTCGCCGGCTTCAAACCGAGAATCTCTGCCATTACGTTGTAAACATCAACGCACTCAAATGGCTCGATCACCTGCGACTGCTTGAATGCCGGGCCGTGCGCGATGAAGATCGCCCGCATCGATTCAAGGCGGTTGTCATAGCCGTGCGCCCCGCGATAGATGACTTCGCCGTTCGCAGCGCGCGCTGGCGCTCGATATCGTTCTCGGCTGACGATCGTCCATCCCTCATCCGCCATTACCACGATATCGCCAATCCGCGCGCTCCCGCCGTAGTGGAAGCGCGCCGGCGCCTCCTGCCTTCGATAGACAGTCACCTGTGGCGGGGCTTTGGACTTCAACGATGAATAGATCGCCTGCTCCATGCCTGGCTTGGGAAAGATATTCACCGAACAGCCGTTCCAGATTACCGTCTCCACCTGCTTGTGGTCGAAATAGTCGTCGAGCATCACAATCTGGCTGGGATCGATGCGCGTCATCCCGTGATCGGAGACGATAATAATGTTGACACGCTCGAATATCTTACGGGACTTCAACCCGTCGACCAGCCTCGTGAGCGCCCTGTCGGTCTCGGCCACAGCCTGCCTGACACCATCGGAGTTCGGGCCCGATTCGTGGCCCGCGCTGTCGACGTCGCCGAAGTAGGTCAGGATCAGCGCCGGGCGTTCCGGGCCGGGGAGATCGAGCCAGGAAAGCACGGTGTCTACCCGTTCAGAGTTCGGGATTTTCCCGTCGTAAGTCTTCCAGCGGCTCGGACGCTTGCCTCCGATCTCGGCCTCAGTCCCCGGGAAGAAGAAGGCGGCTGCCTGCCGCCCCTGCTTCTCGGCCGTCACCCAGATCGGCTCGCCCAGCCACCAGCGCCCATTCTGCACCTCTTCACGCTTGCTCAGGGCGAAAGTCTGTTTGAACTCGGGATCATAAATATTGTTGCCGACGATTCCGTGTTTATCAGGATAGAGGCCTGTGGCGATGGAGTAATGGTTTGGGAAGGTCAGAGTAGGGTAGACGGGCGTCATCCACTTAGCGCGCACACCTTGCCTGGCCAGCATGCTCAGAGTCGGGGCCGGATACCTATTCAGATAGTCTGGGTGAAATCCATCAATCGAGACGAGTATGACTGTCGGCCTCAGGTCTTTGTCCGATCGGCTGCTGTCCTGCGCGGGAGCGAAGCGCAACATCAAGAGTAGAGCCATTATGACCAGGCCCATTAACAGGGTGATCTTTTGTCTCACGCGGTACGTCCTTTGTTGGTTGTTTGATATCTTCCACATCATGGGCAAATCATCTGTGTCCGGCCTCATCCCCTCGAGACCAAAAAGAATGCGAAGCCAATCGCGACCAGGTCTTCAAGTATGGCGATGAAGATGTCCTTCACCTTGAGACCACGCGTCAATCGCGTACGGACTTGGTACCCGCCGTAGGTCCCGATCAGGGACCCGATCCCGCCCAGCAGCGCTCCGGCTATCAAGGATTGGCCGGCTGACGCGCATAGGCAGGCTCCGGACAGCCCTCCCATCAGAATACGAGCGATCAACGATGGAGTCGCGGTGCGGCTCGGCGTTTTGGGGAGTTTGTCATTGACATACTCCGCAAGAGCGGCCAGCGAGAATATTGCGACCGCCACCGTAGATCCCATGAATGACAAAAGGGAGTCATGCGGATTCAGCCAGCCAAGATGGGCGGCCCAACTGACGGCGGCGGGAGCCGTCATGGCGCGCAGTCCGGCGACGATTCCTATGCCGACTGCAAGAAAGAAAACGGAATTTACGCTCATAAACAATCTCGCTTTCCGTCCGTTGCGAACTTATGCAGTAGCTCGCTCTGGAGCGATGACCGATAGGTTTTGGTCTTGCGTTAACAGATATCTCCACCTCTCCACTTTTACATCTCTTTCAATTTTCCCTTGTTGAATGTGAAAGCTGCTCGGCCTTTTTTCGGATTATCGCAAAGTCCTTGCGGCGGTTCGGGGCAAGTTTCGGTTGAAAGATAAATTTTGCCGTTTTCTACGTTTGTCAATTTGGAAATTCTGTAGGCATATTTTCCGCCGACGACTTCTTCAGTCGTAAATCTATAAACGCCTTCTTGATTGGTAAAAATTGCGAGCATTTGCGCAAAACTGTTTCCGCCGCCCATTCCTTCAATCATGTAATACGCCACCGCATCCTCATCGCCGTCACCATCAACATCGCCGAACAACACTTTTCGCCTTTCTCTAAGTTCAGCCGCGCCTTGCGATTTTGCCTCCTTCCGAATATGAGCATTAATGACTTTTTCCGCCTCCAATGTGGGCGCCGAAAAGCTCTCGGTAAACTCGACGCGGCTGCTCAGCTTGCGGTACGTGCCCGCGGCCGTAACGTTAAGGCCAAACCCGCAGACGCCTTCTTGCGTTACGAATAACTTGCCGCCTGTGAACTTCATTGTGATCCGGCACTCTTCATCTGCGCCATCCGGCTTGAAAATGGCTGTGTTCCCTTCAATGAAGGCAATTCCTTTCCCCTCTCCGGTATTCACCATCCGGCCGGCCTGCGATACATATTCATGGAAACCCGAGAATTCGACCCACAGTTTCTGATTGCCTAAGGCCCGAACTTTAAACTCGCCGCGCTTACTTTCCCATGTGCCATTGACTTGTGAGGCCGTCACAACGGTCTGCCCGGAAGTCACAGTTTGCGATGATGGCGCCACGCAACAAGCAAGAATAACCAAAATAAATACCATCATGATTTCCACCAACGACAGGTTACCAAATGGCTTGCGCTCGATGGCGCCCAAGAACTTCCTTAAGAGTTTAAGATAGCGACTAGTATGTTGGGCACAGCAAGATCTGGATTGAGGCGAAGGGTCAGTACCGCGAGCGGTAGCGAGCGGCGCCTTCGCTAACGGCCGCTCGCGGTACTAATCCAGTCGGCGCCTTGCGAAATCCAGATCTTGGCGCCCGTGCATACTGCGCTATGATCCGCGTTCAATTCACCGACCTTGATTGCTTCTAGCAACCTCAATTAACGGACAGGGAAGTCCTTCACTGGTCGCCAATATTGCCAATCCGTCGGCGCGGTAACAGATTGCTTCCCCCTGCCGGCGAACTCCCGGGAAGCCTCCTATATCGACTGTCATCGGCGATTGTTTCCAGATCTCATCGAAAGCTGTCCCTCGCTTCCCTGGCAGAATGAGCTCGCAAGCCCCGAGGTAATCGCTGATTATGACCCGACGGCCGTCGGGGGAAATGTCTCCACCGGTAATGAAACCTTGAAACGAATTCGGGAATTGAAACTCTCCGACGAAAGAGAGCGGCGACGCTGCTGATTTCGGGGCCGGCGCCCTCAATTTGTATACTCTGGCGGCCGCGCCTCTCACTTTGGTGATGATGTAGAGGTCGCCTGTTAGAGGATGAATCAAGAGCGTTTCCGCATCGTACTTGCCGTCGGGGTACTTCAATCGAATCACCTCAGCGGCTTCTGTCGCGCGTGGGCTCTGAGCTGTTGAAGACGAGTCCTTCGAAGTAACCTGCGGTTCGGCCACACGGTAAACAGTAATCTGGTCGCGCTTTTTTGAATTGTCGCCGATGTCCCCGAGGTACAGGTAAGACCGGCCTCGCCTGGGTCCCGGTCCGATGGCCATGTCTTCCCAATCTACCGCTTTTGCGCCGGCGACTCGCCAGACTCCGCGATTTTTTCCCTGGCGGTCGAAAGCGTAGATGAACGGCCCATCGCCGCTGTCATTGTGAGTCCAGAAAATGCCGGCGTTGCGTCGAGAGGCGGCGATCCCGCTGCTCTCCTTGACGGACTGGTTTTCCAGATTGCCCAGATGAACCGGCGCCCCATAGCCGCTGCTGTCTACTCCGACATGATTCGCTCGATCAATCTTGGTCGCGTCAGTTGGACCCTGTATCGCGGCAAGTGATAAGGAAAGCAAGGAGATGGATATAAACGATATAATAAAAAGAGTAAGCTTGCGCCTCTGGAGAAAGTTTCTCATAAGTTAGCCGTCGCTTCGCTCAACGAAGGTTTCATCACGCCATGCACCGGGTTTCGGAACGCCTGCCTGTGGAGGGCCGACGGCCTCCTGTTGCTGGAACATTGCCTTGACCGCAGGCTTCGACAAGACCAGGATCGTGAAGACCCCCAGCGCTGTTCCGAGCGGGAAGACCGCGCAACTGATCGCTGCAATGACGATGCAGAACGTCTGCCGCTTGCGCGCCGCGAGCGACCGTCCAGCCACGAATATGAGCGCCGCAAACGACCACCCGCATAGAACGGCCGCGCCGCCGATCAGCGCGAATATCAGCCCGAAGGCTCGCGCCGGGAACACCTCGCCGCCATCAGCTGGCGGAGGGCTGAGCATGAATATCAGCCCGAGCGTGACATGAATGAGCGGAATGCAGGCTAACATCGCCATTATTGCGGCGCATATGTAGTGCCCGATGGTGAGCCACCGAAGGTGCTGGAGGTCGTCGTTCATAGCGATACTGTCTCATGGATTTCGCGTGGGCGCCAAACCTGGACAGGCGCTTTTTCAATGAGGAAGGCGGGCGCTAGAATGCCCATGAATTCACTATAGCGGATTGCAAATAAATGTACCCATACTGAGATGACAGTACGGATCAGTACCGCGAGCGGTATCGAGCGGGCTTCACGCTCCGGCCGCGCTCGCTACCGCTCGCGGTACTGATTCAGTCAGCCTTCCCGTACATGCAATTGCAATCCGCTCTAAGCCGGAATTCAGCCGAGGAGTCTCGGAATTCGATGAATATAAGCGAGGAGATATTCTGATGACACAATCGAGAGTTGACGCTTTCACCGCGATGCTGAAGGATCAGCCCGACAACGAAATGATCTGGTACGGGCTGGCGAACGAGCACATGAAACTGGAGAACTGGCCCGCAGCCGTCGATGCGCTTCGCAACGTCATACG
This sequence comes from Blastocatellia bacterium, assembly GCA_036565725.1. Classification (GTDB taxonomy): domain Bacteria; phylum Acidobacteriota; class Blastocatellia; order RBC074; family RBC074; genus JAJVID01. Next base: position 9,636 of record DATCXQ010000064.1, read on the forward strand.
CATCAAACCCGATTACACTTCGGCCTACCAGTTACTCGGCTCCGCGCTGGTCAAACAGGAAGGGCTTGAAGAAGCGCGGCGTGTGTGGATGGAAGGCATCGAGGCGGCCAATCGCACGGGCGCGTGGAAGGCGCGGCAGCATATGGAAGCGCTGCTCGCCGGTTTGACTGATGAGGCAGAGCCGGGATTTTGCGAATGATCGCGGCGCCGGAATCAGAACACGGCTGGGCCGAGAGAGATGCAATCTATGGGGAACCAAGGCGACGCCGCTTATACCGGTTTCAAATGGATGAACACTGTTAACCACAGAGGGCACAGAGGGCGCAGAGAAATCATTATACCCTCTGTGCCCTCTGTGCTCTCTGTGCCTATTCATCCACGTGAAAACCGCTGTAGGCGGCGAAGCGGTCTATCACTGTGATCCCCTTGCCGGGGGCCGAATCGAGGCCTGCGAGCGCCGCGCCGGCGTCATCAAGCGAGATGCGCCGTCCGATCAATTTCCCTAGCGACAATTTTCCTGCCGCAATCATGTCGAGAAGTTCCGGATAAGCATGCGCTTGCATGCCGTGGCTGCCGAAGATTTCCAGTTCATGCGCGATGACTCTTCCCATCGGGATCGCAGGCTCTGCTTGATCTCCGAGGAGCAATCCGATCTGCACGTGGCGGCCGCGCCGGCGGAGCGAGAGGATAGAATTTCTACAGGCGATCGCGCCGCCGAACGCGTCAACAGAGACGTGAACCCCGCCCTCCGTGAGATCGCGAACGGCTTGCGGGACGTCGTGGACAGCGGCCGCATTAAACGTATGCGCGGCCCCGGCCTCCCGGGCGAGAGCGAGTTTCTCGTCCGCAACATCGACGCCGATGACGTTCGCCCCCAGCGCGCGCGCAATCATCACCGCTGAAAGGCCGACGCCGCCACATCCGTACACCGCGACCCACTCGCCGGCTCGCAGCCGCGCCTGCTTCGCGATGCCGCGAAACGCCGTCACAAAGCGGCAGCCGAGCGCCGCTGCGTCGACGAATTCAATCTCATCGGGAATTAGCACGAGGTTGACGTCGGCGAAGGGCAGGGCGACATATTCGGCGAACGAGCCGGGTCCCGTGAATCCCGGTTGAAACTGTTTTTCGCAAACCTGCTGGTCTCCCGCTAGACAATAAACACAGGTTCCGCAGCCGAGTACGAACGGGGTAGTCACCCTGTCCCCGGTCCGCCATCGCCGCGCGTCGGGGCCGACAGCGGCGATCACCCCGGCGAACTCATGGCCGGGAATATGCGGGAGAGTCCGGATGTCC
>DATCXQ010000080.1:0-3784 GCA_036565725.1 Blastocatellia bacterium
GTGGCTGCCACTAATTGATTGATCGGATCAATCAGTGAGCCGAACAATTCAAAGCTTCGTTCACGATCAATGCCAATGGAATTGTGGATGATGCGGATCATAGCTTCGTATTCATCTCTGGTCTCGACCGGTTGCAGTAAAAATCTAAGGGCCTTTTCCAGCAATTCGGACGCGAGTTTTTTATCTCCACTTTTCGATGCCCTACCGGCTAAATCCGAGAGGCAGCCGGCGCGCTCAGTGTCCGATTCCAGAGGCATCAGCGACGCCGCCGCATCTTCGATCTTCCCATGCTCGAGAAAATGTTGTTTTGCCTTCTCATCAATCCTCTCCAACTTATCCTTACGTTCATCCGGATCGGTAATATGCTCTTCCGTGATTTTACGAGCTAATTCAAAATTTCCCTCTGAATGAAGCGCCTCATCCACCGCCCAATCTATATATTCTCTGCGTGTCTCACCTTTCGACTTTAGAGCCGACGCCAGTATATCTTCGGCTTTGGCATTTTCCGTTCTGCGAAAGTATACGGGCCTTTTGAGCATTCCCGCCGCAGGTTGGTCGTACCCTTGTTGGCTGTACCACTGCTTGAAATTCGCGGCGGGTGTCGGGCTGAGTTTTTCGATCTCCGGAAGCAGCCTCACTAGAATTGAAAGGTAATCAAAGTATCCCTTGTCGTTTAAACTGCCATTTTGAAGACTTTTACCGATAAGGAGGAATTTTTGAATAAGTAGATTGTTCCATTCTTTTAAAGCTTGATCATCCAGCACCGGCTGGCGCTTTCCGGCGCCAGGCATATTCTCGCCCACAGACGCTCCAGGTCTGCGTGAAGCGTATTCTTCTTCCAATAAGCGTAGCGCGACTTCTATGCCTGGCCCTCTTTCTGTATGGTCTGTGCTTTTCAATTTGCTCAGGATAGCTCCGGCAAGCTTTTTCCCGGCCTCTTTGTCTTTCTCGAAAACGACTCTGACAAGCTCATTGATCTCGGGAGAAATTCCTTTCTTCAGGCTCGCTTCTGCAATTTCGAGCGCGCGTTTCGGGTCATTTTTGGCTACTTGCAACGCCAGTTTCTGTTCAACGCGCGTCTCGGAGCGCAAAACATCACGGGCGCGGTCACTTTGCATACTGTCCTGCGGAATGACAAATTTTGTCTGCCGCAAAAATTCCAGGGCCGCTTGCGGATCACGCTTCGCAATCATTGATATAAGCTCCTCACGAAGCCTGACGCGCCTCTCCCATGTCTCTCTCTCAAAGTCGCTACGGTGAATGCTGATTTTAGGATCATTGATCATGTTTGCCGCCAGAGCTTGCGCGTCATCGAGGAGTGATCGGGCGCCTTTTTCATCGTAGCTCCAGAGTAAACAGGCAATCCGTACTTGAAAGAAAGTTTTGTTTTCAAGACTTTTCAATGATGCGACGTCGGAGACGGCGGCGCCGAGAGTTTCTTTGACCTTCTTCCGAAGTTCCTCTTTCTTCTTTTGCTCTTCTTCTTTGGTTAATTGTTTCGGTGGTGATTGCGCGGAAACTATGGCGATGGCCGAGACTGTCAGGAACAAAATTACCGCTATTCGAGAAATCATTATCACGCTCCTCCATGCGGCAGGTTTACGGAAACGTTTCAATATCGGCAATCCCGTTAACGATGACTGTATCTTTGGTGTTCAAAAAAAATCGAAACTGCTCCACCGGCTCGGCATTCGCCACGAGCGATTCGATCCGGCCTCACGCGCGCAGCTTCACGGCTTTCACAGTCGCGCCGCCGCCATACGCCATGAGCTTGCCGGCCTTTGAGAGATGGCCGCCGTCAACGGTAATCCCCTCGCTGGCCTTGCCCTCAAGCCGTAGGAAAACGGCGGCAGGCGTGAGGACGCGGGACGCCGTCAGCAAGGCGTCGCGCGTATTGATGAATCGTAATAGCGACTCGGCCTGCGGGCTGCCTTGCGCGCTGAGGCCGTTCACGGCGGCGTCCGTCACTTGATCGAAGACGACCGCCGGCCTGAGGTCGGGCGAGGTTACTTCGAGCCGGACGTTGTGAAGCGTGAGGCCGCGCACGTTACGGGCATAGACGCCGTAGGCGGGCGGTGTCCCGATTTCAAAGTACTCGCCCGCGATCTGTGGAACTTCCCTTGCGGCTTCCTCCGCCGTGCCGCCGCCTTCGTAGACGATGTGAACGTCCTGAAAACTGATCTCCTCCAGGAATTCATCCTTGACGCCGTTGACGACTATGCACGATCGCGTCTCGCCCGGCCGGAACCTTTGCGGCCACGGCAGGTCTTCGTGCTGCCGCCCTTGAGCCACTACCGTGGCCCGGATGCCGTTGAAGGCGATGTTGCGAACCACGCCTTTTGCCGGCGGCGTGGCGCCGCCGGCGCCGCCGCGGCTTGAATCAAGTCCGATGGAGATCGGGCCGGTCACATTCTTCATAATCAGATTCGAGAATGTGATGTTCTCAAACCGCGCCCGCGCGCCGCACCGCAGCTTGATCGGACAGCCGTAGGTGTCGTAGATGACGCAGTTGGAGACGGTGATGTTCTCGGCCTGCCCTCCGCCGAATCGGAACACTGACCAGCGCGTGCTGAAAGCGCAGTTCGTAACGGTCACGAACTTGTTGCTGCCGAAGAGCGCGCATGCGTCGTCCTGGCAAACCACGTCGCAGTTCGCGATGTGGACGTGCTCGCTGCTGTTGATGTGAAACCCGTCGTTGTTCAAGTTGACGCGGTTATAAATCCTGACCCCATCCAGGCGTACGCGCCGGCACTGGAGAATGCGCGCGCAGTGATAAGCGCTGGCGGTAAGGAAAACGTCTCGGATCAACAGGTTCTTGCAGCGATAGAAGACCATCAGATGCGGGCGCTGGAAGTAACCTTCGGCGGAATTTTGTCCGGGACCCGTGTTGTCTCCTCTACCCGTAAAGAACTTCGCGCCGTTCCCGTCAATAGTTCCCGCCCCCTCTATCGTGACGTTCTCGGCGTTCGCGGCGGAGATCAGTACGATGTTGCCGTTGCCGGGTGGAATGCCGTTACCAGCCTTGTAGTGCTCCGCGCCGCCGCTCCCCAGGAGTCTCCCCTGGGCGGCCAGATGTAACGTGACGTTGCTCTTTAGCTCGACGGTCCCGATCACGAAGTCGCCTGCGGGAATCAACACTGTTCCGCCCCTGTCCCCGGCGCATGCGTCTATGGCCGCCTGGACCGCGGCCGTGTCGAGCGTGGCGCCGTCGCCTTTCGCGCCAAAGTCGCGGACGTTGTAGACGCGCGCGCCTAAGCCCCTGTCATTGCCGGAGGGGCTGTTCGATTGCTCAGCCGCGTCTCCGTTCGCGCCCAGCAATTCCGGGGCGAACGAAGCTCCTATGAGAGGCATAGATACTTGTTTAAACCATTTACGCCTGGCTATAAACGCATTTTCACTGTTGTCCATTCCGGATCCTTTCAAGTCGAATCGTGGAGCGAATTTTCGTTATGGTTGGGCTCAAGACAATCTGCCTGCCCTTCGCCGATAGCCACAGCGGTTTGCAGATGCGCGCTCAGGATCAGATGCTCGTCAATCTCATGTAGAACCTGCCAAGATTCGTCTGCCGCGTCAGCGGCTCATGAATTTAGCCGTGGGTTTATGGTATTTGAGAAATAAATGCAACAACACCTCCTAGTCGCGGCAGCGACGGTTGATCTTAGCCCGGCTTTTCAAAGCCGGGGGAGAGGTCGCATATTGGTTTTAGTCGCGGCAGCGACGGTTGACCCCGATCTGCAAAATCAACCGTCGCTACCGCGACTCAAGGACGGAGGCGCTGATGGTC
>DATCXQ010000083.1:0-4214 GCA_036565725.1 Blastocatellia bacterium
CATTCACGTCCCGCGCCCCTGCCGGGGCGCGAAGAATTGGTCGCCTGGACCCGGTGGTTTCACCACCGGCTAATATCCGCCGCCCTTCCAGGGCGAAAAGCAGCAATCGCGAATCGCGAAAGTTTTGGGTAATGACAAGGCTTTGAAAAGCCGGGCTAGGATCAACCGTCGCTGCGGCGACGAGGAGGTATTGTTGCATTTATTTTTCAAACACCACTAGTCGTTACTACGTGGTGTGGTTTCATCCGCGCAGTAACGGTCACGTAACAGTGTGGCCTAGCCCGGGATCAAACCTTCTCCCATTGTTTCGATTTCGCCGAACGCTCGATGGCGTTGAGCACTCGCTGGTTCTTCACGCCGTCGTCGAAGTTCGGCGTCGGGATTTTGCGGTCGGCCACGGCCTTGAGCAGATCGTAGACCGTGTGGGTGAACGTGTGTTCGTAGCCGATGATGTGACCCGGCGGCCACCACGCGCCGATATACGGGTGCGAGGCGTCGGTCGCCAGGACGGTTCTGAAGCCGCTGTTCGCGCCCTCCTCTTTATAAACCTCCAGCTCGTTCATTCGTTCGAGGTCGAAGACGATGCTCCCTTTGCTTCCGTTGATCTCGAAGCGGTTGTAGTTCTTGCGACCCGTGGCGAAGCGCGTGCCTTCTATCGATCCGATCGCGCCGCTGCGGAATTTGACGAGCGACAATGCGGCGTCGTCCACGTCAACCTTGCCCATCTGTTTTTTGTTGTCGGGCATCGGGCGCTCTTTGATGAAGGTCTTGAGCAGCCCAGAAACTTCGGTTATTTCACCAACCAGGTAGCGGGCCAGATCAATAGAGTGCGACGCGATGTCGCCGAGCGCTCCGGAACCCGCCACGGATTTCTGCAATCGCCAGACGCGTGGGAACATCGGGTCAACGATCCAATCCTGCAGGTATGTGCCGCGATAATGAAAGATGTCGCCGATCTCGCCCGCCTCGATCATCTGTTTGGCCAGCGTCACGGCGGGGGCGCGACGGTAGTTGTGGCAGATCATGTGAATGACTCGGTTCTTCTTGACCGCTTCAAGCATCGCTTCGGCCTCTTTCAGAGTGTTGGCCAGCGGCTTTTCGCAGAAGACGACTTTTTTGGCCTCCGCAGCCGCGATGGCCTGCGGCTTGTGCGCGTCGCCGGGTGAGCAGATGTCGATCAGGTCAATGTCGTCGCGCTCCATAATCCGCCGCCAGTCGGTCTCGCTCTCTTCCCAGCCTAACGCGTCCGCGGCCTTCTTGACCGCGTCTTCGTTGCGGCCGCAGACGACCTTCATCACCGGCTCGACGGGAGTGTCGAAGAAGCGCGAGACCTGCCGCCAGGCGTTGCTGTGGGCGCGGCCCATAAATTGATAACCGATCATCGCAACGTTGATCTTTTTCTTCATCGTAATTTTGTTACCCTTTCGGTTGTGTGTTGTAATGAGTTGCGTACTGTCCCCGAAAATCCAAATGCTGTCAATCTTTCATAACCTTGACCCCAAGGGCCGAACGAGATGCGACCGATAAAATCTCTCATCGATAAAAATTCGGAATCCTATCGCGCCAACCACGCCGCCAATCTGGCCGCCGTCGAGAGGCTGAAGGGCGAATTGAAGAAATCGACGCTCGGCGGAGGCGAGCAGTACGTCAAACGCCATCTGGCGCGAGGCAAACTGGCGCCTCGCGAGCGCGTGGAAATGTTGCTTGACGAAGGCTCCTACTTTCTCGAAATCGCGCCGCTGGCCGGGCATGGCATGGAGAACGAGTTCATCGGCGTGGGCGTGGTCGGAGGCGTCGGGCTTGTCTCGGGCCGCCAATGTCTGATCATCGCCAACGAAGCCACGGTCAAAGGCGGCGCGGTCAGCGAGATCGGCCAACGCAAGAACGCGCGATTGGCCGAGATTGCCGCGACGAATCACCTCGCCACGATCACGCTGGTCGAATCCGCCGGCGCCGATCTTCCCGTTCAACATAAAATCTTCGTGCCAGGCGGCGCGGGCTTCAAAGAGATCACGCGCCGCTCGAAGGCGCGGATACCAAGTATTTCAGTCGTATTCGGCAATTCGACGGCGGGCGGGGCCTACCTGCCGGGAATGTCCGATTACGTCGTGATGGTGAAGAATCAGGCGAAGGTATTTTTGGGCGGGCCGCCGCTGGTCAAGATGGCTACGGGCGAAGTGGTTGACGAAGAATCGTTGGGCGGCGCCGAGATGCATTCGAAGATTTCCGGTCTGTCGGATTATCTGGCCGAAGACGAACTCGACGGCCTGCGGATCGCGCGCGAAATCGCCGCCCATCTCGAACCGAAACCGTCGCCTCCGCGCGCAAAGACGGAAGAGCCGCTCTACCCGGCCGACGAACTGCTCGGCGTCGTCTCGTCAGACATCCGCGTTCCTTTCGACGTCAAAGAGGTAATTGCGCGCGTCGTCGATGGGTCGAAGTTTGAGGAATTCAAAGCGAAATACGGCGCGACGCTTGTTACAGGCTGGGCGCGCGTTCATGGTTTTCTGGTCGGGATTCTGGGCAACAACGGTGTGCTGATTTCCGAATCCGCCGAAAAGGGCGCGCAGTTCATTCACCTCTGCAACCAGCAGAACATTCCCTTGTTGTTCCTGCAGAACATCACCGGCTTTATGGTAGGGCGCAGTTACGAAGAGAAGGGAATCATCCGCAGCGGCGCGAAGCTGATCAACGCGGTCTCGAATTCGACCGTGCCCGCCGTCACGCTGATGATCGGCGGCAGTTACGGCGCGGGCAATTACGCGATGTGCGGCCGGGCGTATGACCCGCGCTTCGTCTTCACCTGGCCCAACCACCGCATCGCCGTGATGGGCGGACAACAGTTGGCCGGCGTGATGGACATCATCAAACGCGACGCCGCCGCGCGCGCCGGCGTCGAGATTGACGAAGCCAAGCAGGCGATGGCGAAGAAGATGCTCGAAGACCAGATAGAGAAAGAATCGGATGTCTATTTCGCCACGGCGCGGTTGTGGGACGACGGAATCATCGATCCGCGCGAAACGAGAACGGTTTTGGCGATCGCGCTTGCGGCGGCGTATCAGAGGTCGGTCGAAGGGACAATGGCGTGGGGCGTATTTCGCCATTAGTACGAATGCGGAGGACAAAATGACTGACGCGACACAACGCTTCTCCAGTCGAGTTGAGAACTACATCAAATACCGGCCCGGCTATCCAAACGAAGTGGTCGAAACTCTGCGAAATGAATGTGGATTGACATCTGATTCGATCGTCGCCGATGTCGGTTCAGGCACCGGCATTCTGACCGAGATGTTTTTGCGTAACGGCAATGCCGTTTACGGGATTGAGCCGAACCGCGAGATGAGAGAGGCCGCCGAGCGATTGCTGAAAGATTATCCGCGTTTTCGCAGCGTAGCGGCGCGGGCGGAAGAGACCACGTTGGACGACGCCGGCGTCGATTTCGTCACGGCGGGGCAGGCCTTTCACTGGTTCGACCGGGAAAAAACCAGGGGGGAATTCGCCCGCGTTCTCAAGTCGCAGGGCTGGATCGGGCTGATCTGGAATGAGCGCGTCACGATCACGACGCCGTTCCTCGTCGCTTACGAACAGTTGCTGAAAGACTATTCGATCGATTACGAGCAGGTCGATCACCGGCGGATTGACGACGATGTGATCCGCGATTTCTTCGGCTCGGGTCAGTTCAGATTGAAACAGTTCAAAAACGTTCAGGTCTTCGATTACGAAGGAGTGAAGGGCAGATTGCTTTCGTCTTCCTATGCGCCGGAGGAAGGGAGCCCGAACTATGAACCGATGCTCGCCGAGCTTGAGAGAATTTTCCAAACTTATCAGGACGAAGGCCGGGTCGTCTTCGAGTACGTAACGCAGATGTATTACGGACAGTTGAACTGAGATGGAAACAAGGTCGTTTCGCAAAATTCTGATCGCCAATCGCGGCGAGATAGCGCTGCGCGTGATGCGCTCATGCCATGCGATGGGCGTCGAAACGGTGGCCGTCTATTCCGACGCCGACGCCGATTCGCCGCACGTCCGTTTCGCCGGCGAGTCCGTTCATCTGGGCGCGGCCACGGCGCAAGAGTCTTATCTGCGAATCGATAAGATCGTCGAGGCGGCCAGGCGAACCGGCGCCGATGCGATTCATCCCGGCTACGGGTTTTTGTCCGAGAACGCCGAGTTCGCAGAAAGTTGCGCGGCGGCGGGCGTCGTCTTCATAGGCC
>DATCXQ010000085.1:0-4062 GCA_036565725.1 Blastocatellia bacterium
CATTCACGTCCCGCGCCCCTGCCGGGGCGCGAAGAATTGGTCGCCTGGACCCGGTGGTTTCACCACCGGCTAATATCCGCCGCCCTTCCAGGGCGAAAAGCAGCAATCGCGAATCGCGAAAGTTTTGGGTAATGACAAGGCGTTGAAACCCACGGCTAAATTCAGACCGTCGCTACGCGACGACGGAAATGCGCATTCCGTGCAAAAGTTTGGGTGATGACAAGCCTTTAGGGCTGGGGGAGCGAGCAGTTGAGGTCACGAGCGATCTGACTCGTAACCGGAGCCGGCCCCCGCCGGCGCGCGCGGGGCTCAAATGCTATTGATCCGACGCTTAAAGTCGACTACCCCGACTCAAGCCAGAGGCATGCGATGTTCGAGAGTTTTGTCGACAGCGACGGTATAAATACCATAAAGGAAGCCGGTGAATTGAGATGGATCCTGAAGAAGTAGGCAGGTTTTGGAACGCCAACGCTGACGCCTGGACGAAACTCTCGCGGGCCGGATACGACGTCTACCGCGATTACCTTAACACGCCCGCCTTCTTCGCAATTCTGCCGGACGTGGATGGATTGTCGGGGTTGGACATCGGTTGCGGAGAAGGCCACAACACAAGGCTGTTGGCCCGACGCCGGGCCATGGTTACAGCCATCGACATCTCGGAGGTCTTCATCGCGCACGCCAAACTAGCCGAGGAACAAGAACCGCTGGGCATTGAATATCTAAATCGAACCACACAAGATTGGGACACGGTACTGTACCAATCGTACGTGGCTTGATTTAGTCGCGAGCGCCTTGGAACTGCCGTTCGCCGGCGCCACATTCGACTTCGCCACCGCATTCATGAGCTTGATGGACATCCCGGAAACGGATCGGGCGCTCGCCGAAGCCTATCGCGTCCTGAAGCCCGGGGGCTTCCTGCAGTTCTCCATCACCCATCCGTGCTTCGACACGCCGTATCGGCGGAATCTGCGCGACGAGAACAGACTGACATACGCGATTGAGGTTGGAGACTACTTCCGAAATCTCGAAGGAGAGATTACCGAATGGCTCTTCGGGGCCGCGCCGCCTGAGGCGAGGCAAGGGTTGCCGAAGTTCAAGACTCCAAGGTTTACGCGGACGGTGAGCCAGTGGTTGAATCTGCTGATCGAAACAGGTTTTCAGTTGGAACGTATTGAAGAGCCGCGACCGAGTAACGAAACCGTCCGCGACTGCCCCGACATGCAAGACGCCCAGGTCGTGGCATATTTCCTGCATATCCGGGCGCGGAAGCCATAGGCGCAATCGGCGGCGCAGCCTATGGGGCGCCTCTGCTTGGAGCCGCTTTGGTAGGCGCCTTCGATTCTGCGGCAATGATCGGATTGATCGCCACTCCCGCTAAAACGCGCCCCGCTCCCACGGCCCCCAGATCGCCAGCGTTATTCCCGGCGTTTGAATGTTGACGAAGAGCGTCTGTCCGTCAGGGCTGAAGGTCGCGCCCGCGAACTCTTTGCCCTCGTAACCCGGCAGGATGTTTTTCGCGAAATCGAAGATCTTTCCCTCCCGCGTCAGGCCTCGCACGTATTGTTCTTTGTGGCCGTCCTCGCAAATGATCAGACCGCCGTTCGGGCTGACACAGAGGTTGTCCGGCATGTCGAGCACAGCCTCTTCGGGCGATTCGAAGATCAGTTTGAGCGAGCCATTGTCTTTGCCTTGCGGCGTGAATTGCCAGACCTGGCCGAGTCGCTTGTCGCCGCCGCTGGTCGAGGTGAAGTAGACGCTGTCGCCGCCATGCCAGCAGCCTTCCAGACGCGCGAAGATCGCCGCGCCCGACGCCAGGCCCTGGCGGTAGACGGCGCTATCGGAATTCTCGCCCTCAGGCGGATCGGGTTCATTGATGTCCACCCAGTGAGCATTCAGTGATTGGCCGGCCTTCTGCCCCGTGCGCAAATCAAACTGACGCCGTCCCGTAATCGCAAGCATCTGCAGCTTACCGACAGATAGCTTGCCATTTTGTTCTGGGACGAAGCGGTAGAAACCCGCCGCGCCTCGATCTTCGGTCAAATAGACGATGCCCGTCTGCGCGTCCACGGCGACGGCTTCGTGAACGAACCGTCCCATCGCCGTGAGCGGCGTGGCCTTCACAGCGCTGTCGGCGTCGGCCATGACTTCAAAGCAGTAACCGTGCTTTTGCGCAAAGCCGCCGCGTTCACGGCCTGTCTCGTCTTTGCCCAGATTCTTGCCGAGCGTCGTCTCTTCGCAACTGATCCAGGACCCCCATGGCGTCGGGCCGCCCGCGCAGTTTTGTAGCGTGCCGTTGAGGCTGATGAAATCCTTGATGATCTCGCGCGTCTTCGGATTGATGATCAGAGTCGTCGTACCGCCGCCGGCCTTCGCGTCATAAGCCAACGCCGCATCGCCGAACGCCGCGCCGTCGCGCCCAGCGCCGTTATTGATCTCGTGATTGCGCACCAGCCGTAACTCACCGTTGACTTTAAACGCGGCCATCCCGTCGTGCGCCGCAGGAGTCGGATTGCCGTCGGACATCTTCGTTCCAGTTTTGCCGATGACGTTGTATTCGAAGCCTTCCGGTAACGTAAGCATCTCTTCGCCGGTGTTGCGCGCCCTGGCCGCCCGCAAGCCTCCATAACCTCCCGCGCCGAGCGGCGCGATCAAACGGCCCGAGCCACGGCTCGTATTGAATGCCGCAAAAGTTTTTAGCGCGGCCCCGACCGCGATCGGCGTGACGCCGAGAAAGGCCCGACGATTTAAAGTAGTCATTTTTTTCACCCGGATGAAAAGCTTGATTGGCAATCAAGACAATAATACGAGATCGCCCCACCCTGAAAAACGTTGTCAGCCCCGCCCAAGTGTTTTCTATTTCAATTCGGGGCGGTTTGCAATCGGACTCGCGGCGAACCGTCAGTTCGCCGCGGGCTTAATGACAGGCCGACGACGCAGGACAAGGCGATGATCGGATTGCGCATACGCGACGCCCGCTACGGGAATCAATTGATTTTTCGGTTCTTGGAAATGATTTTATGGAATAAAAGAGGAGACTAAATCGGGTCTGTAAAGTCGCGGTTAACCCGATTTCAATTACCTGTTAAATTAGCGCGGCGATTCCGACCTGCGTCCCTATCAAGCGGCTATGGCGGACATCGCATCTTGAACATCGTCAGACGATCTCTCGTATACGTCTGTCGAGAAAGGAAGAAAATTATGGCCAATCAGAAATTTCCCGAATGCCCACTGTGTCGGACGCAGCTACAACCGCTAGGACAAATTCCGGTGCGTATAGGAGGAACGAGCGGCGGGTGGCATCTGCTTTTTGGTGAATGGGCCGACGCCGGCGAAGGTATTATGCCATTAGATGTCTATCGTTGCCCGCAATGCAGTCGATTGGAGTTCTACGACCACGACTTCAGCCTGCCTGAAAGTTAACGAAAGTAGGCGCGGCCTACAGCTGGCCTATGCTGAAACAATCCGCTGAGAAATAGAGGACCCCATGATACGAAAGGCGACGGATGAAGACTTCGAAGAAATCTTCAATATCATCAATGACGCGGCGATCGCTTACAAAGGAGTGATCCCACCGGATCGATGGCATGAGCCTTATATGACCGAAGAAGAACTACGAGCGCAAATCGAGGATGGCGTACGATTTTCCTGTTATATTGATAACAATGAAATCATCGGGGTCATGGGGACTCAGGATAAGTCGGATGTAGAGTTGATTCGACATGCGTATGTAAGAACGAAACAGAGAAAAAAAGGCGTCGGATCTCTCCTCCTTCAGGGACTGATAAAAGACGCAAAGAAGCCGATTTTGATCGGAACCTGGAGGGCCGCCGACTGGGCGATCCGTTTCTATGAAAAGCACGGCTTTCGTCTTGTGGAAGAAGAGGAAAAGAATCGCCTGTTAAAGAAATATTGGGCGATCCCAGATCGGCAAGTTGAGACCTCAGTGGTTTTAGTAGATGGAAAATATAAGGGGTCAGAAGATTTCTAACGCTTGAAGCTACCGGAACCGGACTATAGATGAGTGACGCGCCCGAGATAATCATTCGACTGGCAGGGCCGGCG
>DATCXQ010000091.1:0-21038 GCA_036565725.1 Blastocatellia bacterium
CATTCACGTCCCGCGCCCCTGCCGGGGCGCGAAGAATTGGTCGCCTGGACCCGGTGGTTTCACCACCGGCTAATATCCGCCGCCCTTCCAGGGCGAAAAGCAGCAATCGCGAATCGCGAAAGTTTTGGGTAATGACAAGCACTTGAATCGAGAAGCGAGGAGCGAAGATCGAGAATCGAGGGCCGAGAATATAAAATCGAGGGTAGAAAATCGAGGACTAAACTGACGACGCGATCCTCGCCCCTCAATCTTCCACCTCATTCCGCCGGTGGGATTCGGAAGTCCTCTGTGCTATGCTGCGTCCGTCAGTAACCTGACGTTTCACCTACACCCAAAAATCAAACCTCGACTGCTTTGACAGTTTAGAAAGAGAGTTTAGTACAAATGATTCGCAAGCCATCAACGCTCATCCAGAGCCTGATGATCTGCTGCGCGTGTGCGGTCTTTGCTATTGCTCAGGCCGTTTACGGCAGTGTCTTCGGAACAATCACTGACGCCCGGGGCTCCGGCGTGCCGGGCGCGACGGTGACTATCACAAACACCGGGACGAACGTCGTCGAAACGGTCAAAACCGACGGCTCGGGTTATTACAACCAGACGCGGTTGATCCCGGGCAAGTATCGCGTCAAGGTCGAAGCCTACGGCTTCAAGACGGCGGTGATCGAAACCGTCATAGTCAGCGTGGACACGACTTCGGAAGCGAAGGTCGTTTTGCAGCCGGGAGAGGTCAGCGAACAGATCACGATCAGCGGGGCCGCGCCGGCGCTCACGACCGACCGCGCCGACGTCTCGGTGATCTTTGAAAGCCGCCAGGTGACAGACCTGCCGGTCCTCGACCGCAACTTCACCAAGTTCATCCTGCTCACTCCAGGCGCGCAGACGTTGGGCTGGCAACAGACGTCCGCCGAAAACCCGCAAGGCTCGGCGCAGACCATGATCAACGGACAGCACTTCAGCGGCACGGGCTATCAACTGGACGGGACCGAGAACCGCGACCCGCTCCTCGGCCTGGCCATCGTTAACCCCAACGTCGAGGCCGTCGGCGAGACCAAGATCATCTCGCAGAATTACGACGCCGAGTTCGGCCAGGCCATCGCCGGCGTAGTTTTGGTCTCGACCAAGTCGGGGACAAACGACCTGCACGGCGCGGCATTCGCCTTCCGCCAAAGCGACGCGCTGCAGGCGCGCAACCCGCTCTCCCAATTTCAAAGAAACCAGACCACCGGCAAATTCATTCCCGACACGTTGCGAAATCAATTCGGCGGCGCCGTCGGCGGCCCCGTAATTAAAAACAGAATCTTTTTCTTCGGCGATTACGAAGGCGTGCGAAGCAGCGTCGGTGGATCGAGGCTGTTGACCGTGCCGACGGCGGCGGCCCGACAGGGAAACTTGAGCGCATACCTCGGCGACGTTATCAGGGACGCCCAGGGCAACCCGATCAAGGTCACGACCGTCTCGGGCGCTCAGGTCGATCTCCGGCAGAATATGATCTTCGACCCCGCGACCACTGTCTCGAACGCCGGCGGCGAACTCGTTGACCGCAGGGCGTTCGACGGCAACGTCGTTCCTGCGAACCGGCTGTCGCAGCAGGCTCTCAACGTACTGCGACTGATCCCGGCGCCGAATGTCGCGAACGCGCCCGCGAACGGAACGCTCAACAATTTCATCGCGTCGGGCAGCGAAAAATACGACAAAGACAGCTTCGACATTCGCATCGACGCGAAATACAGCGACAGGCTGAATATGTTCGGCCGCTACAGCTTCGCCGACTTCAGGCTCGACGGGCCGACGGCCTTCGGCGAAGGCGGCGGGCCGGAAATCGTTACCTTCGGCGGCCAGTCGAAGGGCCGTAACCAGAGCGTCGCTTACGGACTCAATTACACGTGGAATGACCGGCTCGTGAGCGATTTTCGCTTCGGCTTCTTCCGTTACAGAGTCAACGTGCTGCCGTCCGATTTCGGGAAAAACACGTCGAGCGACGTGGGCGTGCCCGGATTGAACATCGATCCGTTCAGTTCCGGCCTCTTCGCGGGATTCGTGATCGATCCCAGGATTCAAAACATCGCGGGCGGATTCAGCCTCGGCTCGGAAGAATTGAGGAAGGGCTTCAATTTCGGTTCGGGCCAGTTTGTCAACCGCTGCGGCTGCCCGCTCGATCAGGAAGAGAATCAGTTTCAATTCGTCGGCAACACCTCTAAGCTCTACAGCGCCCACACGATCAAATTCGGAGTGGACGTTCGCCGCGCCTACAACCTGCGCGTCCCTTCAGACTTGCATCGTTCGGGCGAATTGACCTTCGGGACGGGGCGGACTCGCGGCGTCGGCGGCGGAGGGCTCGGGCTGGCGACGCTCCTGCTCGGCGACGTGTCCGAGTTCGGGCGCTACATCAGCTCCGCGACCTACGCGAGCGAACGCCAGTGGCGGCATTTTTATTACGGCCAGGACACTTGGCGCGCGACGCCGAAACTGACCGTCAGCTACGGGATGCGTCTCGACGTCGTCAACCCGCAAACGGTCAACCGGGCCGGAGCCGGAGGCTTTCTCGACCTGGACACCGGCGAGATCAAGGTAGCGGGCGTCGGCGGCGCTCCGCTTAGCGGCGCCGTCAAAAACAGTCTGAATTTCGCCCCGCGTTTGAGCCTCGCTTACAAAGCCACCGACAAGCTGGTGCTCCGCGCGGGTTACGGCCGCAGCTATGACATCGGCGTGTTCGGCTCGCTCTTCGGCCACACCGTGACGCAAAACCTCCCGGCGCTGGCCGTGCAGCGATTGAACGCCCCATCGAACTTCGACCGCGTCTTCACGCTCGGCAGCGGTCCGCCCGCGTTCACGGCCTTCTTCGGCCTCGACAACACGCCGAAGAACGGCGGCAAACCGAACGCCTCTTTGCCGCCGGACGGGCGGTTCTTTTTGCCGAACGGGGTCTTCGCCCGCGCGATCCCCGACAAACAGCGATTGCCGAGCGTCGACGCCTACAACGTCACCGCGCAATTCCAATTGACCAACACCATCTCCCTCGAAGCAGCCTACGTCGGCAACAAAGGCACGCACGTCTTCGCGGGCGACGGACCGCAGTTCGACGTGAATCAACCGACGCTAGAAGGCTTCGGGACAATTCCGCGCGACCAGCGCCGGCCCTTCTTCAACAAATTCGGATGGACGCAGTCGATCGACTTCTTTTGCAATTGCGCCGACGACCGCTACGATTCGGCGCAATTCAAAATGACCAAGCGGTTTTCGAGCGGCTACGCGATCCTGGCGCACTACACGCTGCAGCGATCCTTGCAGGACGCGCAGGATTACTTCATCCACGACCAGGCGCTCAACCGCGGCGTGGCCGATTGGAACCGCACGCACAGCTTCGTCTTCTCGCAAATCTGGGAACTGCCTTTCGGCAAGGGCAAGAGGTATCTCGGCGGCGTAGCGCGCCCGCTCGATTTGCTGGTCGGTGGATGGCAGCTCAACTCGAATACCACGATTCAGAGCGGGCTGCCTTACAACTTCTGCTACGACGCGAGCGCGAACATTGACACCGGCCCCTGCCGCCCGAACGTCAGCGGCGATCCGAAGGCGCGGCTGTCGGGCGGGAACTACTCCTACGACACGTCGGTCTTCTCGAACCCCGGAAGGGGGAGGTTCGGCGACCAGGAGCGCAACGCCATGCGCGGCCCCGGCTACTGGCGAACCGACGCCTCGCTCTTCAAGAAGTTCAGGCTCGCCGAGACGAAGGAGCTTGAGTTCCGGGTCGAATCGGTGAACGTATTCAACCACGTCAACCTGGGCGCCCCGGATTCGTTCGTCGGATCGTTCGATCAGACCGGCAAGTTGAATGCGAGCCCGACACTGGGGCGCATCTTTACGACGGCGTTTTTCGGCGCCGACCCGATGCGCAATCTCCAGTTCGCGCTGAAGTTCAAGTTTTAAATGAAAATCTCATCCACAAAGCCACACGAAGAAACACTAAGTATTGATTTCATCTTCGTGATTCTTTGTGTGACTTTGTGGATGATTTTCTGAGGAGGCTGAAGATGAAACGATTGATCTTCACTTTCGCGCTGTTGTGCGGTTTCGCCGCCCAATCGTTCGCGCAAGCGCAGACCGATCCGATCTCGACCGCGATCGCCGAAGCCCGCGCGATGATCAATGAAGGCAATGCGAAGGGCGCCGTCGCCAGGCTTCAATCATTGCCCGACCTGAAAGAGATTCGCGTGGCGCAGTTGCTCGGCGTCGCTTACTACCACACCGGCGAGATTCCACGCGCGATTGAAACGCTGGCGCCGATCATCGACAAACTGCCGCAAGATTCGGCGCAGAGGCGCGAAGCTGCCCAGACGCTCGGCCTGGCGTATTACATCACGGGCCGCCTGGACGACTCGATTCCCTTCCTCGAACAGACCAACGCCTGGGCGCAGAACAACCACGAGATGATCTACGCGCTCGGGATGGCTTACCTGCAAACGCGGCGGACGGCGAAGGCCCGCGAATCGTTCGCCAGGATGTTCCGCGTCGCGCCCGAGGGGGGGGCGGCGCATCTCGTCACCGCGCAGATGATGATCCGCCTGGAATTGCTGGAGTTCGCCGAAGCCGAGTTGAAACTCGCCATCGAAAAAGACCCGAAGCTCCCACAGTCGCATTACCTGTTAGGCCAGATCGCCGTTTTTCGCGCGCGCTACGACGAGGGCATTCAACTGCTGGAGAAAGAGATCTCGCTCAACCCGGCCAACGCCATGGCCTATTACAAACTCGGCGACGCTTACACGCTCCAGTTGAAATGGGACGAGGCCGTCGCGCCGCTGCAAAAATCGATCTGGCTCAATCCCTATTACAGCGGCCCCTACATCCTGCTCGGCAAGACCTACCTGAAAAAGAAAAATTTCTCGACCGCCGAAGCCATGTTGAAACGCGCTATTCAATTCGACCCCAACAACAAATCGGCCCATTACCTGCTCGGTCAGGTCTACCAGCAGACCGCCAGGCCCGAAGACGCCAAACGCGAGTTCGAGATCGCTGAAAAACTTAAAAACAATCTCGACAAGATCGAGCAGTGAAATCAATAACTTACGGTTAAGAGTGAGTGAACCTGAGGTCGTTTCCCGTCTGAAATTGATTGTATGTGAGCGCAATAGACAAAAATGAACAAACTTAATGCGAGAATCGCGCATTTTCGCCCTCTATTTCTTTTGTAACCATCAAATATATCCTCAGCCGGCTTGACGGTTTAACCAATATCAATGATAATTTCTCTTCATTTTGACACTCCCACTAGAGACGCTTTGCTGGGTTCACTATCAAACAGCGAAATTAATTAATCACATTGCGGAAGGTTCGTTCCGCTTCCGCGTAAAATTTTCGAGAACTTAAAGAAGTTCACTGAAAATCAACCGTTTACATCAGCCAAACCGGTGGCAGTTTTCGGTTCCGGTCACCTCAAGGGACGGTTTTACATTTTCGTTGAACTTATCGCTTTCATTGTAGCAACGTCATCTGCCTGAATTCAGGCAATCTTTTCACATTTAGAACACTTGTAACCCGTCAACCTTTTCCATAGCCCCCTGCGGCAAAGGAGGAAATTGTGAACAGGAAATTCCATCTGTATTTTGCACTGGCAATCAGTCTGCTGTGTCTGTCGGCGTCCATTACCGCCGTCGTCGCGCAGGATTTTCGCGCGACGATCACAGGCCGCGTCACCGACGCGAACAAAGCGGCTGTTCCCAACGCCCAGGTGAATGTCAAAAACATTGGCACAAACGAAATCACTTCGGCGACGACAGACAGCGAAGGCAACTACAAAGCGCCTTTTCTGCGTCCCGGCTCATATTTGATAACGGTCGAGGCGACAGGATTCAAGAAAGCCGCGCGCGACAAGGTCGAACTTGTCATCAGCCAGGTGGCTACACTCGACTTTGCGCTCGAAGCCGGCGCGATCAGCGAGCAGGTCACGGTCCAGGGTGACGCGCAGGTGATCGAAACCGCGACGGCGGACCGCGGCGGCGTCATTGACCGCCAGAAAGTGATCGAACTGCCGCTCAACGCGCGTAACCCGTTTATGCTCGGCATCCTGACTGCGGGCGTGAACTTCAATGGCGCCTCGATCTGGCAGCGCCCCTTCGACAACGGCGCCATCGCCGAATGGACGATTAACGGCAGCCAGTCACGCGGTAACGAATTCCTGCTCGACGGCGCGCCCAACAACGGGCAGGCGGGCGGCAACAACATCGCCTACGTCCCGCCGGTGGATTCGGTGCAAGACTTCAAGATCATGACCAATACGTATGACGCCCAGTACGGCAAGACAACGGGCGGCATCATCAACGTCAACCTGCGGTCGGGCACCAACGCCTTTCACGGCACGATCTATGAATTTATGCGCCGGGCCTCGCTTGACGCGACCGACTTCCGCCTGAAGGCCAGAGGGGCGCCGAAGGCGGCCCACTACCTAGATCAGTACGGCGGGCAGGTCGAAGGCCCAATACGCATCCCGTGGCTCTATAACGGCAGAGACAAGACCTTCTTCATGTTCAACTACGAGGGCTACCGCGAAGGCGTACCGCAACCGCTGACACTTTCGACGATACAGCCGGAGTTCCTTGACGGCGACTTCAGCAAGCTGGTGGATCGTACGGGCAAGCAGATCGTCATCTACGATCCGCTGACGGGCAATGCGGCGAACAACTTCACGCGGACGCCGTTCCCCGGAAACAGGATTCCGGCCGACCGCATCAACCCGATTGCGAAGAAGATTCTCGGCTTTATGCCGAAGCCCAATTCAAGCGACCCAACGGCGGACTATTCGAAAAACAACTTCTTCCTTTCGCCCAACCTGGCGACCGACGGTTTCTGGAACTGGGTGGCCAAAGTTGACCAGCAGTTCAACGAGAAGCACCGGATGTACCTGCGCTTCGCCAAGAACGACCGGCGCGAGAACCGTAACGAAAACGGCGTCGTGGACGCCGTCGGGGAGTGCTGCCAGTTGCCGTTCAAGCGTCTCAACGACGCGTTCGTGGCCGACCACCTGGCCACCTTCTCGGCGACCTTCATCTTCAACTTCCGCCTCTCCTTCAACCGCTTCGAGGAGAAGGGTGTGTCCGACGAGAATATGGGCTTCGATCGTACGACGCTCGGATTCTCGCCGACGCTGGTCAATGCGCTGCCGGGCAGCGTAATGTTCGGGCGCTACGAGCCTGGCGACGGCTACACATCCATAGGCCGGAATCCGGGCAACAACATCACGAACACCATCGCCGCACACCCGAACTTCACCTGGATTCGCGGCGCGCAGACATGGCGCGCGGGCGTGGACATGCGCTGGACACAGTTCAACCAGAAGAATGAGGGTAATCCGTTCCTTCTGACCGCGGGGCGAGGCTTCACGCAGAAGGCCTGGGATGTGGGCGACCCAGGAAGCGGCAATGGCATCGCCACCTTCCTGCTCGGTTATGTTGGCGGCAGAGTGGAGAACAACCTCTTCCCGACCAACCTCGGCAAGTATTACGCGCCCTGGTTCCAGGACGACTGGAAGGTGAACCGCCGGCTGACGCTTAACCTCGGCGTGCGCTGGGACATCAATAAAGCGCCAGACGAGCGTTACAACCGCCTCAATCACGGCTTCGATCCAAACGTCATCAACCCGGCGGACAAACTCATAGATCGCACGAAGTTTCCCAATCTGCCGCAGTTGAAGGGCGGCCTGAACTTCGCGGGTGTCAACGGCGTTGACCGCATCGCGTCCGGCACCGATTGGAACAACATCCAACCGCGCATTGGCGTCGCCTACCTGCTGAAAGAGAAACTGGTGGTGCGCGGCGGCTGGGGCCTTTACTACGTCAACCCCAGCAACGATTACCTGCAGTTCAACGGCTTCTCGGTGACGACCAACATTGTCAACTCGCTCAACGGCGGCAGGACGCCGATTGAAGGCATCATCAACAATCCGTTCCCGAACGGCATCCTCGCGCCGCAAGGCGCGGCTGGCGGCCTTTCCACTTTCCTCGGAAGCGGCTTTAACTTCGTCGGTCCGAACTTCGATGTTCCCTACGTGCATCAGTTCTCGCTGGGCTTCCAGTACCAGTTGCCCTGGGATTCGAAGATCGAGGTGTCATACGTCGGCAACCGTACGAAGAAGCTGCAAACCACCCGACCTTTCAACGAGCCCGACCTGGCGTTCCGGCAGAAATGCAACCCGCTCGAAGGCGGTAACCCCGCCTTCTGTAACGAACAGTTGCCCAACCCCTTCCAAGGCATTGAGGCGTTCCGGGGCACGACGCGCTTTACCGCTAACACGCTCTCGCGCTTCGAGTTGGCCCGCCCCTATCCGCAATTCGGCGGCATCACTGAAGTGGCGCGCAATGACGGCAGCATCAACTACGATTCAGCGCAGGTCACATTCGAGAAGCGCGCGCGGAACGGGCTGAACGGCGTTTTCACCTACACCTTCTCGAAGCAAATCGAGGAGTGGGGCTGGAACGACTTGCAGAAGGGCATTAAACAACGCGGCTACTACTTCGCCGACCGCCCGCACCGATTCACGGCGGGATTGGTCTATCAGTTGCCGTTCGGCGAAGGGCAGAAGCTCTTCAACGTCAGGAACGGCATCCTGAGCAAGGTCATCAGCGGGTGGCAGAGCAGCCTGATTCTGCAGTGGCAGTCGGGCCGCCCATGGGACCTTAATGAAAACATCGAGTGGATCAATCCGGACGCCTATCTCCAAGACATAGAATGGAAGGGCAGCGATCAGGTCTGGGCGTTACGCACCTATCCTGTAATCGGCAGCGCGACGGGGCAGCGCTCGGTTTGCGCCGCACGCAGACTAGATAATGGGACTCTACAGTTGCAGTCCTACAGCACTAACCTGCAAGGCTGTTCGCTGGCGAACGTGGACATGATTCGCCGTACGAGCTTCGGGGGCGCAAGCTCGCCGCGCTACACCTCGTTCCGCTCTTCGACAGTCCGGCTACACTCGCCGCCGACCGCCGATCTTTCGTTCAACAAGATGGTGAAACTCACCGAATCGAAGAGCTTCCAGTTCCGCCTGGAAATGTTCAATTTCACGAACACTTATTCGTACCGCGTCCGGCAGTTCACCAATGACCCGGACAGCACCAACTTCGGCAGCGTCGTCCCGCGCACGGCGGGCGATACCGAAGTAGCTTATCCGCGCCACATCCAGATGGGGTTCAAGTTCATCTTCTAGCGAGGATGAATTCCTGATCGCATAAACTCTTCGGGCGGACGATCACAGTATCTTAAATTCTGTGATCGTCCGCCCTTTTCAATCAGCCATAATCTTTGACGGCCAATGAACGAACTGCCAAACCCGCACGACCGTTTCTTCAAGGAGTTGTTCTCGCAACTAGAGCGAATTGCAATTGCATGTACGGGAAGGCTGACTGGATCAGTACCGCGAGCGGTAGCGAGCGGGCTTCAGGCTAAGTCACGCTCGCTACCGCTCGCGGTACTGATCCGTACTGTCCTCTCAGTATGCCGTACATTGATTTGCAATCCGCCCTAGACACCGCGCCGCCTTCGTAAGGAGAAATCATGAAATCATTGGCTGAAGAATGAATCGAGGAAGGCGAACAAAGAGGCGAGCAGAGAGGTGAGGCGACGCTCCGAACGTTCATTTCTCTTCGGTGACGATTAGAATTCGATCCGCGGCGACTTCTTTCAAACTCTGCGTCGCGCCGCTCGGCCAGCGGATTTCAATCAGCTTCACGATCTTCTCTTTACCCAAACCAAAATGCGCGCGAACGTCGCTCGACGAAGCGTAGCCTACGCTGGTCGTAACGTGATTGAATTGGGATGCGCCGTCGGCCGTGACGATTTTGATCTTCGCGCCAATGCCGTCGCGATTGCTCTTCACGCCGATCAACCTTATCGCCAGCCAGCGGTTTTCGCCCGTCGATTCGTTTCGAAACAACTCGGCCGGTTCGTTCAACGAAGTCGTGATGACATCAAGTCGCCCATCGTTGTCGAAATCGGCGAAGGCGCAGCCGCGGTGCGCGCGTTTGGTCTGAAAGTCGGCGGCCGCTTCGCGCGAGGCTTCAAGAAACGTCCCGGCGCCCGCGCCAGCGAAGACGCTGTTCGGTTGGCGGTAAGTCTGATTGTTGTAAAGCTCTATGTTGTCGTTGACGTGCGCGTTGGCGGTGAAGAGATCTTTCGACCCGTCGTTATTGAAATCGAAAAGTCCCAGCCCCCACCCGCTGCGCTTGACGGTCACGGCGCCGAGTCCGCTCTGCCACGTCGCGTCGGCGAAGAAGCCAAGGCCTAGATTCCTGAAGAGCGGGTAGGTCTCGCCTTCGAGCGCCGAGACTATCAGGTCGGGCAATCCGTCGTTGTCGTAATCGCGAAAATCCACGCCCATAGACGACACGGGACGCCCGCTGTCGTTTACGGCGACGCCCACCGTCAATCCGACCTCTTCAAAACCGCCGCGACCGTTGTTGTGAAAGAGAAAATTGGGCAGCGTGTCGTTGGCGACAAAGACGTCGACGAAGCCGTCGTCGTCATAGTCGGCGACCGCCACGCCCATGCCTTTGCCGATATGTTTGCCGATCCCGCTCTGAGACGAGACGTCTGCGAAAGTCCCGGCGCCGTCGTTGCGAAAAAGTTGATTCGGCAAGCCCTCGTAGCGGTCCGGAAAGCAATAGGTCCGCCATCCTTCCTTCGTCGCGCCGCAGTATGGATCGATCTCGGGGTTCCATTTGCAATAGTTGACGACGAAGAGGTCGAGGTCTCCGTCGTTGTCGTAATCGAGCCAGGCCGCGGCGACAGACCACATTTTGCCCCGTTGCGAATCAACGCCGTTCAATCCGGCTTTCTCCGTCACATCATCGAATCGCCCATTGCCGCCATTGCGGAAAAGAACGTTGCGGTTGACTCCGGCCACGAAGATGTCCTGGTCGCCGTCGTTGTCGTAATCGGCGACGGCGACGCCCATCGAATAGCCTTCTCCTTTGACGCCGGACTTCTCGGTCACGTCGACGAACGTCCCGTCGCGGTTGTTGCGGTAGAGCCGGTTCCAGAACTTCGGCGAACTCTTCTTCATCGCCGGAAGTTCAGCGCCGTTGACGAAGTAAACGTCCGTCCAGCCGTCGTTGTCGTAATCAAGCGCCGCCACGCCGCCGGTCATCGTTTCGACCTGATATTTGCGGGGGCTGGCGTCGTTGCGCAGGGCGAAATCGAGCCGCGCCTGCCCGGCGACGTTGCGGAAGCGAATGGGCTCGATTGACAGAGCCGGTTTACCGGCGACGCGATTCCCCGCCGCCCCGGCGCGCAATCGCTCGAGCGCGGCCCGCGCCTGTCCTCCGCCGTCATTCGCCGCGGCCTGTTGATATTCCTTTTCCGCCTCGACCAATCGTCCGAGCCTTTCGAGCGCTCGGCCACGTGACAGCCTGATCTCGCTCGATCGCGGATCAATTGTCGAGGCGCGCGTCAGGTAATCCAGCGCCTCTTCGACTCTGTTCATTTTGATCAGCAGATTCGCGGCGTAAACCAGCGGCAGCGTGGGCGGGCGTTCGAGCTTCTGGCCGAGTTCGACGCCGCGCCGGTAATGGTCCAGAGCGTTCGGGTAATCGTTCAACCCTTCGAGAGTCATCGCCAGTTGCGTGTGAGCGCCCGCGTGATCCGGCTGCAACTGGAGAGCGCGGCGGGCTGACGATTCGGCGGGCTTCAAAGAAGATTGCAGGTACTGGACGCGGGCGAGGTAGAACCACAGGTCCGGATCATCCGGGAAAAGATCGAGGGCCGAGGCGAATTCTCTTTCAGCCTCCGGCGCGCGACCGGCGAGTTGCAGCGACAGCCCGCTCAATCTCCACGCCTGTCGCAGCTTCGGATCTAGTTCGCGGGCGCGGCGCGCCTCCTCGGCGGCTTCGGCGAACCGGCGTTGATCGAACAACGCGCCGGCGCGTCGCAGTCGCTCGTCGGGCGTGACCTGTTGTCGGACTCGATGCGGCCACAGCGGGCTGATCAGGAAGATCAAGCCGGCCAGCGCCGAGGCGATCACCTGTTGCATGGCTTGTCGGTCTTGTTTAGAGAGATTTTCAGGTCAGTGTACGGGTTCATAGAACGCTGATGACGCGGATAGAGCGGATTGACGCTGAAATTTTTTGGTATTATCCGCGATGATCCGCGCTCGTCCGCGTCATCAGCGTTCTATTGACGCTTTCTTTGCCACAAATCAATTGCTGACCCGTATACGCAATTGAAAACTGATATAGGTTTAAAGTTATGTAGCGACTCGCCGGCTAGTATAGCCTACCATCTGCAAACCGGATCATAACTCATCCCCAGGGTCATAATCTTCTGCAACAAGGTCTTATATTCCACGCTGCAATGTTCGGCCGAATCGGCGAAGTCTTCGTTGTGCGCTATCTGGGGGTTGGGATTCACTTCGAGCGCGTAAATTCGGCCGCTCTCGGTCAACCGGTAATCGATCCTCGCATATCCGCTCAGGCCTAGTGTGCGGTAAATGCGTTTTGACAGCCGCTCGAATTCATTTTTGGCCTTCGGCTCCAGCCGCGCCGGCATTGTTTCAAGGCCGATCTTCTTTTGGTACTCCACGTCCCATTTGACTTTTCCGGTGGCGATGGCCGACGCGCCGTTGGGCAAGTTCTTTATGACCAACTCCCAGGGCGTGTACGCCTGCAGCTTCTGGTTCCCGATGACGCCGACGTAAATTTCGCGCCCCTCGATGTACTCCTCGACGATCGCCGACGTCAGATTCTGCCGGTGTATGAACTCCACGCGCTCCTTGAGTTTCTCGTCGTCACGGACGATCGAAGCCTGGGATATGCCGGCCGAACCTTCGTCGCTCACCGATTTAACAATCAACGGGTATATCAGCCTCCTGGAAGGCTCGACCTTTCGGTTCGGAGGGAAGACCGCGAAGCGCGGCACGCGTATGCGGTGGTACGCCAAAAGCTTATTGGTCAAAGCCTTGTCGCGCGCCAGCGTCAACCCGCGCGGGTTGCAGCCCGTGTATTTCTGCTTCATCAACTCCAGGAAACTGACCACGTGCTGGTCGAAGTGGGGGTAGCCGTCGAACTCTTCGAGCAGGTTGAAGGTCACGTGCGGTTGACGCTCCTCGATGGCCTCGCGGATCGCGCCGAGTTCGCTGCGCACCCCGACCGGCCACACCTCGTGCTCCATGTCACGGAGTGTGGAGACAACGTCATACTCTGTCCGCCACTCTTCCTT
Organism: Blastocatellia bacterium; assembly: GCA_036565725.1. Taxonomy (GTDB): domain Bacteria; phylum Acidobacteriota; class Blastocatellia; order RBC074; family RBC074; genus JAJVID01. Next base: position 13,195 of record DATCXQ010000091.1, read on the forward strand.
CTCCTTGCTCTCCACACCGACGAGCGTTTCCGGCGGGATCAGATCTTCGCGCATCAGCACAACGACGCGCAATTTTCTTTTAGTTTTTAGGCTCACAACGCAATTCTATGATAGCCGGTATGTATTCCGTTCATAGTCTGTACCGTCAATAATACTAGCACTTTTTGCCTCGCATGTTTTTCCGTCAGGCCAAGCCGAAGATTAAGATCGCGGCAACGATTAATCATTGCGGCGAACATCTGGTCGATGGCGTAGCTGTGAACGCCCGTGCCTTCCGCGACTTCGCTGCAGAATTCGCGGCGGTGGCGGCGCAGGAAGCTGCCCGCGGTGGGAGAGGATTTATGGCGGGGGTCCGATGAGAAAATGCGCAGCAGGTCGCGATCGTAATCGGGCGGCCACTGGAAGTCATAATTCCGCCGCTTCTTCTCGTAGTACTCACGCAGAGTTACTTTGATGTCGCTCAACCGCTCGACATGCGAGCGCGATTTGTTGCGGGGGAGTTTTCCGGAAATCTCCCGCATGACTTCGTTAACATACTCCAGTTTTCGCATCGCGCGCCACCCTTCGTACCGCCTTCTCCAACGCGACCCCGGAGCCATCCACACAGCGAAAGTCTCCGCGAAGTCTTCCGCGGGGTGCGCCTGCGCATACCAGGCTGGAAGGTGGACCACGTAATCACGACTGTTAGGCTCGGGTTTGTACCAGTCGGGGTAAGGGCGCGAGAACGGGCCGAACGTCTCGCGGTAGCGCCGGCGGCGGTGTAAGAGAAAAGCGTTGTCTATGGCGTGCCCCACTTCGTGCCGCATGATGCGCAGGCATTCGGTTTCGGAGCCGCCCTCGACCTGGAGCATCCGCCGGCGTTCGAGCTTGATCAATCGCGGATGGGCAAGATAGAAAGGGATGGCGAAGCCCGAGACCTTGTCGGGCGTGAACCAATCTTCGGACAGCCAGACGTGGGGTTTGAAGCGCAGGCCGCGCGTGTCCAGCTCTTCGTAAAGCCGCGCCACAACTCCCTCCAGAGGCGAGCCGGCGATCTTCAGCGGCAGGTCGCTCAAACGCAAATCGAGCAGTTGCTCGTCCGACATTCTATTCAGTTCTTTAACCGATATCACCGCCTGAAGCCCTGTGGAACTTACCCGACTCTTGATCTCATCAAGAGTGGAGTTCAAAGTTTTGTCTCATTGATCGCGAGTATAACGCCGTCCCCATCTCACGGCTATGGCGCCAATCCCAATAGGTACTTGATAAGCCGCAAGTGGTCGCCTTCCGGATTGTGAGTTTGGATGGAATGAATTCGATTACGGTCGGCTATCGCAATGGCGCATGGCCAACCATCCCTCACCGCTTGTTTAAAGTGAGAGAGAGACCATATGCCGAGTTGTTCAACTTTCGCGCGAACGCAGGCCGACTCGTCCGCGTCTATCTGTCGAACGGTTTCGACATGGTCGCCCCGATAGGGCGCGCGTTTTTTTGATATGTCGCCGCCCCGAGAAGTCAGCGTAATCCACATTTCTTCTTTGCCGCCATGCGGCAGGTAATAGGATTCCATTCCACATATAGTGAGGTCCTCAGGCTGTCCGGCGATCGCCCGCGCAACTTTCTCGCGAAGTTTATGATGATGATCGGGCCAAGCTTCAAAGTCGCGCTCGTCCGCGAATAATCGGCTAAACGCGCGGGCGATGAGTAGAATCAATCCGACAAGGGCGGCGATCATCAGGCCGGCGCAGGCCCACACCCACATCAGGCGACCTCCAAACCACAATCGCTCAGCACCTCTCGCTCGATGATCGTTTCGTTACGTTCGGCGCCCGTCGAAACGAACGCGAACGGCGCGCCGGACAGATCGGCCAATCTGGCGATATACTCACGCGCTTTCTCCGGCAGATCTTCAAACTTCGACACGCCGACGGTCTTCTCTCTCCACCCCGGCATGGTTTCGTAAACCGGCTCGGCCTCCACCATCTGATTGGCGTCGTACGGGACCTGATCCGTCTCCCGGCCGTCGATTCGATAGCCGACGCAGATTTTGATCTCGTCCAGGTCGTCGAGCACGTCGAGTTTGGTCAGCGCCAGCGCGCCCAGTCCGTTGATCATCACGGCGTAGCGCGCGACCACGGCGTCGAACCAGCCGGTGCGGCGAGGGCGCCCCGTCGACGCGCCGTATTCGCCCCCGCGGGCGCGGATGTGTTCGCCCATCGCGTCGTTTAACTCGGTCGGGAACGGGCCGCCGCCGACGCGCGTGGTGTAAGCTTTGATTACCCCGATCGCGCAATGAATCAATGCAGGCGGAAGCCCCGCGCCGGTGACCGCCCCGCCGATGGACGAATTGGACGAGGTGACGAAGGGATATGTGCCGTGGTCGATGTCGAGCATCGTGGCCTGCGCGCCTTCGAGCAGCAGCGATTTGCCCTCGCGCGCCGCGCGGTTCAGGAAATAGGTAGTGTCGCAGACGTGCGGCGCGACCAGCTCACACCACAGCTGGCCGTCTTCGATCAACTGCTTCTCGTTGATCAGGTCGCCGTTGAGCATGGCGATCAGCCGGTTGGCCTGTTTCGCGTTGTGCGAGAGCTTTTCGGTCAACGTGGCGGGGTCGGTCAGGTCGCCCGCGCGCAGCCCGCGCCGCGCCATCTTGTCTTCGTAGGCCGGGCCGATGCCGCGCATCGTCGTGCCGACGGCGGCGCCGCCGCGCGAGGCTTCGATGGCGCGATCCAGCGCGACGTGATACGGCAGGATCAGGTGGGCGCGGTTGCTGATGAGCAGGTTGCGATGATCGACCTCGATGCCCTGCGCGCGCAACCCGTCGACTTCGTTGAGCAGCGCCTGCGGCGAGACCACCACGCCGTTGCCGATGACGCAGGTCTTGCCCGGATGGGTGATGCCCGACGGGATCAGGTGGAGCACGAATTTATGATCGACTCCGCCGCTGCGGATGATGACGGTGTGGCCGGCGTTGTGGCCGCCCTGATAGCGAGTGACGATGTCAAAATGTGGCGCGAGCAGGTCGACGATCTTGCCCTTGCCTTCGTCTCCCCATTGCGCGCCGATGATTGCGAGGTTCATGCTTGTGGGTTGATCTGCGGCTGCGCTTAATAGCCGTGATCGGGATCGTGATGCTTTTTGATTTCCAAATAGCGCTCGACCGAAACGGCGGCCTGCACGCCGTCGGCGACGACGTTGGCTAGTTGGTAGATGGGGCGAACGCACAGGTCGCCCGCCGCGAAAAGGCCGGGGACTTTTGTTTCCATCAATTCGTTGACGATCAGGCGGCCGTCGCCGTCGGTGTCAACCAGGTGTTTGACCATATCGGAATTGGGAAGCCAGCCGATGAAGACGAAGACGGCTTTGGCCGCGATGTCTTCGGCCTTGTCGGTCTTCAGGTTGCGGATGCGGATGCCGTCGACTTCGTTCTCGCCGTAAATCTCTTCGACGACGCTGTTCCAGACCGGGTTGACCTTCGGGTCATGCAGGTATTGCTCGATCAGGATCTTCTGCGCGGTGAAGTGGTCGCGGCGGTGAACCGAATTGATCTCGGAAGCGAAGCGCGTCAGGAAGTGGCCTTCTTCAACCGCCGAGTTGCCCCCGCCGACCACGGCCACCGGGACGTTGCGGAAAAAGGCGCCGTCGCAGGTGGCGCAGACGCTGACGCCTTTGCCGAAGAGTTTGTCATAGCCGGGAACTTCGAGGCGGCGCGGATGACGGCCCATCGCCAGGATCACCGTCTTCGTCGTCACTGAGGTCCCGTCGCCCAGGCCCACGGTGAAACTCCGGTTCTCGTTGCGGGCGATCGACTCCGCGCCCACCCCGATGCGGACTTCCGCGCCGAAGCGCTTCGCATGTTTGAGGAAGGCTTCGGCGAAATCGTAGCCGGATATGCCGTCGGCGAACCCGGGATAATTGTCAATCGCGGCCGATAGCGCGATCTGCCCGCCGACGGTCTGTTTCTCCAACACCAGCGTCCTGAGCAGCGCGCGCCCTGTGTAAACGGCGGCGGCCAACCCAGTCGGCCCTCCACCGATAATGATCACGTCATAATCTGTTGCCATATATTTGGTGGTCGGAGTTTGGGGTTGGTGGTTGGCGGGATATTTCCAGCCAGCCACCAACTATTAACTACCCCTGCTTACGCCAATTGTTTTTCGATCATCTGGGAGATCGAACCCAGGGCGTTCGACGGCACGCCCACGTGACGATCAACCTCCTGCCCCCTGTTAAAAAGCACCAGAGTCGGAATTCCGCGGATGCCGTACCTGCCTGAGATTTCAATATTTTCGTCTACATTGAGCTTCACAACTTTCGCCTTGCCATGATACTTCTCGGCGACCTGTTCGACGGTCGGCGCGAGCATGCGGCACGGGCCGCACCAGGCAGCCCAAAAATCCACCAACACAGGTCTATCCGATTGCATAACTTCGGTTTCCCAATTCGAATCACTCACCTCAGCGACAAATTGACTCATTTCTTTCTCCTTAAGGTTATAACTATCTACTTCCTAATAAATTCAATCGCTACACCGTTTCAACATCCGGTTTTTCAACCCGCGCATTATATCAGACGCATCCGTTTGCTGGCACACAGACGGCGACGGGGTGACGGGGTGACGGGGCGACAAGGAGACAGGCGGCAAAATGAAGATGCCTCTTTTCGCCCCGTCACCCTATCGCCCCGTCGCCCAGTCGCTCTTCACCGCTTAGCCGCGACGATCTGACGATAAGCGGTCATATAATTGTGAGCCGAACTGTCCCAGGAGAAGTCCTCACGCATGCCGTTGAGTTGGAGTCTGCGCCATGTCTCGCGATCGTAATAGACCATCATAGCCTCATAAAACTTCTCGACCAGGCGGGCGCCCGAATACTCGTAGAATTTGTAGCCGTTTCCTCGCCCCGTCGTAGGCTCGAAATTTCGGATCGTGTCGTCCAACCCGCCGACGCCGCGCACAATCGGCACTGCGCCGTATTTCAGGCTGTACATCTGATTCAACCCGCAAGGCTCGTAAGCCGACGGCATCAGGAACATGTCGGCGCCTGCTTCGATCTGGTGCGCGAGCGCGTCGTTATAGCCGAAGTAGACGCCGACCTGGGCGGGCATTGTGTCGCGCACGTGTTGGAAATAGCCCACGTAACTTTCTGCGCCCGAACCGAGCAAGATGAAATACGAGCCGGTCTCCAGAATTCTCCAGACGGCCTGCGCGATCAGATCGATCCCCTTTTGCGAAGTCAGGCGCGAGACTATCGCGACCACCGGTTTTTCCAGATCGACCGGCAGGTGATATTTTTCGAGCAGGTCGCGCTTGCAGGCCGCCTTGCCGTTAAGGTCGTGGATCCCGTAATTGACCGCGATGTTTCCGTCGGCCTCGGGGTTCCACACGTTGTAATCGACGCCATTCAGAATGCCGATCAGACTGTCGCGGCGTTGGCGCAATAACCCGTCGAGGTTGACGCCGAACTCCGGCGTTTGGATTTCTTGCGCGTACTTCGGGCTGACGGTCGAGACGGCGGTCGAAAAATAGATTCCCCCCTTCATTGCGTTCGCCGCGCCGTGAAACTCCATCCCGAATTGATAGACGTCCCAGCCGAACCCGAATTTGAGGACGAGATTGGGATCGAAGATTCCCTGATAGGCCAGATTGTGAATTGTGAATAGAGTGGCCGTTCGAGCGAAGAACGGGTCGGCGACGTAGGCCTTGGTCAGGTAGGCCGGGATGAACCCCGTCTGCCAGTCGTTGCAATGGATGACGTCGGGCGGGCCGCCGATGCGCTTCGCAAGCTCGATGACGGCGCGGCTGAAGAACGCGAAGCGTTCGGCGTCGAAATCGCCGGAGCCGTAAATGTAGCCGCGCCCGAAGTATTCGGCGTTGTCTATGAAGTAAACCTGCGCGCCGCTCATCCAGTCGCGCCATACGGACGCGTATTTCACGCCGCCTGCGAAAGGCACGCGCAGGTCATCGAAGATCAGTTCGCCAGTTTCGTGGCTGACCACGTCTCCTTGATGGCCTCCCAGTCCGGCGTAGCGCGGCGTGACGACGCTGACGTCGCACCCGACGCGTGATAAGGCCCCGGGCAAAGCCCCGGCCACATCACCCAACCCGCCGGTCTTGGAATACGGCGCAACTTCGGATGAAGCCAGAATTACGCGCATCGTCTGTTATGGATTTTAGCCTTTCTTTGTGTTTCGTCGCATCGCGAAAACGGACGCGAGATACTAAAGGCGCGCTCGAAACCTTGTCAAGCAACGAGACCGGCCAAACCGCCGTAAAGAATACGCTAATAGAACGCTGATGACGCGGACGAGCGCGGATCATCGCGGACAAAATTAAAAAGATCGGCGACAATCCGCTCTATCCGCGCCCGTCCGCGTTCTATTTACCTGTACGCTGATCTGAAAACCGCTCTAGACGTGGGCGCGAGATATACTTGCCTTTTAAAGCCCTCGCTCTTACACTCCCGCTTCGTTTTTCAGACCCCGATTTAATCAAAACATCTGAGGCTAGAACAGTACCGCGCGCGTAAGCAAGCGGCCGTTTATTGGTCAGCCGCTTGCTTAGGCGCGCGGCGCTGTTCCAGTATCCCAACCGAGGCGTTTTTATGAAGATTCATGAGTATCAGGGTAAAGAATTGCTGCGCCGTTTCGACGTCAAGGTCCCCCGCAGCAGGGTCGCGCGTTCTGTCGCCGAGGCCGAAGAGGCCGCCAAAGAATTAGGCCTGCCGGTAGTCGTCAAAGCGCAAATCCACGCGGGCGGGCGCGGCAAGGGCGGCGGCGTCAAGCTCGCGCGCACGACGGAGGACGTTCATGGCCTGGTCAAACAGATGATCGGAATGAATCTGGTCACGCATCAGACCGGCTCCGAAGGCCGCGAAGTGCGCACGCTGCTTATCGAAGAGGGTTTGAAAATCAAACAGGAGTTCTATCTGGGACTGCTGCTCGACCGCGCGGCATCGAAGCTCGTCTTCATGGCCTCGGCCGCCGGCGGCATGGACATCGAAGAGGTTGCGGCCAAAACGCCGGAGAAAATTTTGAAGGAATACATCGATCCGGCCGTCGGCATGCAGGCGTTCCAGGCGCGCAATCTGGCTTTCGGCCTGGGCCTTGCGCCGGAGTTGATCGGCAAAGCCACGAAGTTCATGCTCGCGCTCTATCGTGCGTTCGTCGAAATGGACGCATCGCTCCTCGAAATCAACCCCTTCCTGTTGACCGAAGACGGCGAGCTTTACGCGCTGGACGCGAAGGTCAATTTCGACGACAACGCGCTCTACCGCCACAAGGAATACGCCGAGCTGCGCGACCTCAACGAAGAAGCCCCTCTCGAAATCGAAGCCTCGAAATACGACCTCAACTACATCAAGCTCGACGGCAACATCGCATGCATGGTCAACGGGGCCGGGCTGGCGATGGCGACGATGGACATCATCAAGCTGGCCGGGGGCGAGCCCGCGAACTTCCTCGACGTCGGCGGCGGGGCCTCGCAAGAGCGCGTCGAGAACGCCTTCCGCATCCTGCTGGCCGACGCGAACGTGCAGGCCGTTTTGATCAACATTTTCGGCGGCATCGTCAGGTGCGACATGGTCGCTCGCGGCGTGGTCGAGGCGGCCCGAAACCTGAAAGTCACCAAACCGATCGTCGTCCGGCTGGAGGGGACAAACGTCGAAGAGGGTCAGCAGGTGTTGAAAGAATCCGGATTGAATTTCATCGTCGCCGAGGGAATGAAGGACGCGGCTGAGAAGGCCGTCGCTGCGGCCGGAGCTTAGTACTCGACACCAGAAATAAGTTGCGGATTCCAAGAGAATGCGCGCCGTTACGGTACAGGGAGCGGTAGCGACCTGGCGCCCCTGGGGTACACGCCTACGAGG
>DATCXQ010000095.1:0-9529 GCA_036565725.1 Blastocatellia bacterium
CATTCACGTCCCGCGCCCCTGCCGGGGCGCGAAGAATTGGTCGCCTGGACCCGGTGGTTTCACCACCGGCTAATATCCGCCGCCCTTCCAGGGCGAAAAGCAGCAATCGCGAATCGCGAAAGTTTTGGGTAATGACAAGCAATCTAACGTAGGGGCGGGTTTCCCCCGCCCGTGTGTCTGTGATCCAAGCGATGGGGCGGGGAAAACCCGCCCCTACAATGCTGGGCGCGCTATTTATTCGAAGACCATTAACGCCGGTTGACGGTGAACAATCGCCATTCGCCGTGGAGGCTTTCAGGGGCGTGCGCGCCTCGCGGTTCGAATTCGATGCCGGAGCCGGCCACCAGATCTTTCACCGTGTGCGAAATCAAGACCTCTCCGAAAGACGCGAGTCCGGCCACCGATTCGCCGAGTTGAACCGTGAGGCCGCCGATCGTCTTGCCTGTCACGTCGCACTCGCCTGTGTGAAGCCCCGCCCTTACCCGCATGCCTAAGCGGGCGGCCGCGTCAACAATGGCCAGGGCGCAGCGGATCGCCCGCGCCGGGCCGTCGAAGGTCGCGAACAAGTGACCGTTTGTCATTTCGATTTCCTTGCCTCGGAAAAGGGCAAGCTCGCGCCGGGCGTAATATTGATGTAGCCCTTTTATCTCACGCCGACCATTAACGTAAGCCGCCGCCGTAGGGGCGTCAAAAAGGACGAAAAGAACTGTGGTCAAGACGCGGTCGAACAAACGCTCGGCCCCGACGCAAGTTCGGGCGCCCGTCAAGAACTCTTCGATCTCGTCCAAAATCTCGTCCTGGTCGCCTGCGAACGGCAGATGGTCTTTCCCTTCAAGCTCGACGTATTTAGCGCCGGGGATGAGCGAGGCGATGAAACGCCCGCCCTCTACCGGCAGGCAGGCGTCGTCCCTGCGGTGGATGACCAGCGACGGCACGCGGATGGAGGGCAGAACGCTTCGCACGTCGACCTCCGCGTTCATCTGCGTCAGAGCCAGGGCGGCGGCGGGGCTCGCCCCCATGCGTAAGTAAGCAGCCCACCACTCACGGAATTGAGGGTCGCCGGCCATGCTCGGCGCGCGCTCTTCGATCCCGATCGGCCCGCCCCAACTCCTTTTCATCTCGTTCCTAAACTCCTCGCGCTCCCGCTCGGTAGGTCCCCACGGATAATCCTCGGCCCACAGTCGTTTCGCGTAAGAGCCGATCATCACCAGCGCCTCCGTCCGCTCCGGGTGCGTGGCCGCGAATAGGCCACACATCGGCCCCCCTTCAGAGACGCCCAGGAGCGCGGCGCGTTCGGATCCGACTGCGTCCATCACGGCCTGCACGTCCGTCACGCGCTGTTCAAGCGTCGGAAGCTCGCTCAAAGGGACGGCGTCTGAAAGCCCTGTGCCGCGCTTGTCGAAGAGGATGAGGCGGGAAAAGGAAGCGAGGCGCGTCAGGAAGCGCGCAAAGGAAGGCTCCTGCCAGGAGTATTCGAGGTGTGACACCCAGCCCATCACGAAGACCAGGTCGAGCGGTCCCTCGCCGATCACTTGATAAGCGATGTTTACGCCGCCTGTGCTCGTCGCGTATTGCGTCTTCGGCCTGGTCGCCGCAGGCGGCGGTTCTGTTAACACCTCGACGTCGGCGACGAAGCGATAGCCGCGCTTGGGTATCGTTTCGATGTATTTGACGCCTTCGCTCCCCTCGCCGAGAGACTTCCTGATCAAATGAATGTTCTGTGCCAGGTTGTTCTCTTCGACGAACTGGTCGGCCCAGACCAGACTCATCAGTTCCTCCTTGCTCAGGACGGTCCCCCGATTTTCGACCAGAGCCAGGAGAGTGTCGAACGCTTTCGGCGTCAGAGCGACGAGTTCATCCTTCGCGAAGAGCAGACGTTTGCCGGCGTCTACCCGAAATCGTCCGAAGACGTAGGCCTGCGTTGTTTGACTACTCATAAGCGCTTTAAAAAAGAAATCATAACTCCCTAAAGACATTCGGAGGAGCTTTGCCGTACCTTCTGGAACTTACGTCAGGGGATTGTTCTTACAGCAGATTTCGTGTGGGTGAATAGGCGCCGCAGAGCGCAGAGCGCGCGGAGGAAACTGATGATTGCTCTGTGTTCTCTGTGTTCTCTGTGGCTAGTAGCCTTCATACATTTGAAAATCGCTGTAATGACCGCTTTATCCGAGAAGACGGATTGTACCTTATGTAACCTCTCTCGGAACGACCAGACGTTAAATTGAACGATTTTTAGACCGAAATTAGACTGAAATTGAAGGAATAATGAACGCGATAGAACGAAATAAAGTTACTATTTGGCAAATGTTCAAGGTCGTCGAGCAGAAAGGATTCATAGCTCAATGCGAATTTTTCGCCGACCAGGTAATCAATCACGGTATCCCAATCAACCGCGAGATTGTCCGCGCCATACTTCAAGACATCCTGACCACATTCCCTGATGTGAAAATGGCGCCGCTCAACATCGTGGCGGAAGGGGATTGGGTCGTGGCGCATTGTATGTTTAGTGGAACCCATAAGGGGGTTGGCCAGATCCCTTTCGTCCACGAAGGACTGTTGGCGGGCGTACCGCCGACCGGCAAGAGCTTCAAGACGCAACACATTCACATGTTCCGGATGGAAGGCGGCCTGATCGTCGAACATTGGGCCGTTCGCAATGACTTCGGCATGGCCATGCAACTCGGCCTCCTGCCGGAAGCGGCGATATCCACCGCCAAATAACAGGAGAACGAAATTCATGACAAACCTATTGAAGGCCCGCTTCGCTGGGATCGCGTGCATTACTGGCGGACTTACATTCTCTTTTTATTTCATTGCCCTGCATTCGTTGTTGAAAGCTTTCAGCCCGCCGATTGAAGCGGGAGCGATTCCGGGTGTGATGATGGTCATCTCGTGTGTCTCCAGCGTGTGTTTGGCGGGTGGTTCGATAGGACTGTTGGCGCTCAGAGCTGCGGGGACAGGACGAGTAAAAGCGTTGGGTGTCGCCGGCGCCGTCATCACTTTGCTTGGCCTTGCTTCTTACATTACAGGCAGCCTCTACATCTACGGCTTTCCCGACCGGGCGTTTAAGCAGTTATTCACGCCGGGCGGCTCATTCCTGCTGACCTTGGGAATGCTGCTGCTTGGGATCGCCGCGCTGAAAGCCCGAAGGCTGCGCGGCTGGCGCGCAGCCACGCCGTTACTGGTGAACCTCTACTTCCCACTTCAGTTTCCTCTGCAAGCGCTCCTCTTCCTGGGGAAGGGCAGGGGACCGAATCCAATCCTGCTGGGCGCTTGGGGGATTTTCTGGCTGCTGCTAGGTTACGCCATTTGGTCAAGCGCGCGTGAAACCGCAGTCACGCGGTTTGAATTGGAAGGGCAGACGGCGAGTTAATCCAAGCCATTAGCCATCAAGGGGCGATCAATCCGTCATATAAGGCCTGTTTTATAGCTGCTTAGGCTTCGTGTTGGCGGCTGAGCTCAAATGTCGAAAAAGAAAGGTCCATATTCGTGAACAGTCTAAGAACTTCAAAGTTACTCATCGCTTTCATTACGCTCTTGCTAGCCGCCGCAACAAGCTCTCTATCCAGCCAGGCGCGGAGCGAGGGGAGTAGAAACGACATAGGTTCCCGGAAGGACGGCAAGCGCCTCTTCACGCGAGAGACATTCGGCGGCAACGGGCGAACCTGCCTGACTTGTCACAGCGCCGAGACGGGGACAGTCTCGCCTGAAGACGCGCGGGAGCGATTTCTGTGCGACCCTCAGGACCCGCTCTTCCTCCACGACGGCAGTGACGACAGGCAAGGCAACGGCGTCTACAGGATGCTCAGGGACGCCACCATCCTGGTCGAGGTCTCACTGCATGAGAACGTGAGCCTGGCCGATGACCCTACCGCGCGTTCGGTGATTCTGGCGCGTGGCATTCCGAGCACGCTCAACACGCCCTCGCTCGACCCTGTGCTGATGCTCGACGGGCGTCAATCCGACCTGACCAGCCAGGCCCTGGGGGCGATCCATGACCACTTTCAGAACACCGAGGAGCCTGACGAAAAAGACCTTCGGCGCCTCGCCGAATTCCAACTGACCTCGCGGTTCTTCAGCTCGCCCGACCTCAGGCGCTTCGCCGAAGGCGGCCCCGCCCCCGAACTGCCGCCCGGGCGCACTGAGTCCGAAAAGCGCGGCCGGCGCTTCTTCGAGGACGTTCCCATTAACCCGGTTACAAAAGCGGGTAGTTGCGCGGCGTGTCACAGCGGCCCGATGCTGAACCAGACTAACCGGTTCCTTCCACTGCCAGTGGCGCCCGGCTCGCGTTTTCAGAATGTATTGGTTTCCGAGTTCAACGCCGCCGGCAATCGGGCGCGGGATTTCATCTTCAAGAACCCGGACGGAACCACGACAGTTGTGAAAAGCCCTGACCCTGGGCGTGCGCTCATTACGGGGGATGCGCGTAGCGCAACCTTCGACAGCGTGAACGCGTTCAAGATCCCTTCGCTGTGGGGAGTCCGCGACACCGGTCCTTACTTTCACGACAACTCCGCGAAGACGCTGGAAGATGTTGTCAGGCACTATGACCGCTTCTTCGCAATCGTCTTCGGCATTCCAACCAATGGTCAACCGCCCTTTTTCCTGACCGCACAGGAGCAGGCCGACATCGTCGCTTACATGAAGCTCTTAAAATAGGAACATTCGATTGAGCCATCCAGATTACTAAATCCATTCATTGAAACGGTTTTTATATGGATGAATAGCCACGGAGCAAACAGAGAGCGCTGAGAAATCATTATGCTCTCTGCGCCCTCTGCGCGCTGCGGTGGCTAACAGTATTCATATATTTGAAAACCGGTATAAACCGCCTGCCCCGAACCGACGGGGAAGGCCGACTTAACCCCGTACACGGCAGGATGCTCCTGTACTCCTGCGAGCTACTGCTGTGTCTTAACACTGAGAGTAGTAGAGAAACATGGTAGTACCGTTTTCATTTAGCATACGTCGAACATTGATAACTTCACTTGCGTTGCTGTTCGTCATCAGTCTCGGCGGCTCTGTCTGGCGCCCCGGAACTGTGGGGGCGCAAGGAGCGTTGCCTATTAACGGCATTGACGGTCCGGTGACGATCGAGCGCGACGCCGCCGGAGTGGCGCACGTCCGCGCGGGCAGCGAGGTTGACGCGCACTTCGGCCTCGGCTACGCGCACGCGCAAGACCGGCTCTGGCAGATGGAATTTCAACGCCGGCTCGGCAATGGGCGGCTTGCGGAGATTCTCGGCGAATCGGCGCTGGGAATCGACAGCCTGTTCCGCACCGTCGGGACGCATCGCGCCGCCGCCGCCGCCTGGTCGCGTTTAAGCCCGGAGGAACAGAGGCCGATCAAGGCCTATGTCGCGGGCGTCAACGCCTACCTAGGCAGTCCCGACCACCAGCTTCCGCCCGAGTTCACGATTCTCGGCATTGAGCCGGAGCCGTGGCGGCCCGAGGATGTGTTGGTCTGGATCAAAGTACTCTTCTGGAGCGTCAGCTCCAACTGGGACAAGGAACTGCTTCGCGTCCAGCTGATAGCGAAGCTCGGCGACCCGGCAAAGGCCGCGCAACTGATGCCCGCCTACACCGACGATGGACCGACGATCATTCCGGGGACGGAAATGACGGCGAGCCGCCGACGAAGGAAGGGTGGTAAAAGCGCGAGGTCTTCAACCCCCAGTCTCGATTCTTCAATAGTCAGCGGTCTGCTTGAACTCAGCCGCCAGATCGAGGGGCAGACGGGCCTGGGCGCGGAAGGCTTCGGGAGCAATAGCTGGGTGATCGGCGGCGAGCGCACGACGACGGGCCGGCCGCTACTCGCAAACGACCCGCACCTCCCTTCGCAGATTCCGGCGAACTGGTACCTGGCGCGGCTGACTGGCGGCGACCTGGACGTGATTGGCGCGACCGTCCCCGGTCTTCCGGGCGTGGCCATTGGTCACAATGGCTATATTTCCTGGGGAATTACCACCACCAACGTTGATTCGCAGGACCTTTACATCGAGCGCGTCAACGAGCGCAACGAGGTTGAGTTTAGAGGCGATTGGGAGCCGCTCGTCGTCGTACCGGAGACGATCAAGGTCAAAGGCAAACCCGACGTCAATCTCAGTGTGCGCATCTCGCGCCACGGCCCGCTCATCTCCGACGTGATAAATCCCGCCGGTCGACCGCTGGCGCTGCGCTGGACGGGTAACGACCCGACGGACAACGGTGTCCTGGCAGGGCTGGCCTACAACCGCGCCCGCGACTGGCGGGAATTCCTGGAGGCGTCGCGCGTTCACCGTCCCTCCGATCAGAACTACGTCTTCGCCGACTACCGGGGCAACATCGGCTACATTGCGGCGGCGACTATTCCGATGCGTCCCAAGGGGGACGACGGCCGCCTGCCAGTGGAAGGCTGGACGGGAGAGCATGAGTGGTCGGGTTACGCGCCGTTCGCCGAATTGCCGAAGCTCTACAATCCGCCTCAAGGCTACATCGCCACGGCCAACAATAAGGTCGCGGGCGACGACTACCCTCACCTGATCGGAACCAACTTCTCCGCGCCGTACCGCGCCGCCCGCGTCATCGAGATGATCAAGCGCAAACCGAAGCTTTCGCCGGAAGACATAGAGGCGATGCAGGGTGACGTCGTTGCGCTGCACGCGCGCGAGTTGCTGCCGACGATGCTCAGGGCGCGGCCCGCTGACAAGCGCGCCAAACTGGCAATGGAGATGTTAAGCAACTGGGACCTGGGCGTCACGGGCGACAGCGCGCGGGCGGCCATCTTCGAGGCCTGGTATCTCAAGCTCGGCGAGCGCCTTTTCGCCGACGAGCTGTATGACTCGGCGCTGGGCGACAAGCTGTGGCTCGCGTATTCAGAGCACATCTATCATGTCGGCATGGCGCTCGAATCGGCGCTCGAAAAGAACACGAGGTGGTGCGACGACGTGCGGACGCCTCAGGTCGAGACCTGCGCCGACACGCTCACCATTGCGCTGACCGAAGGTCTGGCCAAGATGTCCCAGGCGCAAGGAACGGATGACATCCAGGCCTGGCGCTGGGATCGCGCGCATCACGCGCTCTTCCCACACAACCCATTCGACAAGAACCCGCAGCTCAAACCGGTCTTCAGCCGCAGCATTCCGAACGGCGGCGACAAGTTTACGGTCAACGTCGCGTCGGTCTTCCAATGGGACGAGTATAACCAGTTGCACTCGGCGCAGTACCGCCAGATCGTGGACCACGACGCCATCAGTAACTCGCGCTTCATGGTCGCTCCGGGTCAATCCGGCAACCCGCAAAGCCCTCATTACGACGATCTGCTTGAACGCTGGCAGCAGGTGAAGTACCTGCCGATGCGCTTCGGTAGCAGAGTGATTGACAACACATTGCAAGGGCGTCTGACGCCTTAGCCTTAATTCTGAATCGTTGATATCGGACTCTACAGGGTGTGCGCGTCATCGTCACACCGGCGATGTCGCGACGCCCTGTAGCTCAACACAACACCGGAGTAATAGGAGATAACAAAATAATGATGAATAAATTCCTGAAGAAACAATGTCTCGCCCTGATCTTACTCATGAGCGCGCTGATGGCGCCAATAGCGTTCGCCCAGGGCCAGGTTGAGCTCAGCGCCCCAGCGCAAGCCTCCGCGCAGGATCGCGAAGGCCGACAAAAGCTGTTCCAGGCGTCGCCGTTCATCCGCACCGAACTCTATTTCGGGAGAAATAAACCGGACGGCGCGGAGGTCAGCCGGAAGGAGTTTGACAAGTTTCTCTCCGGATTTGTAACCGAACGATTCCCGGACGGGCTGACGGTCTTAACAGGCAGGGGGCAATTCCTTAATTCCGAAGGCGAAGTCGAGCAGGAGCGCAGCGTCGTTTTGATACTGCTCTACCCGGTGTCTGCGCGAAATGAGAAACACATCAAGATCGAGGAGATTCGAGAAGAGTACAAAAAAAGGTTTCTACAACAGTCCGTCCTGCGAGTGGATGATCCGCTACCTGTTTGGGTTTCGTTTTAAGCGCTTGGGAACCGGTTGAAATGTGATCTTATTTATAAACATGCTAAGGAGTAACAATCAATGAAAGCGAGATATTCCACTGCGGCGTCTCTCCGCCTGCTCATACTATCCGTCCGCGCAATCAAGCTTGTCTTGGCGATGATTGCCGGTGTGATGGGCGTCGGTGTTTATTGCCTCGGTTTTGGCGGCGCCGCCGCGCCGGCAGCGGACCCACTGCTGGCCACTGAACGGCAGGAAGAAATTCTCGGCGACGAGGCCATCCACCTTTTCGGCATACTCCGGGAGATAGAGCGCGAGGACTCCAGCCTCCTCGGCGTTGACAAGATGAAGGCGCTCAAAGGCGCGTTAAACTTCTTCATGCCATTTCCCGGAGGCAACGGGCGCTCATGCGCAACCTGCCACAATCTGCGGGACGGGTTCAGCCTCTCGCCTGCGACCGTCGAGGCCCGCTGGCAGAGGCTACAGCGGGCGCGGCAAATCAACCCGAACGCCGACGACCCGCTCTTCCGTTCCATTGACGCCGACGACGGCAATCAGGACTTCACGCTGCTCCGCACTCGCGCGCTGATCAAGGTTCGCGTGCCGCTCCCGGATCGCGTGCGCCTGACTGACGACCCAACGGCCACACACGTGACGCTTTCGCGCGCGGTTCCACCGCTCAACATGCTCAAGCACACCGCCCCTTATCAGCAGGACCGCACGGCCAAGACTCTGGAGGAGCAGGCGCTCGGGGCCGTCAACGCGCATATGGAGCCTACCGTACAGCCGACGGAGGAGTTCCTCGAAACGGTCGCCGAATTCCAGCGTCATATCTTCTCTTCTGCAAAAGTCAGGAAGTTGTCGGAGGCCATCGACGCCGGCGGCCCGCTCCCCGACATCGACCCGCCGCTGACTGCGTTTGAGCGGCGCGGCAAAGAAAGGTTCGATTTTTTCTGCGCCAAGTGCCACGGCGGGCCTGCGCAAGTGCAGAACCTCGAGAACCGCATCTTCCCGCCCTTCGACGGTTCGACCAACCCGGTCTCTCTCAACGTCGTGGTCTCCAACCCGCCGCCGACCGGCTTCCCGCTAAGTCCAATCCAGGGTCCCGGCTTCGATCTGCCGACGCAGCGCTTTACCGTCACGCTGCCTAACGGCGCGAGCGTGGTTCTCGTCTCCAGCGACCCCGGCACAATACTTACAGACATCAAAGCGCTCGAGACCGTCGGCGGCAACCAGGTCTTCAACCGTTTCGACATCCCGCAACTCCGGGGTATCAACAAGACCGCCCCCTATTTTCACGACCATCGGGCCAAGACGCTTGAGGACGTGGTCAAGCACTACCAGCAGTTTTTCTTCTTCATCAACGTCGTGCGCGGGCTTCCCCTGCCGCAGATCCCCGATGAGGACATCGCTCCTATCGTGGCTTATATGAAGAAGGCGCTGTAACAACACGCAACACATCGTTAACTAAATTTTGGTATTTATTTAAATCAAAACAATCAAGATTGGTACAGTACCGCGCGCGTAAGCAAGCGGCCGACTGATCAGT
>DATCXQ010000147.1:0-14208 GCA_036565725.1 Blastocatellia bacterium
ATTCCCCGCCCCATCGCCTCGATCAAGGATGCGGGCGGGGAATACCCGCCCCTACGCTGTTGTCGCATTCGCAATCTACAAACATTTCGCCCCGCCGGGGCGGGGGGCTCTACGTCTGCGCTTGACCTTTGATAAAGGCGAGCAGGTCGCGGTTGAAGCGATCCATGTGAGTGAAAATGAGGCCGTGCGGCGCGCCCTCATACACTACAAGTTTGGCGCCCGGTATCAGTCGCGCGGTCTTTCGCCCGGTCGACTCGAGCGGCGTGGACACGTCCTTATCACCATGAATGATCAGCGTCGGCATGGTGATTTTTGGCAGTTCGGCGCGGAAGTCGGTCTCGATGGTCGCGCGGTTGCAGTCAATGAGGGCTTTCAGCGAAGCCTGCAGGCACATACTTATTCCCCACTGAACCATCTCAGGCGATGTCTCCGGCGTGAAGAAGGGCCGGGCGTTGGCGGCCAGCCACTTCGGAAAATCTCTGCTCCAGGCCGCCTGCAGTCGTTCAAGGACGCTCTTGTCCATTCCGTCCGGATTGTCTTCGGTCTTCAGAGCGAAGGGCAAAGACGGGCTGACGAGCGAGACGCGGGCGACGCGCCTGGCGCCGTGGCGTGACAGGTAGCGAGCGACCACGCCGCAGCCCATCGAATGGCCGACGAGCGTGACCTCGCGAAGATTGAGTTGGTCAATCACCGCCGCGAGATCGCCGGCGAGCGTGTCGTAATCGTAGCCACGCCCGGGGTCGCACGATCGTCCGTGGCCGCGACTGTCGTACGCGACACAGCGCAAGCCCTGTCCGGCCAGGTGGATCATCTGGTATTGCCACATGTCGGAGTTGAGCGCCCAACTGTGAACGAAAACTACGGGCTTGCCATTGCCCCAGTCCTTGTAGAACAAACTCGCGCCATCGCGAGTCACGATGAATGGCGCCCGAATGGCGTTCGCCGTCGGGGCTTTCGTTTTCGCGCCTTCGGCCTGCCCTGAGCCGCCTGCGGCGACCAGCCCGGCGCCGGCGGCCGCAGACACGACTGATTTCAGAACATCTCGTCTTTGCATACCCCTCCTCAGAAAATCGTTCGTAGTCCCGCCTTTAGGCGGAAGCGTTTGGCGTCACGGAATGGATCCGCATCCGACTCTTCCGCCTAAAGGCGGGACTACGAACTGCGCGTTCTTATTCTTTCAACACGTCACAACGCGACATGAACAACTCCTTCGATTAATAAGCCTCACCCCGCCGGTTTCGGCGCGAAGTCGAGAAACCCGGTGATCGTCTGCAAGCGGTCGCCGACGATCACTCCGAAGTCGACGCCGCCCGCGAGCGCGGGGCCGCCTTGGGGGCCGAGTTCCCAGGCGAAGCGGACACGGCCGTTGTGCGTGTCAACCTCGCTCGTCCTGCGGAACAGCAGTCCGGGGAACTGCGCTTGGACGCCGCGGATCATGGCGTCAATGCCGCCGCGCCCTTCGCCGCGAACCATTGGGTCGAGATAGGTCGAATCTTCCGTCCACGTCCGCGCGATCAGGTCGCGCCGGCGCTCGTCGTCGGATTCATTCCAGATGGCGATGTAACGATCAACCAGGTCGGTAAAATTGCTCATTGCAGCCTCCGTTAAGCGAATGTTGTGATCCTGGCCTTCGGCGATTTCGACCAACTGGCCGTTCGCCTTGCCTGCGCGCATATTCCGCCGTTGTCGTAGGTGAATCAATTACCTCGGAGGTAATGGAGGGCGATTTAGGTCTGTGCTATTGTTGAATCGTGATGACTGGCCTTCAAACTCAACCGGTGGGAAATCTTCTGCGCAAATGGCGCGAGCGGCGGCGAATGAGCCAACTTGACCTTGCCTGCGAGGCCGAGATCTCTACCAGGCATTTGAGCTTTCTCGAAACGGGCCGTTCGCTGCCGAGCCGTGAAATGGTCCTGCGGCTCGCCGAATACCTCGATGTGCCTTTGCGCGAGCGCAACGCCCTATTGATCTCCGCCGGGTATGCGCCGGCTTTCCCCGAACGGCCGCTCGATGACCCGGCGCTTCAGTCCGCGCGCAAGGCCGTCGACCTGGTGCTCGCAGGGCATGAGCCATACCCGGCGCTGGCAATCGACCGCCACTGGACGCTCATCGCCTCCAACAACGCGGTCCTGCCCTTGCTGGCCGGGGTCGAACCGTCGTTGTTGCGTCCGCCGGTCAACGCGCTCCGGCTCAGCCTGCATCCGGCGGGGCTTGCGCCTCGGATCGCCAATCTCGCCGAGTGGCGTTCGCATTTGCTCGCGCGCCTGCGCCGCCAGATCGAAGTGACCGCCGACCCGGTTCTCGAAGAATTGCTGAACGAACTCTGTAGTTATCCTGCGCCCGGCGATGGCGTTGAGAACGCCGGCGCCGGGGAATACGCCGGTGTGGCCGTCCCTTTCCGGTTCGTCACGGGGCAGGGCGTGCTCTCGTTCATCAGCGCGACGACGATTTTCGGGACGCCTGTTGATGTCACCCTGTCGGAGCTTGCGCTCGAATCCTTTTTTCCTGCCGACGCCGCGACGGCAATGGCGTTGCGAGGCCTTTAATGTCGTTTCCGGTCTTCCTGGAAAAAGGCTGATCAAGGCGTATATCATTCCGCCAATCCCGATTTCACCCGACGCGAAAGGCAAAATCTCAGAAAGGAAAATGCACATGAAAAAGCATCAGATTAGTATTGTCGCTCTTGTCTTATTGGCCGCGGTCACGCTCGGTCTGGCTCAGGGCGATAAAGACAAGGCGAAGAAAGCTCAGGCCGCGCCCGGGAAAGCCCAACAATCTCACACGATGATCACACCGAATGAGGTCAAATGGGGACCGGTTCCGCCGGCCCTCCCATCGGGCGCGCAAATTGCGGTTCTATCCGGCGATCCGTCGAAAGCGGAGCCGTTCACCATCCGCCTCAAGGCGCCGGACGGCTACAAAATCATGCCGCATTGGCATCCGACAGACGAAAACGTGACGGTGTTGGAGGGAACCTTCCTGATGGGGACCGGCGAAAAGTTCGATGAGGCGGCGGCGCACGCGATGCCCGTGGGATCATTCGTCCGAATGCCGAAAGGGACGCGCCATTTCGCCATGGCCAAAGGCGAGACCGTGGTTCAGGTGCATGCCATCGGGCCGTTCGTAATCAACTACGTCAACCCGAATGACGATCCGCGAAAGCAGGCGAAGAAATAACAGCGCCGCGCGTGTGAGCAAGCTGAAGCCTTAGCGGATCGCGTCATCGATAACGGTACCGCGCGCGTCAGCAAGCTGAAGCCTCTGCGGATAGCGCCATCAACAGAAAAATAGCGGACAGAAAAATAGAAATCGTCCTGCGCGCCATTTCCATTTTTCTGTCCGCTATTTTTCTGTCCCTTCTCTTTTCTCATCCGCGAACCCCAACCTTTCAATTCCGCTTCCGGGAAATCACAATCCCATAAACGGACATCCATTCAATAAATCTCGTATTTGCGCGAGGGCGGCGACCAAGAAAACAAAGCCCTTAGCGACGTTCCAAGTGTGGCGCGAATTTTGATTATTTGAATCAGATATGAATAAAGGAAGATAGAAGATGGCGGCCCTCGATACGCGGTATTCCATCATCGATTCTCCATCCTAAGGGAAGGAATTATGCAAACACTTTGGCAAGACATGCGCTACGGCGCGCGAATGTTACTCAAACAACCTGGCTTCACTTTGATCGCCATGTTAACACTGTCGCTCGGCGTCGGGGCGAACACGGCCATCTTCAGCGTCATCAATGCTGTGTTGCTGCGCCCGCTGCCGTACCCTGAATCCGAACGGCTGGCGCTATACAACGAGCGCAGTCCGCAGATGGACGGGATGTCCATCTCCTGGCCGAACTACACCGACTGGCGCGCGCAGCAGCGTGTCTTCGAGGAGATGGCCGTTTTCAATCGCGGTGATTACAACCTGACTGGCGCGGGCGAGCCGGAGCGCATTCAGGCCGGGCAGGTGACTGCCAGCCTGTTTACGACATTGCGCGCGCATGCGTCGCTGGGACGCGTCTTCACCGCTGATGAAGACAAGCCGGGCGGGCCGCCGGTCGTGGTCCTGAGTTACGGGTTGTGGCAGCGTCGCTTTGCCGGTGATCTGCAGATTGTGGGCAAGACACTCAACTTCAATGATCGCAGATACACGGTGATCGGCGTTATGCCGCAGGGCTTCCGCTTTCCGAGCCGCGTCGAAATGTGGGTTCCGGTCGGGCAGCTTTCGGATCAGCCGTCGTGGAAGCAGCGCGGCAATCATCCGGGCCTTTACGGCGTAGCCAGGCTCAAGCCCGGCGCGACGATCGAACAGGCGCGCGCTGATATGGACAACATTGCCGCAGGCTTGGAGAAGTTGTACCCGGGCAGCAACCAGGACAACCGCGTGCGGATCATGCCTCTGATCGAAAATTACGTGCGCGACGTGCGGCGCGCGTTGTGGGTGCTGTTCGGCGCAGTCGGGTTCGTATTGCTGATCGCCTGCGCAAACATCGCCAACCTGCTGCTGGCGCGCGCGACTACGCGGTCGAAAGAACTGGCTGTGCGCGCGGCGCTTGGCGCCGGGCGCTGGCGCATCGTGCGGCAGTTGCTGACCGAGAGCCTGTTGCTGGCCGTAATGGGCGGGGCATTGGGTCTTTTGCTGGCGACGTGGGGCGTTGACTTAATCCTCAAGACCAGCCCCGACGCGATCCCCCGCGCGCAGGAGATCGGCATGGACAATCGCGTGTTTATCTTCACCATGGCCGTCTCGGTTCTGACCGGCCTCGTCTTCGGCCTGATTCCGGCGTGGCAGGCCAGCAAGGTGGACGCGTACGAAACCTTGAAGGAGGCCGGGCGAGGCAATAGCGGCAGACGGCAATGGGTGCGGAGCAGTTTGGTGGTGACGGAGGTCGCGGCGGCGCTGGTGCTGCTGGTTGGCGCGGGACTGCTCATCCGCAGCTTTTATCGTTTGCATCAGGTTAATCCCGGCTTTTCCTACGAGCGGCTCTGGAGCGCCAACATCATGCTGCCGGAAAAGAAATATAGCACGGAGCAGCGCATAGAGTTTTGGCGGCGGCTGACGGAACGTTTACGCGCCGTGCCCGGCGTCGAAGCGGCCGCTGTCTCTTCGGGGCTGCCGCTAGGCAACAACGGCTGGCAGACTTCCTTCACCATCGAAGGCCGCCCTGCGCCGCCGCCCGGCCAGACGCCGCTGATGGAAGCCTGTCTGGTCAGCTCCGATTATTTCCGCGCGATGAGCATACCGCTGCGCGCCGGACGCTACTTTACCGAACAAGACACCCACCGCCCTCCGACCGGGCCCTTGCCGAGCGACCTCGGCGAGGAAGGGCGATACTACTTCGGCCTGAACGCCATCGTCATTGACGAGGAATTCGCCAGCCGCCATTGGCCCAATGAGGATGCCGTCGGGAAGCGCGTTCGCCTGGGGGGCGGCGACCCGAATGCGCCGTTGGCGACCGTCATCGGCGTAGTCGGGCGCGTGAAGATGGAGAGTCTGAGCGGCGGCTCGAATTACGTGCAGGGTTACTTCCACAGCCTGCAACTGCCCTCCCGCGGCATGACGGCGGTTATCAAGAGCAGCGTCGAACCGGCCGGTCTGACCGCCGCCGTGCGCAGTCAAGTCGCCGCGCTCGACTCCAGCCAGCCGATCTACAACATCCGCACCATGGAGCAGATCCGCGACGAGTCCGTGGCGGCGCAGAAACTGAACCTGACGCTGTTGATCCTGTTCGCGTCAGTGGCGCTGGTGTTGGCGCTGGTCGGCATTTACGGCGTGATGTCTTACGCCGTCACGCAACGCACGCACGAGATCGGCATCCGCGTCGCGCTGGGCGCACGGGGCCCCGACGTGTTGCGCCTGGTGGTCGGGCAAGGGATGTCGCTGGCCGGCGCGGGCGTGGTCATTGGATTGGCGATGGCCTACGGACTGACGCGCCTGATGAGCGCTTTGCTCTTCAGCGTCAAGCCCACCGACCTGCTGACGTTCACTGCCGTCACGGTCTTGTTGGCCGTGGTGGCGCTGGTGGCTTGCTGGATTCCGGCGCGCCGGGCGGCGAAGGTAGATCCGATGGTGGCGCTCAGATGCGAATAGATGTCAGATGCGAATAGATGTCAGATGTCAGATGTCAGATGTCAGTGAAGAAACCACTCGCCTCACTTGTTACTGACATCTGACATCTGCTCTTGGAGGAATTATGCAAACATTCTGGCAAGACATGCGCTACGGCGCGCGAATGTTATTGAAGAAACCCGGCTTTACATTGATTGCTGTCTTGACGCTGGCGCTCGGGATCGGCGCGAACACGGCGATTTTCAGCGTCGTCAACGCGGTGCTGTTGCGCCCTCTCCCATTTCCGGAGAGCGAGCGGCTGATGCAGATGTTTCTCAACAACCCGGAGACGGCAAGCGGGAGGAGCGGGTATGGCAATGCCGACTTTCAGGCGCTGCGGGAACGCAATCAGAGCTTCGAGAAAATCGCGGCCATCTCGCCCGGCAATCGCTTCAGCCTGACGGGCGGCGGCGCGCCCGATCAAGTGGTCGGCGCGGTCGTGACGGCGGAATTCTTCGACATGCTCGGCGCCAGGCCACAGCGCGGCAGGACGTTCCTGGCCGGCGAAGACAAGCCGGGCAGCCCACGAGCGGTCGTCGTCAGCCACGGCTTCTGGGAAAAGCATCTGTCTTCAAATCCGGACGCCGTCGGCCAAACCGTCACGCTCAACAATGAAAGCTTCACCGTCATCGGCGTGATGGCGCCGGATTTTCGCTTCACCGCCTTTGGCCCGGCTGAGTTGTGGGCGGCGCTACAACTCGCCCCGCCGCGCGCCCGCCCGCCTTATTTCCTGCGCGTCATCGGCCGGTTGAAGCCGGGCGTTAACGCGCAACAGGCGCAGGCCGAAGTGAACGCGATTGCCAACCAGATTCAACAGCAGTATCCCAGCAGCACGACCAAGGTCGTTCGGGTGGAACCGCTCAAACGCGCCATTGTCGGCGATGCGCAGTTGAGTTTGTCCGTTCTCCTGGGCGCGGTCTTCTTTGTCCTGCTCATCGCTTCCGTCAACGTGGCCAACCTGCTGCTGGCGCGCGCGACTGAGCGGGAACGAGAGATAGCCGTCCGCTCGGCGCTCGGCGCCGGCCGTTTGCGCCTGATCCGGCAGGCGCTGACCGAGTGCGCGCTGCTGGCATTGCTCGGCGCCACGCTAGGTTGGCTGCTGGCCCAATGGGGCGTTGCTCTGATCGTGGCTCTGAGTCCTGAAAATCTGCCGCGCTTCGACGAAATCAGCGTAGACATGCGCGTCCTCGGCTTTACGCTGTTGATGACTTGCTTAAGCGGCCTGGTCTTTGGCCTGGCCCCCGCGCTGCAAAGCTCGCAAGTGGACTTAAACTCGACGCTTAAAGAAGGCGGGCGCAGCGGCGCCGAAGGCTCCAGACGAAACCGATTGCGCAGTTTGTTTATCGTGTCGGAGTTCGCGCTGGCCCTATTGCTGTTGGTCGGGGCCGGGCTGATGATTCGCAGCTTTCTGCGACTGCAACGTGTCAATCCCGGTTTCGCGCCTGACCGCGTGCTGACGGCGGAGATCGTCCTGCCTCAGAGCAGCTACCGCGAAGCCGCCAGGGTCGGCGCGTTTCAGCGACAACTGTTGCAGCGCGTGCAGGCGCTGCCCGGCGTGGAATCCGCGTCGGTCTCAATGTCGCTGCCGCCGAACCTGCTGATAATGCGCAATCCTTTTGCGGTCGAAGGTCCAGCGCCCTCGCCGGGCCAGTCTCTGCCTCTCGCCGAACAACTGCTGGTCAGTCCTGATTACTTCCGCACGCTTGGCATTCAGCAGCTTGCGGGCCGGGCCTTCACCGACGCGGATGACGCCAACGCGCCGCAGGTCGTCATCATCAACGAGACGCTGGCCCGGCAGTATTTCCCGCAGCAAGACCCGGTAGGCAAACGGTTGCAGACCGGTGACTACAGCCCGAATGGCCCGTGGTTGACGATTGTCGGAGTCGTGGCGGATGTGAAGTACAGCGGTTTGAATGAACCCGCCCAGCCGGCGCTCTATACATCGTTTCAGCAAAATCTCTGGTGGCGCTCAATGTTCCTGGTGGTGAAGGCTGGCGGCGACCCGCTCGGCCTCGTCAACGCCGTGCGCAATGAAGTCTGGGCGCTGGATCGCGACCTGCCCGTTTCGCAAATCAAGACGATGGATCAACTGATGTCGGATGCGGTCGCTGAGCCTCGCGCCTACACGTTGCTGCTCGGCGCTCTCGGGGCGATCGCGTTGCTGCTTGCCGCGGTCGGTATCTACGGCGTGATGGCTTATGCCGTGACGCAGCGCACGCATGAGATCGGCGTGCGAATGGCGTTGGGCGCGCAATCCGGCGCCGTGCTGCGCCTGGTGGTCGGCGCGGGAATGAAACTGGCCTTGCTGGGGATGGCGATCGGATTGCTGGCGGCCTTCGCGTTGACGCGGTTGATGTCGAAGCTGTTATTCGACGTAAGCGCGACGGACCCAGTCACGTTTGCGCAGATCGCCTTGTTGCTGATGGGGGTGGCGTTTCTGTCCTGCTATCTGCCCGCGCGGCGGGCGACAAAAGTGGACCCGATAGCGGCGCTGCGATGTGAATAAGCCTCGCGCCTGTTCATAACAATTCAATTCAACGGAGGTTTAGTATGAAAAGATCGTTTCTCCTGGCTCTCGTCATGTTGACACTGGCGCCGTTCTGCTCGGCGCAGGCCCAAACGGACGCCGACCGCGAGGCCGTACGGCAGGCGGCGCTCGATTACGTCGAAGGCATCTACAACGTTGAACCCTCGCGCATCGAGCGCAGCGTCCACCCCAAACTCGCCAAACTCGGTTTCTATCGCCCGCCTGCGGACGACGCTTATCGTCCCGGCTCGGCGATGACGTTCGAGCGGCTGGTCGAGGTCGCCAAAAATTTCAATAAGGAAGGCAAGCTGCGGAAGGACGCGCCGAAAGAGGTTACGATTTTAGACCTGCTGGATCAGACTGCTTCGGTGAAATTGGTGGCCGAGTGGGGCGTTGATTACATGCATCTGGCGAAATTCGACGGCAAATGGATGATCGTCAACGTGCTCTGGCAGAGCCCGCCGAAGAAATCAGTCGCGCAGAAGCAGTGAGCGATTCATCCACAAAGTCACACGGGGGAACACAAATAATGGCTCCGACTTTCGACTCGGTGTTTTGATATACTGGACGGAAAGACAGAATCATTTCAAAGGAGTCGAATAGCGTGACGGACGAGAAACTGATGAAGTTTCACCAGCGCATATGTCAACTCGCCCTGATGACTGATACGCTGAAAGTACAGGAAACCTTCGGCAAGGAGTATGGACTTCACCTGTCCGTGGACGAAATCCGCATGCTCCAGGGATTCGCGCCGAAAATATTCGCTTTTCGCGTCATCGAACTTTGGGTCGCGAAACAGCCGAGGGAGGCTCTGGCCTGGGCCGCCTCAATCTCGTGGCCGAACATGATCGGCGTAGACCTTCTTCAGTTTTTCCTCGATGCGGCGCGGAAGACTATGCCGAATCTGAATCGTGAGGCGCTGGATGGGATGTTGCCCGAGGGTCCCGGGAAGGCCAAGGCGCTTGACCTCGCGGAAGCCGCCACGAACCCCTATTCATTGGCGAACCGTATTCTCGCCATGGCTCATCCCGCCGAGCGTGTCTCTGCTCTCAAGGCGTTGGCGCAGGGGTGGCCAGATCCTGAGTTCTCCGCCGGATGGGCACGGCAAAACCTCAGCGGCGCCGACAAGGCTGTGTTCTACTCTCAAGTCGGTTACAACCTCGCGCATCGGAACCCTCAGGCTGCGTTGCAGGTTTTGGCCGAACTGAAGGGCGAGGATACCTACGCGCCCACCTTCGGAACTATGATGCGCGGACTTGTACAGATAGGCGCACAGGGCCGACAGGTGGCGGAGTTAATCGCAAACTCAGGCCTCGACGCCCGCCGGCGTTCCAGACTCGTCTCGGAACTGGCCCGCCGCTGGGTCCGACAGGATGCTGACGCCGCCCTTGCCTGGGCCAATACCCTCACTGAGCCTGAGGATGTTCGCGCCGCCATCCCTCTCCTCGTATCGCAACTCAACAACTACCGGGTGATTCGCGTGGTGGAAGCCCATCTGAAAAACCCCGACCCCATGATGGAACTGGCGCTGATTGAGGCCGCAGCGCCGCCCGGCCTTGTTTTTGACCCTCGGAGGTCGAGGCTGATTCTTGACCCCATCATAAGGAAAAACCCGGACTTCAAGCTGCAATCGAGCGAAGCAGATGAGAACGATGGACAGTCCGATTTGCGCGAAATGATCGCGCGGCGGGCTTATGAAATTTACGAGGAGCGCGGCAGGTGTGATGGCGAGGACTTGAATGACTGGATCAGAGCCGAAGCCGAAGTGAAATCTTCGGTTATGGCGGAAAAACGGCGCGCCATCGAAGAAAGAGGAATGACCAGAGAGGAAATACTCTGGAAATCCGTCACTCTGACTGCCAGGCGGCTGGCGGAGGTCGGCCCGCCCGCTGCGGCGAGGGAATGGCTCGGCGCGCTGCCATTCGCCAGCCAGAGTGATTACGCCAAGGCCGCCGGCGTTGTTTTGACTGTGTGGAAAATCAAGTCCCCGTCCGAGGCCGCTGAATGGCTGCAGAACTCCACTTTGGATTCCACTCTCATATCCGATTTGCAAAAAATCTTACAGCAATGAGTCTGGCGAGATGGCGGAAAGAGTCGGCGTTGGCCTGGGATGTTTCATTCGGAATTTTCAGCGATCTTGCCAGACGTTCTCGCGATTAACTCGCGCATCCAGCGGTGCGACGGGTCGGCGTGGAATCGCTCGTGCCACAGCAGCGTCAACCGCAGCGGCGGGATTTCAATCGGCGCGCGCAGCGATTGCAGCTTCAATTGTTTGCTGAATCTTTGCGCGAGGCGTTCCGGCACAGTGGCGATGAAGTCGCTGGCGGAGACGATGAAGGGGACGGTGGTGAAATGCGGAACCACTACGGCTGTCCGGCGCGACAGCGCTCGTTGAGCGAGCAGTGTGTCAATCACTCCCAATCCCTGTTTTTTGTAAAAGACCGCGACGTGTTCCGCTTCGGCGTACTGGCGCAGTGAGATTCTTCCGCGAATTTTCGGGTGTCTGGCGCGGGCGATGCAGACGTTCTTGTCTTCCCAGAGCAGCTCGGACATCACTCTGGCGTCGAGCGTCAACGCGTCGGGGAAGAAGCCTATGGCGAGATCGAACGATTCGGCCAGCGAGTTGGCGGACGGCGGCTCGAAGACGCTCGGCGAACGCTGAACGCGAAGGGAGACGCCGCCCGGCCTGCTCACGAATGGCTTCGACCAGAAGCGGCAGCAGCGTCAGCTCGACGTAATCGTTGGTCAGCAGGTGAAAGAGCCTCTCGGAGGCCGAAGGGGCGAAGGCCGGCTTCTCTTCGAAGATGTCGCGCAACTGCGCCAGCGCCGACCGCACTGGCCCGATCAGCGATTGCGCCGCCGGTGTCGGAGACATGCCTTCGGGCGTCCGCACAAACAGCGGGTCGTCGAAGGTGCGGCGCAGCCTCGCCAGGGCGTTGCTCATCGCCGGCTGGCTCAACCCGACGCGGTTTGCCGCCCGGGTCACGCCGCGTTCCTCCATCAGCGCCTCGAAGACGACCAGCAGATTCAAGTCCACCGTTTGCAGATTCATACTGTGAATACCCGACATCACTATAATCCATCAAACAAATGCCGGCCAGAGGCGTAATCTTAGGCGACGAGCGTCGCCATCAGGAAACTCGACAACCAATTCGATAAGAAACAAGAGAGGAGCTATGAAGAGATTACTTTTCGCATTATCGCTGGCGTTATTGTCAGGCCTGAGCGTGTCCACATCGTCCGCGCAACAGTCCCAGGCTTCTTCGGCCAGCGCTGACAACCCTGCTGTTCGGCGCGCCAAGGAACTGGCGCAGGTCATCAATGCTGGCAAACTCGCCGAAGCGAGGAAGTATATTCAGGAAAATTACGCGCCGGGGTTCCTCAATATACCGCTGGATCGCCACCTGGATTTCATCGCCTGGGTTCACGACCAGACTCGCGGGGTCGAATTCCAGCGCGTTCAGGAAGAGAAGCCAGGTGAAGCGACCGTCGTGTTGAAGAACAAGCTGACCGGCGGATTCAAAGGGCTGTTCGTTCGCGTCGAGCCGGAATCGCCTCACCGGATCTCCGACCTTGGATTGAGGCCCGTAAAACCGCCCACTGACGCCAAACCCGTGGCCAAGCTGACCGAGGAGCAGGTGGCTCGCGAGCTGGACGCTTTTATCAGCAAACTCGCCGAGGCCGACGTCTTCTCGGGCGCGGCGTTACTGGCCAAGGACGGGAAGGTGATCTACAAGAAGGCCTTCGGCATGGCGAACAAGGATTTCAACGCCCCGAACCGCGTCGACACCAAATTCAACCTCGGCTCGATGAACAAGATGTTCACGTCGGTCGCCATCGCGCAACTGGTCGAACGCGGCAAGCTCTCGTTCGACGACCCGCTCGCCAAGTTCCTCCCCGAATTTCCGAGCAAAGAAGCGGCTGAGAAGATCAAGATCAAACACCTGCTCTGCCATACCGCGGGTCTTGGCAGCTACTTCAACAAGAAGTTTATGGAATCCTCGCGCGCGCGCTTTCGCACGACCAACGATTTCATGGAGCTGGCGAAAGACGAGAAGCTGGCCTTCGAGCCGGGAACGTCGTGGCGTTACAGCAACACCGGAATGCTCGTGCTCGGCGCGGTGATCGAAAAGGCCACGGGCCAGAGCTACTACGATTACATACGTGAAAATATCTATAAGCCTGCGGGGATGATCAACAGAGACTGCTACGATCTGGATCGGGTCAATCCCAACCTGGCGGTCGGCTACGAGAAGGATTACGCCGATGACGGCGTGCGGTTCCGCAACAACATCTTCTCGCACGTGATTCGCGGCGGCGCCGGCTAATTTCCACAACCCATTCGGGGCAAAAGGGCGATATCGTGATTTACTGACGGTACCGAGAGCGGTAGCGACCGGGTCACTGGCGCCCGGTCGCTACCGCTCCCGGTAACGTACCGCGCCGCAACTAGGGCGATTAAACGAATCGCTCGACACCCTACACTAATTTGCAATCCGCTCTAAATGCCACATCCCATCCCCGATGAAATTATTGGCGCAGGGCGCATACCTTCCGTTCAGTTTGGTTATTTTGGTTGAAAAGCGGGGGCGTCAATGGCTACGGGGGAGCCGGACCGTTTCGGTCTACACGCGGTAAAAAGCCACTCCGAGGACAATCGCTCCCGCGATCAGCCGATAGATGATGAAGGCGTAGGTCGAATGGCGCCGGAGGTAACTGATCAGAAACGCGATGCTGGCGTAGCCGACCAGCGCGGAGATCGCGGTCGCCACGGCCAGGTTGACCATGCTCACGCCGGACAGAAGATGGAGGGCTTCTTTAAATTCGAGCAGGCCGCTGGCCCCGATGGCCGGGATCGAGAGTAGGAAGGAGAAGCGGGCGGCGGCTTCGCGGCTCATCCCGGCGAAGAGCGCGCCGGTTATGGTCGTCCCCGAACGCGACGATCCGGGAATAAGTGAGAAGACCTGCGCCACGCCGATGATCAAGGCTTCGCGGATTCCGATGTGCTCGATTTCGTTGCGGCGTTTGCCGAACTGCTCCGCCAAAAACAGCATGACGGCCCATACGATCAGGCTCACGCCGATCACCGTCAGGTTCTTCGTCAAGCCTCCTTCGATGATCTTTTTCGCGAGCAATCCGATCGTCCCGATCGGTATCGAGCCGATAATGATCAACCAGCCCAGCCGCGCGGCCTTGCGGGGAGAGGCGTCGCGAATGCCCCGTAACCAGAGCAGGTTCCCCTGCAAAAATCCCATCGTGATGGACATGATGTCGCGCATAAAATAGACGATCACGGCCGCCAGCGTGCCCAATTGTATGACCGCCACGAAAGCCGTGATCTGCTCAGGCGTCATCGTCCGCTCAAGTCCCATCCATTTTTCGGCGATGATCAAATGGCCGGTGCTGCTGATCGGAATGAACTCGGTGAGACCTTGAATGATTCCCAGAATGATTGCGTGAAAAAGGTTCATATGATTGCGGATTGCGGATTGCGGATTGCGGATTGCGGATTGCGGATTGCGGAGATTCTACAATTACGCTTTCCGCATTTTGCGATTTCAGATTGCCGGTTGAGGTCCAAA